>CAYMFW010000081.1:0-20136 GCA_964389785.1 uncultured Planctomycetota bacterium
GCGTGGATCGTCGCGCCGACCTGGGTGGGCGCGGGCATCGCGGTGTACTACTACTACTCCCGGCACCACGTCACCGAGACGGAGGACGAGATCAGGGTCCTCGAGGAGCGGCGGTCACCGGTCTCACTGGAGCGGTACGGCGTGATGATCGCGCTGGCCAACCCGGCGAACGCCATCGAGCTGGTGATCAACGCGCGCCGGATCTGCGAGGTGAAGGACGCCCGGGTGGAGCTGCTGCACATGGCGCCGGTGCCCAAGCAGGTGCCTCTGCACGACGCGGACAGGTACATCAACGAGGGACGGGAGAGTCTCACCGAGGCCTCGCTGTACATGGCGCCGTCGTTCCCGGTCAGCACGCACATGCGGTACTGCCGGAATATCGCCCGGGGAATCGTGAGCGCGGTTCGGGAGAACAGGATAGACCTGCTGGTGATGGGCTGGCACGGACGCAAGCGGGCGCGCGCCTTCACGCTGGGAAGCACGGTGGACCCGGTTATCGAGCGCGCCCCGTGCAGCGTGGTGGTGATGAAGAAGTGCGGCAGTAAGCACTTCAAGAAGGTGCTCGTCCCTGTTTCCGGCGGGCCGCACAGTCCGTTCGCGCTCGAGATCGCGAGTATAATGGCGGACAAGGATGAGGGAGAGGTGGTCGCGTTCACGATAGACACCGGCACCCGCAAGCTGGACCTGAAGGAGTTCATCGAGAAGCACGCGGAGCGGCTGGCGATTCCCCGGGAGCGCGTCCGGCAGAAGACGATACAGAGGGCCCGTGTAGCCGACGCCATCCTCAAGGAGGCCACGGACTACGATCTGGTGGTGCTCGGCGCCACGCAGGAACCGCTCCTGCGCCGGGCCATGGGATACACCCTTCCGGAGGTCATCGCGCGCGAATGCAAAAAGCCATTCGTCATGGTCAAGGAGGCCGGTGGCATCCACTCCCTCGTCCGCCGCTGGGTCTAGGGGACGTTCTCAAATTTTCAAGTTTCTTGCAGGAAGCATGTTTCTGTCTTGAAAGAAACTTGAAAATTTGAGAACGTCCCCCTAAATCATTTCTTTCAGCGTTTCCGCGTCTTGGAGAAACTGTTCCGGATCGTCGTTTCTGACGAATTCAAGCAGGGCGTAGTGGTCCCTACCGCTCTCCCGTATCTTCGACAGATAAGTATTCCAGCTCTCGATGCCGTCCGCGAGCGGAAGACGGTCGTGCTTCATCCAGTGGAAGACGTGGATGACGGTGAGCCACGGGAGCACCGCCTGGATGCCGTCCAGGCAGTAGTCCACGGTGGAGCCCGCGGGCGGCTGCCAGTAGGAGAAGACGCCGTCGCGGTTCGCGTTCTCCAGCAGCAGGCGGGTGGACGCGTTGGTGTCGGTGAGGGTGTTGGCGTGGAACTCGTGCGCGATTGACACATTCTCCGTCGCCGCCAGGTCGGCGATCCGTCTCGTCTCGTCGATGACCATCGCGAAGTAGTCGTCGTCCGCCTTCTCCGAGCCGCGCTTCCCGGCCCATACTCGTATAAGAGGCGAGCCCAGCTCGAGCGCGGTGTCGAGGACGCTCCGGAAGGTCAGCCCGTCCTTTTCGCTCTCCCCGACCCGGTAGTACGAGCCGTAGGACGATATGACGAGGCCGGCCTCCTCGGTCAGCGCCCGCACCGACTTCGCGGTCTCCAGTTCGCCGTGGGGGACGTGGACGTCCCCTCCCCATTCGATCGCCTCCACGCCGGCCTTCACGCACAGGTCAACTATCTCCCGCGGGGACAGCTTGCGAAACGTTATCGACACCAGCCCTGGTGTAAACATGTCCCGATTCTACACGACAAAGGGGACGTTCTCAAAATTTCAAATTTCTCAAGAACGTTTCCTCACTTGACGTAACCCCCCGTCGGCGTGTAGGCTACCGTTCTATGGAAGAAGATCTGGAACAGGTACGACTCGACAAACTCGCCGCGCTGAAGGAGAAGGGCGTGGACCCGTACGGATCCGCCTTCCCGGGCGCGGTGCCGGTGGCCGACGCGGCGGCGGTGTTCAAGGAGGACGCGGAGGTCACCGTGAAGACGGCCGGGCGCATCATCGGCAAGCGCGGCCACGGCAAGGCCTGCTTCGCGGACCTGAACGATTGGTCCGGCAAGATCCAGCTGTACCTCAAGCTCGATATCCTGGGCGAGGAGGCGTTCGAGCTGGTGAAGCTGATGGACATGGGCGACATGGTCGGCGTGGAGGGCCCGCTGTTCAAGACCAAGACGGGCGAGACAACGATTGAGGTCAAGACCCTCACCTTCCTGTCCAAGGCGCTCCTGCCGCTCCCCGAGAAATGGCACGGTCTGCAGGACGTGGAGATCCGCTTCCGCAAGAGATACCTGGACATGATCTCGAGCGGGGAGGTGGCCGAGAAGTTCCGCCTTCGCTCGAAGCTGATATCCGAGATGAGAATGTTCCTGGACGGGGAGGGCTTCGTGGAGGTCGAGACCCCGATGATGCAGTCCATCGCCGGCGGTGCGACGGCCCGGCCGTTCATCACCCATCACAACGCGCTCGACATGGACTTGTATCTGCGCGTCGCGCCGGAGCTGTATCTGAAGCGGCTTCTGGTCGCCGGGATGCGCAAAGTGTACGAGATCAATCGCAACTTCCGGAACGAGGGGATATCGCCCCAGCACAACCCGGAATTCACCATGGTGGAGATCTACGAGGCGTTCGGCAACTATCACAGCATGATGGACCTGACCGAGAGGCTGGTGAATCACTTGGCGGTGAAGCTGCACGGCGGGCCGAAGATAACCTATCAGGGGAACGAAATAGACCTGACGCCGCCGTGGCCCCGGAAGCTGTTCTTCGAGGCGATCCAGGAAAAGACCGGCGTGGATTTCTCCGCGATCGAGGACGAGAAAGAGGCTCGCGAGAAGGCGCGCGGGCTGGGCGCCGACATCCCGGAGTTCGCCGGGTACGGCAAGGTGGTGGACGAGGTCCTCAAGACGTTCGTCCGGCCCAACCTGATACAGCCGACGTTCCTGGTTGACTACCCGATAGAGCTGTCGCCGCTGGCCAAGCGGAGCCCCGCTAACCCCAGGATAGTAGAGAGGTTCCAGCCGTACATCGCCGGCCTCGAGGTCGGCAACGCGTTCACCGAGCTGAACGACCCGGAGGAGCAGGCCAGGCGGTTCGAGGCGCAGAACAGGGAGCGCGAGAAGGGCGATGACGAGGCCCAGCGCTTCGACGACGATTTCGTTACCGCGCTCAGGTACGGGATGCCGCCGGCTGGCGGGCTCGGGCTCGGCGTGGACCGGCTGGCGATGCTGATGACCGATTCCCCCAACATACGGGAAGTGGTGCTCTTCCCCCTGCTCCGTCCCAAGCCGTCCTCCGGGCAGGATTGATGTACACGTTTTTCTTCGCCTTCCGGTTCCTTCGCTCCAGGAAGACGAACCTGCTCTGCGTGCTCGGCATAGTGCTCGGCGTGATGACCATGGTGGTGGTGGTGTCCGTCATGAAGGGCTTCAGCCGGGAGTTCCGGGAGCGCATCAGGGGGATGCTGTCCCACGTCATCGTTGAGAGCTACTCGCCGGAGGGCTTCGGCAACCCGCAGGAGCTGATCGACAGGATCGAGAAAATCCCGAAGGTGAAGGGCGCCGCGCCGCGTGTGGAGACGCTGGTGCTGGTGCAGGCCTTCGGGCAGACGACGTGGTCGTGGCTGATCGGGGTGGACCCGGCCGCGGAGACAAAGGTGAGCCGGCTCGCGAGCTACGTGGAGGGGGAGTTCCGCTTCGACGACGGCGCTGGCACGGAAGGGCTGATAGTGGGCATCGAGCTCGGCAAATTCATGAATATGTTCCCCGGCAGTCTCGCCACCGTCCACTCACTGGGCAAGGACGGAGCCAAGGAGAGCATTCTTCCGATTATGGGCAAGTTCAAGTCCGGCATGTACGAGTACGATAGCCGGCAGATGTACGGCTCGTTGGCGACCGTCCGCAAGCTGCTCGACATGAAGGACGGCGCGACCACGATATCCATCATGGTTGAGGACTACCGCACGGACGCGGAGGAGGTGCGGAACCGGGTGGTGAGGGAGCTGGAGGGCCAGGGCCTGTTCCGGGTGCAGACGTGGGAGGAGCGGCGGGCGAACCTGCTGACCGCGGCCAATCTGGAAAAGAACGTGATGGCGGTGATTCTCGCCTTCATCATACTGGTGGCGGCGTTTTCGATCTCCGGGACGCTGTCGATGATGGTGACGCACAAAACCCGCCACATCGGCATCATGAAGTCCATGGGGGCGACGCGAAGCGGCATCACCACCATATTTCTCACGGTGGGGTTCCTGATGGGACTCATCGGGTCGGTTCTGGGCACGACGGGGGGGCTGATATTTCTCAATAGAGTCAACTGGCTTCACGAGCTGGTGTACCGGAAGACCGGCATCGCGGTGTTCCCGCCGAACGTGTACTACCTGGACGCGATACCGAACGAGATAGACCCGGTGACCATTTTCGCCACCTGCGCGGTGACAGTGACGCTGAGCGTGTGCGCGGCGGTGCTGCCAGCCCTGCGCGCGGCGCGGCTGGACCCGGTGGAAGCATTGAGGTACGAGTGATGGAAAAGGGCGAACCGATCATTACCTGCTCCGGTCTGCACCGGGAGTACCGGATGGGGGCCGCGACGGTCAAGGCGCTCCGGGGCGTTGATGTGGAGGTGGTGAAGGGGGAGATCCTGGTCGTGCTCGGGCCGTCCGGGGCCGGGAAGAGCACTCTGCTTCACGTGATGGGTGCGCTGGACCGGCCGTCGTCCGGCATCGTGAAGTTCGGTGACAGGGACCTGTCGCGCCTGTCCGAGGGGGAGGCGGCGCGGATACGGGGGCAGTCGTTCGGCTTCGTGTTCCAGTTCCATCACCTGATACCGGAGCTGTCCGTTCTCGAGAACGTGATGTCGCCGGGGATGATATCGCGCTCCGGCGGCAGGGACCTGCAGACGCGCGCGATGGAGCTGCTGAACGAGCTTGAGATGACGGAGAGGGCGAAGCACATGCCGTCGCAGATCTCGGGAGGGGAGAGGCAGCGGGTCGCGGTGGCGCGGGCGATGTTCAACGATCCGGAGATCATCTTCACGGACGAGCCGACCGGCAACCTGGATACCGCGACCGGAAAACTGATTATGGACCTGATTGCGAAGCTCAACCGGGAGAAGGACGTTACATTCGTCACAGTCACCCACGACGAGTCCTTCTCCGACATGGCGACACGAACGATACGGTTGGTGGATGGAACGATTCAAACATGATATCCTACGCACCATGAGTGAACCGAGATACGACCTGGTAGACAAGTTCGTGCCCGAGCACGACCGTTTGGCCGTCATCGTGGAGGGCCTGAAGGCGGCCGGGAAGAAGATCGTCTTCTCCAACGGCTGCTTCAACGTCATACACGTCGGGCATATCCGGTGTCTGGCCGAGGCGAAGTCGCTCGGCGACATCCTTATCGTCGGGCTGAACAGCGATGATTCCGTCAAGGCGCTGAAGGGTGACGACTACCCGCTGGTGCCGGACATCGAACGGGCCTTCATCATGAGCTCACTGGAGTGTGTGGACTACGTCACGATATTCGGGGAGATGGACTGCAACGACCTGCTGCTCCTGCTGAAACCGCATATCCACGCGAAGGGAAGCGACTACACCCCCGAGAATCTCCCCGAACGCGAGGTGGTGCGCTCCTACGGCGGCGAGATAGCGATAACGGGTGGGCCCAAGGACCACTCGACGACCGCCTTCATGAAGTGGCTCGCCAAGTACAAAAACCGCTAGCGATTGCCTACTTCTCCTTCAATTCCCCTCTCGACAGCTTTGCGACCAGCCCCTGGAGTATCATCAACTCGTCGGAGCTGACCTCGCCGTCCGCCATGATGGCCTCGTGCAGCTGCTTCATCTCGTTCCTGGTGAGGATTCCGTCCGCGGTGATGCGCGCTACCAGTTCCTCGATCGGCTTCAGCTTCTCCGCCTCGGCCTCTTTCTGCTTGGCGACCATCCGGTGAAGCAACTCGTGCTCCTCGTTGGTGAGCTTCCCGTCCGCCATCAGCCGGGCCTCGATCTGGCTTATTATCTTCGTCGTCACTGCCGGTTCGTTGTTCGCCATGGAATCCCTTTCTGTCTTCAGCAGAACTTGGTGGGAGTCTCGTCCTGCGTGGACGGCTTATCCTCATCATCTTCGACACGAAAGATCTGAAGGGAGAACGGGTACTTCCATACCTCCCCGTTGTTTGCCTTAATACCTCCGATTATCGGATAGAGCACAACGAGCACGAGCAGCAGACCCAGGAGTACGAATCCTATCAATACGAAGCAGAGAAGGTAGGACACGAGTCCCAGGATGACTACCGTGAGTATCCAGTTGGTGACGATCCTCCCGTGCTTGTCCACAGTGGGATCGTTCTTCTTCATCTGCCACATCACGATCGGCACGACTATGCCCAGCGCGGGGACCAGGTAGGCGCAGAACTGGGAGAGATGAATGAACATGCTCCACCTGTTCACGTCCGACGAGAAAGTGTCGACCGCGTCCATGATCTTCTCTCCCGCCGGGCGGTCCCTGGCTAGGAGTGATTCCTTGGCCTTCTTGAATTCCTCCTCCGAGAGGGTCCCCTTGTCCTTCAGCGCCTGCAGCTTCTCCAGCTCGTCAGCCGTGCTCATTTCACCACCTCCTCTTTCGTCGCCGGCCACAGTATACCTCAGAATCCGGGGACAGATAACCAATTTCTCTGTGAAGTCAGGCTTCCGGCCGCGGCCGGATTTGTGATATAGTAGTGTCCGACCAGCCTGGGTAGCTCAGTGGCAGAGCACAGCTTTCGTAAAGCTGGGGTCGCGGGTTCGAATCCCGCCCTGGGCTCCAAAGAAAGCGGACGCTGTCTCTGCTTCTTCCCTGTCCCTGCTTTTCCCGGGCACAGATAGAGTATCCTGTCACTCTATTGCCATGTCCCCGAATTTCACCAGTACTTCTCGACCAGCTTCTCGACCGCGTCCAGGACGTCATCCACCGCTATCAGCCGCATGCACTCGTGGTCCGTCGGACAGGCGGGTATGTGGCACGGGCCGCAGGGGACGTCGTGCCGCAGGACGATCTGCTTCTCCAGGTTGGTGTTCGTGTGTCTCGGATCGGTCGAGCCCATCACCACCACCACCGGCTTGTCGAACGCGACGCCGAAGTGCCGGGGGCCGGTGTCGTTCGTGAGCATCAGGTCACAGCGCTCGACGAGCGCCTTCAGCGTGCCGAGCGGCAGTATTTCCTCCGAGAAGTTGGTGATGTCGGTCTTCGATGCCTTGAGTATGTCTTCCGCGATGCGCTCCTCACCCGGACCGTACACCAGGCCGACCCTGGCGCCGAAACGCTCGCTCATCCGGTCGCCCGCCTCGGCGAATCGCTCCGGGAACCAGCACTTCGAGCTGCCGAAGTTGGCGCCCGGCGTCATCAGTATCAGCCGGTCGTCGGGCCCGATGTTGTTCGCCTTCATCAGCTCCGCTACGTGCGTCCGATCCTTCTCCAGGCAGTATAGCTCCAGCTTCTCGGAGCCGGTCTCAAGCCCGGTCTCGTTGAGGAGCTTGAAGTAATAGAACGTTTTGGGCACCGGGAGCCACTTCCGTCCCTCCTTCTCAGGCCACAGCCAGTCGGTGAGGAATAGAAACCGGTCGCCCCGGTTGTAGCCGATGCGGTACTTCGCCCCGGACAGCCCGGCCGCCCAGCCGGACCGCGACGAGTGGGGCAGTATCAGCGCGACGTCGATGTCCATCCGGCGGAGCCGGCGGACGAAGCGGAAGAAGCCGAGGAAACCGGAATCTCTGTTGCGCTTGTCGAAGAGGATCATCTCGTCGATGTACGGGTTGCCCTCGATTATCTCGCTCAGCCAGTTCTGGACCACCATGCTGATCTTCGCATTCGGGAAACTCTTGCGGATGTCACGGATGGCGGGGGTGGCCATCACCAGGTCGCCCACCCAGTTGGGCGCGACTATCAGTATCGTCTTCGGGTCCAGGTCCGCGATCGATCTCATCTCACAGCCCCGCGGCGTCGCTGCGGGACGCCATGAACGGGTTGTACTTCACCTGATAAAAGCGGACCCTCTGCTTTTTCGAGGAGGCGGTTTCTCTCAGCTCTTCACACAGCGCGTCCCCCTCGGCCTGCAGAGCGTCCAGCCCGTCCTCCGGCGCCTCGATGATGCGTTCGACCAGCCCGCCGAAGCGTTCCCCGGTCTTTCCCGGCATTCGCGCGTTCACGAACCACGGGTAGAACGCCCGCATCCGGTGTATCAGCCGGACGTGGCCGTCGTCGAACCGGAGGCAGGTGTCGTCCGTGAAGTTCGTCATTTCCCGCATCTTGTCCCCGTCTATCAGGTCCTTCTCGCGGCACAGATCATACAGGAGGGTGCCGGGATACGGGAAGAAGATGGACCAGCGGAAGCGGTGGGGCTGTGCTTTGGCAAGCAAGTCCACGGTGGCATACATGTCCCCCGGGGTCTCCTCCGGCAGGCCCATCATCACGAAGGTGGACGTCTGGAGCCCCTGCGCGTGGGCGGCCGCGATCGCCTGTTCGATCGCCTCGTTCGTCATCGGGCGGCCCAGCACGGCGCGACGGACCCGGTCGCTTCCGCTTTCCAGGCCGAACTTCACCATCCAGCAGCCCGCCTTCTTCAAGAGGCCGGCCGTCTCGTCGTCGAAGAACCTTACGTGGGCGTTGCACACGAAGGGGATATCGAAGCGCGCGGAGTAGCCCTCCGCGAACTCCCTCAGGTAGTCCTTGTTGAGCGTGAAGATGTCGTCGTCGAAGATGAAGACGGATATGTTTTCACAATTGTCGACCAGCCACCCGAGCTCGTCGAGGAAATCCGTCACCGGCTGGCGGCGTATGTAGTCGGACAGCTTACAGCCGGCGTCTCTTTTATAGATATCGACGATCACGTGGTTGATGCAGTACCCGCACTTGAACGGACAGCCGCGGGTCGGCATCACGCCGACCCAGCCCTGCTTGGCGTCGATCAGCTCCTGGAAGTCGAACAGCCTGTAGTCCTTGGGGGGCAGGTCGGCCAGATCGCAGAACGGTCGCACCGGGTTGCGGCGGATCTCATCGCCGGCGCGGGCCCACATGTTTGGAATGGACGTCGTGTCTTCGTTCTTCTGGAGCGCGTCGGCCAGCTCCCGCATCGCGTGCTCGCCCTCCCCGACGCAGACAAAGTCAAAAAGGCCGGTTTGGATCGTGTCCTCCGGCGCCATCGTGGCGTGCGGCCCGCCGCACACGATCGGCACGCCCGGGCACACGGAACGCAGCGCCTTCGCCAGGTCGCACGAATACGCGAACTGGTTGGTGACTATCGAGAGGCCTATCAGGTCCGGCTCGAGCGCCGCCGCCCAGGCCGCGACGGACCACGGCGCGACGTCCGGGTCTATCTTCTCGCACACGTTCAGCAGCTCCACCTCGTGTCCGTTGCCTTTCAGCACGGACGAGATGTGCGCCAGGCCGTAGTTGAAGCCTATCTGACAGCCCACATTGGGATAAATGAACAGGACCTTCATAAGAGGGCTATTCTACCGCAAGAGGGGACGTTCACAAATAAACAAATGACTGTGCGGGCAGCAGGCGGGAAGAACGGGTGCCGTTCGCTCAAGACCTGGCGCCGTTCGGCAAAGAGTTATGACTCGAGACCAGACACCGCGTCGAGAACGCGCTTCACGAAGTGGTCGTACGTGTAATTGTCGTGGACGTAGCGGGAGCCCTCGTCGGCGATCGCCATCCGCTCGTGGGGGCGCTTCATATAGTAATCGATCAGCTCCACGCACTCCTCGTCCGACCTGTACCACGCCAGGTGCTTCCGGTTCTCGAACACGTCCTCCAGCCCGTTCACGTAGCTGGTGAGGAGGAACCCGCCGCACCCGAGTGTGATGTACGTCCGGTTCGAGTAGCACAGCCGCACGCCGGGAGCGATGTCCGCACCGAGCAGAATCGCCGTCCCCGCGCACACGCTCGCGTAATGCCGCGGCGTCACGTTGGTCCTGCCGAGAGGGAAGCCGGAGCCCTTCCATCCCGGTCCCCACACCTTCAGGCCGAATCGTTCGGCGACCTTCTTCAAGAGCTCGGTGCGGTACGGCCGCGGCTTGCCGATGAAGGCGACATCACTTCGGTACCGCGCCCCGGCATCGCTCACCGGCCGGTGCGCGATGGCGTCGCAGCCCTGGGGCAGGTACACCACGTTCGGCACGCCCGCGTCCATATACATCTGCCGGAGGCCGTCGACCGCCATAAAGAACACGCTGCTCGCCTTTCCCCGCTCCACCAGCGCCGGGTCCGGCTCCTCGTCGTACCGGTCGGAGAAGACGGCGACGGTGCATGTCTTCGCCAGCTCCCCGAGCACTTCGGTGGGGCAGTCCGTCGTCATCGCGAACACCAGGTCGGGGGCGAAGCGAAGCGCCCTGCCGAGAAGAAGACGGCCGGTTCGCTTCTCGCCGATGAAGCGCCTCCACCGAAAGCGGTTGAACCACCGCGTCTCGTGACCGGCGCGTTGAAACGCGTCGATGATGAAACCGGTCGTCCTGGTGCGGTGACGGAACTTGCCGAATACGGCTATCTTCATCTCAGAAGATGTCGCCGACGACCTCGGCCAGGCGGGCGATGCTTCGTTCACGGACGATCACGCCTATCAGGTGTTTGTGGACCCCGGCGTTGGCCAGCGCCTTCTCCACACGGGCCCACAGCCGGTCGGCCTTCTTCTTGTCCGTGCACAGGTACAGGTCACCCACAAGCTCTCCCAGCTTCTGGGTCATTATCGTTTCCCTGTTCTCGTAGTAGCGCTTGATGATGCCCTTCTGGTACTCCGAATAATGCTGTCCGCCCGCCATTATGCTGCTCCTCTATTCTTCTTTCCTGGTGGTAAGCGCGGTCGCCAGCGCGACCAGGTGATCCGTGAGGGGTTCGGCCCTGTCCACCGTGTCCTTCAGCCCGTCCGGCTGGTACGGACCCTCCGTGTACGTGACCGAGTTGGCCGATACCTCCAGCGTGCCCGGCTGCGAATAGACGCACATCTTCTTCTCTGCCAGCTTCAGGAGGAGCTCGATCGCCCGGGCGCTCAGCGCGGACCGGACCATCGAGTCATCCGTTCCCTGCACCCGGTAGATATCGTCGAATTTTCCGTTGCCCGTTTCGATATCCTCTCCGTTGAACAGCCCGACTGCCTTCAGCAGGCGTGTCGGCCACGACTCCTGGAAGATGCGCAGCTCCGTGCCAATCGGGGTGCCGTAGAAGACGGTGATCCTCACGCACGCGGTCGGTGTCGGGGCGGCAACGGGAATACCCGGGACGACTTCGCTCTGCACCACGTCGCTCGTCTGGTCTATCCGCACCAGGTGCCCGTCGCGCTCGACCCGGTACTCCTCGGCGTCCTTGTTCGCCGTCAGCGCCTTGAGTTCGGTGTTCATCTTCTTCACGTCCCCGCTGTCGAGGAAGAAGGACTCGCACTCCGGGCAGTAGTCGAAGATGACCCCGGAAAGCCGCAGCAGGTTGATCTTCTTCATCAGGTTATCGGGGCACTTCGGACACTTCCGTGTCGGGAAGCGGTCTTCGTGGAAATCCCCGTCGATCGAGCAGTACTCGATGTCCCCGGACATCCCGGTGGCGAGGTTGTTCAGCTCTCCCTTGTTCAGGAATACCGCCTCGCATTTCGGACATCTCTCGACCGTCATGTCGGCGGACGTCACTTGCTCCATACCGGTGCCGCAGGAAGCGCATTTCAGTGATACCATTTCATTCCTCCATTGTTTTCATGCCTGTAGATACCATATACGGCGCGTATGACTCAAGCACATTGATGACGCGCGGTGAGTTCCTACCGCGCCACCTTTCGAGAGCGTGTCCCTTTCCTCCTCCGTTCCCACGCGGAGAATCTGATTGCCGTTGCCCAGGTCGTACGTGAGAGACCATGGGTACGGTCCCCAGCACCCCCAGTCTCTCACCTTCATTATCGGGTCCCACAGGATCTCGACGGGAAGATACGCGCCGGGCTGGCGGGGCATGTCGACCCAGTTCGTCTGATTCTGATCGAGCCAGTTCTTGCAGGGCTGGTACCAGGGGCGTGTGTTCCGTCGTCTCGCAAGGCGCGGGGCCCTGTACTAATGTGCAAATATATGGAATTCTGTTGAATAGGGTGCCCCGGCAGTGCACTGCGTAACCTATTTTGTGAAATGGGGTTGTAACCGAAGGGCGGGCGCTGTCCCCGATCTTCACGTAATTCCTTGACATGATTTCGCGGCGGGTGTCAATCTACGGTGGAGGAACTCATGAAGAAGCCCGATCAGCAGCAGGTGATGAAGGAGGCATTCGCGTTCCGCGAGGCCCTGGTGAGCTTCGCGTACGGCGTGCTCCGGGACTGGGCGCTGGCTGAGGACGCGGTCCACAACGCTTTCCTGGTGCTGATGGACAAGTGGCGGGAATACGACCCCGCGTACGGCATCTTCCCGTGGGTTCGCCAGATGGTGTTCTTCAAGGCAAAGGAGATCGTGCGCCGGCGCCGCAGGGGAACCTCCGTCGAGGATATCGAGCTGGTTGACGCGGTAGCCAACGCGTTGAACGCTCACTTCGACGAGGAGAGAGCGGCGGAACACCGGCAGCGGGCGCGGGCGCTCGAGACCTGCGTGGACGGGCTCGCCGCGAAGGCCAGAAGGATACTCATCGGCTACTACTGGGACCGGAAGTCATGCGACGAGCTGGCCGGCGCGATCGGGCAGACCGCGAACGCGGTGCGGATCACCCTGTCGCGGATGCGCAAGCAGCTGCGGCAGTGCGTGGATACCCATCTGGCGCGGGGGGCGGCGGGATCATGAGCGAAGAGCTGTTCGAGAAATACTTTCGGGAGGAGCTTACTCCCGGAGAGGCGGCCGGGCTGAAGTCGCTTCTGGAGAGCGGTCTGGAGGCTCAGAAGCGCTTCACGGATTTTCTGCAGGAGAGAAGCCTGCTGATACGGGTGTGCGGAAGAAAGAGAGAGGAGGCGCGCGCGCCCGCGTCGTCCGCGGCGAGGCGAAGACCGTCGGTCCGGCGCCCGACGCCGTCCGTGGCGTGGTGGATCGGCCTGGTCGCGGCGGCCTGTCTGGCCGTGGTGACCGGAACGGTGCTGTACAACATGCGCGAGGCCGGGCGGATGCCCGAGAAAATACTGGCGCGGATAGAGACTTTCGGCGGGGCAGTGCGGGTGACCCGGCAGGGGAGTGTTGTCACCGTGGAGGCCGGCCTTGTCCTGGTGTCGGGAGACCACGTGGCGACCGGTGCCGGCGAATCGTGCGTGATCCGGTACGAAGGAGAGGATACCCGCGTGACGGTCGGCCGGGTCTCCGAGCTCCGTGTCGGGGAGGACGCGGAAGGGAAGCATATAGGCCTTCGGAAGGGGGAGATCGATCTGGATGCGGCGCCTCAGCCCCTCGGAAAACCGATGACGATCACCACTCGCCACGCGCGCGTCGAGATCATGGGGACCCGACTGACGGTGTGCGCGGATGACACGTCCACGCGAGTGGACGTCGTGTCCGGTCTCGTGCAGGTGACGGACCTGGCGGACGGTGCGGTGTCGCGGCTGGCGGCGGGGGACCATCTCACGGTCGGCGTCCCGGCAATCGCGGCAGAGGCCGCGGCTCCGGCGGGCGGGGCGAAATACCGCGACGGCGAGATCGTATTCCAGGACGACTTCTCGACCGGCCTCGGGAAATGGACGCGCGTCATGGGCCGGACGCAGTATCACTTTGAGCCGCTCACCGGCGAGGATCTGAAGCGGGTGCGTGTCGAGACCCGAAAACGCGCGGGCAGGGAAACGTCGTGCGTGATGATAGACACGAAAGGGCTCGCGAACGTCGGGATCGGCATCCAGATGCCGTCGATCGGTGAGGAGGCCTGGTCGATGGAGGTGGAGTATAAGGTTGAGGAGGAATACGAGGACGGGTTCGGCGCCTTCATCCACTGTCACGGCCTCGAATGGCTGGTGAAGCCGATCAGGACCGTCTTCTCCAAGCGGGAGCTGACGCAGTCGCAGATAGGGCAATGGCACAGCACCCGGACCGAATACGTGAGCCGGACGGACGAAACGGGCCGGAAGGTCATAGAAACCAGGGTCTTCTTCGTGAGGAACAAGTGCGGAGCGCACGAGATATACCCGGATTCCGGGGAGCGGCGGCTGCTGATAGGCGTGCTGAACGGCAGGACGGCCATCGACCGGGTGGCGGTGTGGAGGATGGAACGTGTTCGGTAACGGGTCCGTCGCGCTTACCGTGCCGCTCGTGCGGCAGCCGCGGTATCCCCGCCCGACGAGCCGGATATCGGCGAATATTGCGGGTGAGCGCTGTGAGATCGGCGTGGCCTCCACCCGGAAGGAACGGGAGGCCGCGTACGCGTTCGTGTACCGGGCTTACCGGGAGGAGGGCTTCACCGGCCGCGGGGGCGGGGGGCTGTGGTACTCGCTTCATCACATCCTGCCTGCCACCGCGACGTTTATCATGTGCAGGAACGGGGAGATCGTCGCGACCGCGACCGCGGTGCCCGATTCGCCGCTCGGCCTGCCCATGGAACGGATGTATCGGGAGGAAATCGACGGCCTGCGCCGGCAGGGGCGCCGCCCGTGTGAGATCGCGGGGCTGGCGGTGCGCGGGGCCTCGTTCTCGACGCGGCTGCAGGCGATCCTCCACATGTATAGAGTGGTGTATTATTACGCCAAGTTCTACCTGACCGCTCATGATTTCACCGTCGTGGTCAGCCCGGAGCACGCCCGGTTCTATCGGCGGGTACTGCTGTTCGACGAAATCGGCGGCGAGCGGTCCGACCCCAATGCGAACGGCGCGGCTTCCGTGGCGATCCGCCTGGACCTGGTGACGGCCCCCGAGCGATTCCGCCGGCGACAGGCGGGACCCCGTCCTGCCTACAATATGTACGATTTCTTCGTTCGTCTCGACGAGACATGGAGGAAGCTGTGAACGCATGGTTTGAAGACGCGGTACGAGCGATGTCCCTGGAAGACGTACTGTATTTCTTTCTGGAGAAGTCGAATCTTCTCGATCAGTGTTCCCCGGATCAGCTCCGGTATCTTCAGCGGCTGTACCCCGAGCTGGAGCCGGTGCGCGTTGCGGAGGGCGATCGGTGAGCGTGCTCACCCGGCTCAGAAAGGGCCTCCTCGTCCGTCACCTCACGAGGCTGGATCCGGACCGCCTGGAAGAAAAGAGCGGGGAACGGGCGGTGAGGGCCTTTCACCGTGCCTGCCGGACCGTCACGGCATACCGTGACATGATGTTGCGTGCGCAATCGGCCCCGCGCGGGATCAGGACCCTGCGGGACTTCAGGGAACGGGTTCCGGTGATCCAGAAGGATTTCTTTTCCGGTAATCGGCTGCGGTCCCTGTGTAGAACGGGAACGTTTTCCGACGTGGGAAGCGTGATGGTCAGTTCCGGCGCGGGCGGGAACGGCTATTCCTTCGGGCTGATAAGCCGGAAGGAATGCCGGAGCTTCGCCCGGAAGGCCGGGGTGCTGCTCGATCTGTGGTTCGATACCTCCCGCCGGAAGACGATGCTGATCAACGCGCTGGCCATGGGCACGCACATAGATACCGACCTGACCACCGCCGCGACCAGTGTCAGGCCCGACTCGGTGCTGGAGCTGGTTCGCCGGCTGCGCGACGATTTCGATCAGTTCATACTGATCGGGAACGCCTTCTTTGCCAAGCAGGTGCTGGAGCAGGGCATCGACGAGGGCATCGACTGGAGCACCGTGTCGATGCACCTGATCCTCGGGGAAGACTGGTTCCCGGAGGAATATCGCTCCTACCTCTATCGTCTGCTGGAACGGTCTCCGCATGAGCCGGGCGGCTCGCTGATCCTCTCTAACATGGGCACCTGCGAGCTGGGCCTGTCGCTCTTCATGGAATCCGCCGAAACGGTGCGGCTGCGCCGGGCGTTCCTGCGCGATCCGGACGCGCTCCGTTCGGTGTACGGCGCCGGCTCGGACGTTTGTCCCCTGCTGTTCCAGTACGATCCGACGCGGATCTTCGTTGAGGACATGGACGGGGAGCTCGTCTTCACCCGGCTCGCCGCCGCCGCTCCCGTGCCCCTGGTGCGGTACCGGACGGGCGACCGGGGAAGCGTGCACGGCCACACGGAATTCTGCGATCTGCTTCGCCGCGCCGGCCTGGGCGACATGATCCCGAAGCTCCGTTTGCCCTTCGTCTCTCTGTGGGGCCGGGCGGGAAACGGCATCGCCGTTGCCGGCGGGACGGTCACCCCGGAACACGTGAAGTCGAGCATCTACCGCAGCGACGAGCTCGCCGCGAGCATCACCGGCAACTTTCGGATGAGCCCGGACGACGGCGGGATGCGTATCAAAATCCAGCTGAAACCCGGTAAGGAGCTCTCCGCGCGGCTTACAGCGCTCGTTACCGATCGCCTCGCCCGGGATATCGCCGCGCCCGTGAGCATCGAACTCTATGCGTATCGGGACTACCCGCACGGCGTGGAATTGAACTACGAATGGAAGTTCAGGTATGTGTGAACCCCGGCAGGGAGGTGCCGTCGTGATGCTCAAACGATGGCTCAAGCGTATCGGCGCGGGCGGGGGTATCCTTATCGCCGCGTCGCTCCTCTTCCTGGCCGGGTACTACACGTGTCGAACCGTCGTGTCCCGGGAACGCTTCGCGGGCGCGTGGAGCGCCGCATCGGACAAAGCTGCCGACGACACCGATCTGCTGTCCGGCCGGTGGGAGGGCACGTGGACGAGCGAAGGCGCGGGCGACGGCGGGGGCCTGCGATGCGTCATCCGCGCGAACGGAAACGGCGCGTTCGAGGCCCGGTTCCTCTCAGGCCATTACGGGGTGTTCGATTCAGAGGATATCGTCATGTTCAGGCCGCGGTCCGACGGTGACGCGTGGGTGTTCGAAGGGGAGACCGATCTCGGGCTCGAGGGCACGTACGGTTACAGCGGCATCACGGACGGGGAGGAACTCGACGTGGAATGGACGTCCCTCGCCGATCACGGCACGCTGACGGTAACGCGGAAAGGTGTTGCGTCCGATGCCCTGTTAACGCAGTGCTTCCCCGATCGCCGCACGGGCGAGGAGACGCGTTGAATCCAGTACGGGCAGCGGGCAGTCGTCCGGGTCCACCAGGAGCGGTATCTCGGTGCAGCCCAGCACCGCCGCATCGCAGCCCCGGTCCTTCATCTTCTGATACACCTCGTTGAAGTACAGGCGCGACTTCTCGAGGAACCTCCCGTTCACCAGCTCGTCGAATATGATATCATCGATTTTCTTTCTGTCGCCTTCGTCCGGTATCTCGCACCCGATATCGAACTTCTTCAGCGATTCCGGGTACACCGGTCCGGTCATCAGGTATTTCGTGCCGGTGATCGCCAGCTTCGTGAAGCCCTTCGACCGCGCCTCCCGTCCCACCTCCTCGCCGATATGCAGCCACGGTATCGGGGACTTCGGCGCGACCAGGTCGAACGATTCGTGTATCGTGTTGTCGGGACAGATGGCGAAGTCCGCGCCCACGTCGGCAAGCTTGCGCGCCGACGCGAGCATCATCCCGGCGATCGCCTCGCGGTCGCCGGCCCTGATGTGCACCATGTACTCCGCCAGCGGATACGTGTGCAGGGACGTCTCGGGATGCATGTGCTCGCCCATAATCTTGGACGCTTCGGCGCAGAGCGTGCGGTAACAGAGCGCCGCGCCTTCCGCGCTGCAGGCGACTATTCCTATGTGTTTAGCAGCTATTTTACGAATCCATTTCTACTGCGGCCGGCTGCTACTTCTTGTCCTTGGGTTTGAAGATGGCGTTGAGCGAGGCGGTGAGCACGAAGGCCGCTATTCCGCCGAACGTCGCCAGCTTCTGGTCAATCAGATTGAACACCGGCCCGGCGAGCAGCAGAAGGGTCCCCGCGGTGCCCAGCAGTATCGTGACGGTTCGTACCATTCGTTTTCTCCTCTCGAATTGTCTCGGAATACGCAAGTATAATGCCCGCCGAGCGTAACATTGTCAACCGGTTACCGGTGACGGGCTGCAGGAGATCCTGAGCGGGTTCCAGGTTCGACCGGCTGTCCGCCGTCAGGCGGACCTTTCCTTGGCCGGGCGAACCTTGCCTCGGAGGCGCCCAATTCCGAAAAGGGCGCCGAGAATGAGCGAAGGATCTCCTGCAGCCCGTCTTGACAGTATCTGCGGTTCCTGTTAAGACCAATGGTTATGAGCAAGGCACCGCACATACTTCTCTTCAACCCGGACCAGTGGCGCGGCGACGTGCTGGGCCACATGGGCGATCCGGCGGCGGTGACGCCGAACGCGGACCGGTTCGCCGAGACCGAGGGCGTGTCGTTCCGCAACGCGTTCTGCCAGAACCCGGTGTGCACCCCGAGCCGCTGCAGCTTCATGACGGGGTGGTATCCGCACGTGCGGGGCCACCGCACCATGCACCACATGCTGCGTCCCCGGCACGGGGAGCCGAACCTGCTGAAGATCCTGAAGGACCACGGCTACTTCGTATGGTGGGGCGGCAAGAACGACCTGGTGCCGGGGCAGGACGGGTACGACGAGTACTGCGACGTGAAGTTCCGCGTCCACGACGAGCACCTCGAGAAGTGGGGGTTGACGCTTCAGGAGCCCCATTTCGGCGGACCGGGGGAGTGGCGGGGCGATCCCGACGGAGACAACTACTACAGCTTCTATCGGGGGAAGCTGGACAAGGGCGGCGACGAGATATACTGCGACTACGACTGGGCGATGGTGCTCGGCGCGATCAACTTCGTGAAGGAATACGACGGCGACAAGCCGCTCTTCATATATCTGCCGCTCGGCTTTCCTCACCCCCCGTACCAGGTGGAGGAGCCGTACTACAGCGCGATCGACCGGGCGAAGATCCCTCCCCGCGTGCCGACGCCCGAGAGCTGGGAGGGAAAGGCGTCGCTTCTGAAGGGGGTGTGGGACCGGCTGAACATGAAGGGGTGGACGGAGGAGCGCTGGGCGGAGCTTCGGGCGACCTACTACGGGATGTGCGCGCGCGTGGACGACCAGGTCGGCCGGGTGCTGGACGCGTGTCGTCAGGCTGGCATCTATGACGACGCGGCGGTGTTCCTGTTCTCCGACCACGGGGACTACACCGGAGACTACGGTATCGTAGAGAAGACGCAGAACACGTTCGAGGACTCCCTGACCCGGGTCCCGTTCCTGGCCAAGCCGCCCGCGAGCCAGAAGGTGAAGCCGCGCGTCAGCGACGCGATGGTGGAACTGATAGACTTCCCGGCGACCGTCTACGAGCTTGCCGGTATCGATCCGGGGTACTCGCATTTCGGGAAGAGCCTCCTGCCGGTGCTCGCGGGCGACACGGACGACGTCCGCCACGCCGCGTTCTGCGAGGGCGGCCGGCTGCGCGGCGAGAAGCACTGCATGGAGGTGGAGAGCTCGTCGAGCATGACGCCGGACGGCCTCTACTGGCCGCGCGTCGCTCTCCAGCCGGTGGAGAACCCGCCGTATCACACCAAGGCCGCGATGTGCCGGACGAAGGAGCATAAATACATACGGCGCCATTACGAATCCGACGAGCTGTACGACCTCGCGAAGGACCCGGGGGAGCTGAACAACGTGGTGGACGACCCGGCGTACGCGGACGTGCTGGCGAAGCTGAAGGACCGGATGCTCACCTGGTACATGGGGACCTGCGACGTCGTCCCGTTCGATATCGATAAGCGGGGGTGGTAGGTATCGGGACCTCCGGCCCAGGCTTGACAGGCCTCGGGAGGCGGATATAATATTCTCTATTATGGAATATATGAATATTATATTCACTCCATACGGCGGGAGGTGAGCGGTGGCCCGGCCCTGTCGCGACCTTATCCGGCGTTCGTACCCGCAGCTCACCGCGCAGGAGAAGCGGTTCGCCGACTTCGCGCTGAAGGACCGCCGGCTCATCTACGAATCGATCACCGACGCCGTCAGCCGCAGCGGCGTCAGCTACGGTACGGTGATGCGCTTCTGCAGGCGGCTGGGGTATTCCGGCTTCCAGGAGTTCAAGGTCCAGCTTGCGCAGGACGCCGCCGTCCGCGGCGCGGCGCGCGGCCGGGCGGGAACGGATTCCGTCGAAGCGGCGGCGGACAGGGCGGTCGAGGACATCCGTGCCA
>CAYMFW010000082.1:0-17064 GCA_964389785.1 uncultured Planctomycetota bacterium
GGCTCGATCGCGCAAGTAATGGTCCGCCTGACGGCGGACGCGGCCGAATCCAGAACCCGCTCAGGAGATCCCCCAACCCGGCGAAATCTTCACGGATTCGTGACGGCCGTACTATTCAAGGCTTCCCGTCGCCTTGCTTATCCTTTACAATGTACTTGTATGAGCAGCGAAACAAGCAGAAATCCGGAGATTCTGGACTGCACCCTGCGCGACGGGGGGTACGTCAATGGCTGGCACTTCAGCAGGGAGCTGGCCCGGGACGTGTACCGCAGCCTTTCCAAGAGCGGCGTGGACATCGTGGAGCTGGGCTTTCGCAGCAGCAGTAAATACTTCAGCGAGGAGGAGTACGGCCGGTGGCGGCGCACCGGCGAGGAGGACCTCCGCGCGGTCACCGAGAACATCCGCGGGGCCCGGGTGTGCGTGATGGGGGACTACGGCAAGATCGACCTGGAAGACCTGGTGGACGCGAAGGATTCGTGCGCGGACATGGTGCGTATCGCCGCTCACAAGGACAGCCTTCACGGGGCGCTGGACCTGTTGGAGAAGATAAAGGAGAAGGGGTACGTCGCCTCGTTCCAGTGCATGGGCTACAGCACGTACACCGGTGCGGAGCGGGACGAGCTGGTCGGCCTGCTGAAGAAGTCCAGCATCGACTACTTCTACGTGGCCGACAGCTACGGGTCCATGTTTCCGTCCCAGATCAAGGCGCTCTTCGAGCCGTTCCTGGAGCTGGGCCGGTTCAGGGTGGGCTTCCACCCCCACAACGGCATCCAGATGGCGTTCGCGAACACGCTCGAGGCGGCGCGGATAGGCGTGGATATCGTGGACTCGTCCATCTTCGGCATCGGCCGGGGCGCGGGCAATCTGCCCACGGAGATTCTGCTGTCGTACCTGGTGTCCGAGGGCTCGGACAGATACAACGTGATACCGGTGCTCAACTGCATCGAGCGGTACTTCCTGGATATCATGAGAGAGACGCCCTGGGGATACCAGCTGCCGTTCATGATCTCCGGGATCTTCAACTCCCACCCGGATTACGCGCTGGACATGCTGAGGCGGCGCGAGTACAGCATGGAGGAAATCTGGCGGGTGATGGCGTACGTCAAGACGATGCGCCCGGTGGGGTTCGACCAGACGGTGGTCGAGAATCTCATCGCCAGGGGGGTAATCGGCGGCAAGAGCCCCGCGGCCGGAGAGCCGAAGGTGAAGAGCGCCGTTCCGAGCGTGTCTCAGCCCGCCGTCCCGTACGTGAACCGGCACAAGGGGCGCGAGTTCCTGGTGCTCGCGAACGGGCCGAGCCTGGTGGAGTGCAGGCCGCAGATCGAGAAGTTCATAGAGAAGTACGACCCGGTGGTGCTGGGCGCGAACTTCCTGGGGAACCTGTTCGAGCCGGACTATCACGCGTTCAGCAACCAGAAGCGTGTCGCATCGCACGTGAAGACGGTGAGCGAGAAGTCGAAGCTGCTGCTCGGCACCAACATATCCGCCGAGATGATCGAGGACTACGTGGATCGGCCCTACGAGCCGCTGGTGTTCCACGACGTACTGGACGAGGATTTCAACATCGTGGACGGCGTGATATCGACGAACTGCCGTACCGTGTCCGTCCTGCTCGTCGGGGTCGCAGTGGTGATGGGGGCGAACAGGGTCCACGCCGCCGGCATGGACGGGTACCTGCAGAAGGAGCTCGTCAGCAGCGCGCTGTCGAACGAGAAGGAGGCCGGGGGATACGTCTTCGATGCGGTCGAGGACGAGGAGGGGACGCTGTTCTACGATGAGAAGTTCGACGCCAGGGCATCCGATCTGAACGTGGAAAGACACCGGTGGAACGACAGGTTCCTGCGCCAGATCGACGAGTACCTGAAGAGGCAGGGCGGCGAAGGGGTGCACATCCTGACGCCCACCAGTCACGAGGCGTTCTACAAGAGTATCGCGAATTACATCGAATAAACGGAGGCGGCATGCTGCTTCACTCATTCTCGGCTCGTATAAGGAACGGAAGTTGAAGATTGTGGCGGTGATTCCGGCGCGGTACGCGTCTTCCCGTTTTCCGGGGAAGGCGCTGGCCGATATCCACGGCAAGCCGCTCGTGTGGTGGGTGCACCGGCGAGCGGCGGCGGTGGAGGACTTCAGCGACGTGTTCGTCGCCACGGACGACGACCGGATCCGGGAGACGTGCGAGGGACTGGGCATGCAGGTGGTGATGACCTCCGGCGAGCACAAGACCGGCACGGACCGGATGGGCGAGGTAGCCGGCCGGATCGCGGCGGACCTGTACGTGAATCTGCAGGGAGACGAGCCTCTGATACTTCCGGACATGATACGGCGGCTGATAGAGCCGTTCCGTGACGACGACGATCTCAGCGTCGCCTGTCTGATGACGGAGATAAAGCGGATGTCGGACCTGAACGATTCCACCGTTCCCAAGATCGTCGTCAACGACGAGAATCGGGCGGTGTACATGTCCCGCTTTCCCGTTCCCTATCCCAAGGGCGAGGAGGCGACGTATTACAAGCAGGTGTGCGCGTACGGCTTCAAGCGGGACGCGCTGGAGATGTTCTGCAGCACCGAGAGGGGTCCCGCGGAACGCGCGGAGGACATCGAGCTTCTTCGCTTCATCGAGAACGGCGTCGGCGTACAGATGATCGAGGTCGACAAGGATACCGTGGCGGTGGATACGCCGTCGGATCTCGAGAAGGTGCGGGAATTATTGCGGGAAGAGGCCCAAGGGTGAGCGATACGTATCTGGTGACGGGCGGGGCCGGTTTCATAGGGTCGCACACCGCGAAGCGTCTGCTTGACGCGGGGCACCGGGTAGTGGTCGCGGACAACCTGCTGACCGGCGACAAGGAGAACGTGCCGGAGGGCGCCGAGTTCATGCTGATAGACCTCGCCGAACGGGACGAATACATTCTGCTGGACGACGTGAAGCCGAAGGCGATCATCCACCTGGCCGGCCAGTCCTCCGGGGAGATATCCCACGAAAATCCGACGAACGATCTCGCCATCAATACCAGGGCTACCATTCTCATGGGGGAGTGGGCGTGCAGGCAGGGGTGCGACCGGCTGATATATTCGAGCAGCGTATCGGTCTACGGCGACGGCGCCGCTCCGGGCGCGCCCATGTCCGAAGACGATCCCCCGGCGCCAAGGTCGTTCTACGGCTGCGGCAAACTCGCCTCGGAGCACTATCTGAAGGTGTTCCAGTCGAGCTACGGCATCAACTGCACCTCGTTCCGCCTCTTCAACGTGTACGGTCCCGGGCAGAACATGCGGAACATGAAGCAGGGGATGGTGAGCATATACCTGTCTTACGTGCTGTACCGGGATTCCCTGCTGGTGAAGGGCTCGATGGACCGGTACCGGGACCTGGTGTACATATCCGACGTCGTGGACATCCTGGTCGGCAGCATTGGCGACGAACGCTCCTTCGGCGGCGCCTTCAACGTGGGCACCGGAAGGAAGACGACGGTGAGGGAGCTGGTGAGCCTCATCCTCAAAGTCGCCGGCAAGCCCGATTTTCCGATGGAGCAGGGCGAAGGCACGCCGGGGGACTCGTTCGGCTCCGTGGCCAACGTATCCTGCGCAAAGGGGAAACTGGGATGGGAGGCGAAGGTGTCCCTGGAAGACGGTCTTCGGGAGATGGTCGAGGCGTGCAGGTAAACGGCGGACAGGTCACCTCCACGGCGACGATTACCGGCCGGACGCATATCACCGGCGACAAGACCCGCATAGGCGAAGGCGCCGTCGTGCGCGACAGCTGGATCGAGAACGCGGTGGTCGGTGACGGCGCCATCGTGGTGAACTCCATCCTCGTCACCAGGGGCGCGGTGAGACGGCGCGAGCCGGGCACCGGCTTCGGCGCCAAGTGGCTGCTCAGCCCGGACGAGCTGAAGATCGGCGCGAACTGCACCATCGAGAACAGCGTGATCGAGAACACCTCCGTCGGCGCGCTCTCCTCCGTGGCGAACTGCGCGGTGATCGATTCCACCATCGGGGAGGCCAACCGGCTGAAGGACGCATACGTGCGCGGGGCGACGTCCCGCGAGAACGTCGTGGTCGAGGGCCCGACCGAGGTGTCCGGCTCGTGGCTCGGCGCGGGCACGTACATAGATCGGTGCGGGTTCTACTGCGGCCTGTATTCTAACGACTTTTACATTTATGAATTCAATCGGCGGACGAACGCCGTCGAGGTGAAGGAGACGGTCGAGATACCCCACGTCAGCCGGTACGGCATGAATCTGGTGGATTCCGGCCACTCCGGCAGCCTGGCGGACCCGGAGGGCGGCGTACTGAAGGGCATCGGCCCGCACATCGGGCTGTGGCACACCGCGATGGGGCGGGGGGCGCCGCTGAAGCACTCGCCGCTCTGCCTGGTGGGCGGGTGGACCAAGGTGGTGGGCAAGCCGTGCCCGCCCAACCGGTCCGCGGACGACCTGATACAGAACACGCTCGCCACCTACCTGATGCCGTTCAGCGTGTCCGGGTTCGGCAGCGACATGGTGATGGGCCAGGCGATCGTCGGGGAGCGGAACAACGGGTTCTTCTACAAGGACCGGACGCCCGCGTGGACGTTTTCGTATGCGCCGGGCGCGGTGATTGACATGGTCAGGCGGCTGACAGTTGCCGGGGCGGACGGGAAGCTGGCGGACGACATCGTCAGGCTGTCGCTCAAGAACGCGCTGGCGCTGGTGGACCTGTACGCGCATCAGAAGAACATAGACCCGGCGTCACTGGGGGAGCTGAAGGGGAAGAAGGGATGGAAGGGATGGCTTGCCGGCGCGCGCGAGATATACGAGTTCCATCTGCATTCCGGGCTCTGGGAATTCACGGGCGGGGAGCCGGTCTCCTGGAAGCATGAAGACGGCAGGTGGCTGCCGAAGAACGATTCGGCTCTCCTGGACATGGTGCCCAACGCTCTCGAGAGCCAGGTGTCCGAGGACGAGATCGTCAGCTGTTCCGAGGAGGAGCTGGAAAAGCAGCTGGGCGCGTGGCCGCGTGAGCTTGCCGCGACGCTGGAAGAAACCGTCGTGGACCCGGGGGCCCGGGTGGCGGAAAGCGCCTGGGTCGGTCCCGGCGTCCAGGTGACCGGGAAGTCGGTGGTGGGAGAGAACGTGAAGCTCTACCGCACCATCGTGAGTGACAGCACGATCGAGGACGGGGTATCGCTTCAGTGCTCGGCGGTGGAATCGAGCACGATCGAGAAGAACGTGTTCGGAAGGCGTCTTTTCGCCTGCGGTTCGAGAGTGGGAGCCGGCATCGAGGCGACCGGGGCCCGCCTCGAGGGTTCCGAGATCGCTTCCTGCTCGCAGATCTTTCCGTTCACGCACGTCGTCAATTCCGCCGTCCGCACGCCGTGCATCATGGGGACTACGATTCGGAACTCCGAATTGGACTCGTTCGTGATGACGTACCACATGGCGGGGTGCATGGACCATATGCGCGCGAAGCCGGTGGAGATCGAATTGGACGGAGAGAAACATCTCATCGAAACCGTCCCCATGCTCGGCGGCGGCATGCGGATACTCGGCGCGGAAGGCAGGGAGGCGAACGTGTCCTGCTGCTTCGTCGGGTCGAATACGATAATAGAGGCCGGGGCCCTCGTCGGGTTCGGCTGTTTCGTCACCGGCCGGCTCACGAACGCGGAGGGACTGCCGCCGTTCACCGTCTCGAGCGGACAGGGTCCGGACAGGGACCTGGTGGGCGCGGTGCTTTCGAACTTTCCTCAGATGCTCATCGCGGACTCCCTTCAGTGGAACTACCAGTACAACGATATCGGGAAGGCAGGCCTCGTCGCGAGGATGATCCCCTGCATGATCGAGGAGGGCAGGGACGCGGTGAAGGCGGAGCTTGTCCGGCGGGACGAGGGGACCGGCGAAGATTCCAGGTACGCCAGTCTCCGGCTCTACACCAGCGATCAGCTCCAGGCCGGGCTCCGGATCTACGAGACTGAGCTGAGCGACGGCCGATGGGAGACCGCCTTCGTCGACGGCGAGCTGGTGTTCACCGGAAACGGCTCCTGGACGGTCAAAGACGGCGCCGCCCGCTGGGTAAGGGCGTAACGCCGCTCCTACGCGAGGATCTTCTCGATCTCCTTCTTGATCTCCTCGGGAGGGAGATGCTTCGAGATGAACCGGTATCCCGCCTTCGGGTTCTTGTGGGTGTCCTGCTCGCTGGCAAGGCCGGTGAGGAACACGATGGGGGTCTCTTCCGTTTCCCTGTGTTCCCTCAGTGCCGCGGCGACGTCCCCGCCGGGAAGGTCCGGCATCATTACGTCCAGCAGTATCAGATCCGGCTTGTGCTCCAGGGCCGCTTCCACCCCCGCCTGACCGCCGTGAGCGGTCACCGGCTCCGCGCCGAGCTCCTTCAGAAGGAAGCTCATCACCTGCAGAACGTCTTCGTTGTCGTCGACGATCAATACTTTCTTGGGGTCCATCTCGCTCCTCCCTTCCGCGGAATCCGCGGGGACGCGAAGGAATCATATCCTCGCATTACTCGCGTAGTCTATCAGATAAGTTTCGGCGCGGCCACCGGAAGGGTCAGGCTGAAGGTCGAACCTTCGCCGAGCGCACTCTCGACGTGCACCTCTCCGCCGTGCGCCTGGGCAATGTGTTTGACGATGGAAAGGCCCAGGCCGGTGCCCCCCAGCTCGCGGGAGCGGGCCTTGTCCACCCGGTAGAACCTCTCGAAGATCCTGGGAAGGTCGCCTTCCGGTATGCCGATGCCGGTATCCGTGACGTCTACGCGCACCAGGCCGGCATCGACCCTTACCGAAATGGCGATCGTGCCGCCTTCCTCAGTGTACTTGACGGCGTTGTCTACCAGATTCGAGAGGGCCTGTCCGATCGCCTTCTCATTCGCTAGCGCGTCCGGGACGCCGCTCGGCACATTCAGGACGATCTCGATGGACTTGTCTCCGGCGAGCTTATCGAGGTTCTTTGCGACGCGCTCGGCCACCTGTCCGATCGAACAGGGGGAGAGTTCGAGCGATGGCTCCTCGGACTCGATCTTGGAAAGCTCGAGCAGATCGTTTATCAGCGTCGCGAGCCTCTTCGAGTCCGCGTGTATGATCTTCAGGAAGTCCATCGCATTCTTCTTGTCTTCCAGGGCCCCGTCGATGAGCGTTTCGGCATAACCTCGTATGGTCGAGACCGGGGTGCGCAACTCGTGCGACACGTTGGCAACGAAGTCCTGCCGCACTCGTTCCAGCCGTTTGAGCTCTTCCATCCTGGAGCTGATCTGTTCGGACATGTTATTGATCGCCTCCGCCAGGTCGCCTATCTCATCGTTCGATGAGATAGGTGCCTTGCCGGAGAAGTCCCCTTCGGCGATCCGGTGCGCGATGGCCGATACCTTCTTGACCGGCCGGGAGATGAGCGCGGAAATCAGAAAGGTGAGAAGGATGGTCGAGACGAAGGCGAGAGCCAGTGAAAGGGCGAGGACCCTTTTGACCTCGCTGGATACCAGGTCTATATCGGAAAGCGGGACCGCCAGCCTGACGACCCCCTTCGTATCCGGCGGAGCGAGGGCCGCGGCCATGTACAGCATCCTCTTCTCGATCGTCGTACTGAATCGCTGCGTCTCGCTCTCCCCGCCGGCCAGCGCCGACCTGACCTCGGGGCGATCAAGGTGGTTTTCCACGTTTCTCAGCGATTCGCCGTCCAGCTCCGAATCCCCCAGGACTCTTCCGTCGACGTCGATGACGGTGACTCTCACGTCGAGGTTTTTTCCCAGCTCGTCGGCGATCTCGTCGAGCCGGTACGATCCCGTCTGTTCAAGGAAATGCCTCTCCATAAGCGAGCGGGAAAGGGACAGGTCCTTCTTCAGGGAGTCTCTTATCTGCTGGTAGGCATTTTGCTGGAGGCTTCGGTTCAGGTAGGCGTATGTTCCCGACAGGATGAGAGCGGCCACCGCGACGAAGAGAATGGTGATCTTGTAGTGTACGTTGAAACGCACGTCATTCCCCTTCGCTCAGTTTGTATCCGAGCCCCCGCACCGTCCGGACGAGTCCGCCCGACCGGCCCAGCTTCTGTCTCAGTCTCTTTATGTGAGTGTCGACCGTCCGTGTGTTGGGAGAGGTCGTGATACCCCAAACGTCCTCGAGCAGAACGTCCCTCGACTGGACCCGTTCCTTTCGCTTCATCAGCGTGGCCAGCAGTCTGAACTCGAGCGAGGTCAGGTCGATCTTCTTCTTTCCGACCGTCACCGTGTGGCGCTCGAGATCGATCTCCATATCACCTGTCTTCAATGCATTCCCCGCGGCTTCCTCGGGCGCGTTCCGCTTCAGGACAGCCTTGATGCGGAGCATCAGTTCCCTGGGGCTGAAGGGTTTCACCACGTAGTCGTCCGCTCCGAGCTCGAGGCCCACGATTCGGTCGACCTCCTCACCCTTGGCAGTGAGCATCAGGACCGGGATTCGGGAGATGCGGGGATTACGTTTGATTCTTCTGCAGACCTCGAAACCGTCCATTCCGGGAAGCATTATGTCGAGGATGATGAGATCGAAGCGTTTCCGCTCGAGCTTGTCCAGGGCCTCCTCTCCGCTTCGGACAGCGTCCGAAGTGCAGCCGGATTTTTCGATGTTGTATTCAACCAGCCTCGAAATATCCCTGTCGTCTTCAACGATGAGGATTGTCTCGCGCATCAGCGGTCAGTCTACCCACGTTGGCAAGGCGGCGCAAGGGTGCGATATTCACGGAGATCTCACGCCGCTGTCACGCGATTGTCACGTCGGAAAGGTATGCTTTCATGGACGGAGAGGAGCGATTCGGCATGCGATATGACGAGACTCGGCGCACTTGCTCTCGCGGGAATCGAGGGGTAGGATGGTAACCCGTGCCGGAACAATAAGGAGGGATTCTGAGATGGGCCTGCTGGACAGATTGTTCGGGAAGACGCCTTTCGGGCCGCTGGTGGAGCACACCAGGAAGGTGCACGAGTGCGTGAGGCTGGTGAAGCCGCTTGCGGAGGCTCTTATCAACGAGGATTACGAGAAGATTCACGGCCTCCAGGACGAGGTCTCCAGGCTCGAATACGAGGCCGACAAGATCAAGCATGCGATACGGGAGGAACTGCCGCGCCGGGTGTTCATGCCCGTCGAGAAGGAGGATTTCTATGAGTTTCTGGCCTGCCAGGACAAGATCGCGGACGACGTCGAAGACTTCGCCGTGGTCCTTCTGATCCGTCATACCAAGGTGCACAAGGACCTCTCCGGGGAGCTTCTGGAGTTCGTGGGCCAGGTCATCAGGGTGAGCGAGACGCTGCTCAACGCCGGAGAGCACCTTCTGGAGCTCGTGGAGACGGCGTTCGGCGGAGTGGAGGCGGAGGCGGTGCTGGAGCGGGTCAGGCAGCTCGGCGAGGAGGAGTGGAAAGCGGACCGGATGCAGAGGAAGCTCAGCGTGCACATGTACGAAATCGAAGACCAGCTCGATCCCATGACGATCGTGTTCTACGAGAAGATGCTTCACGAGCTGAGCTCCATCGCGAACGCAGCCGAGAACGCCGGGGACCAGCTGCGCCAGATGATCATCAAAGACTAGAGATACCGTGCCCGTCGCAGCCATCGTACTCTGCTGTCTCCTCGGCCTGTACATGGCCTGGAACATCGGCGCGAACGACGTAGCCAACTCGATGGCGGACGCGGTCGGCTCCGGGGCGATCAGTATAAAGGGAGCGATCATCGCCGCCGGCGTCTGCGAATTCGCCGGGGCGGTTCTGGTGGGGTCGCACGTTACCGATACCGTTCGCAAAGGCATCGTCAATCCCGATTCCCTCGCCGCGACCCCCGAGGTCCTGGCTCTGGGGATGGCCTGTGCGCTGCTCGCGGCGGCGCTGTGGCTGCACGGCGCGACCCTGTTCGGCATGCCTGTATCCACCACCCACTCGATCGTCGGCGCCGTGGCCGGTTTCGGCGTGGTTGCCGCGGGGTGGGGGTGTGTGAACTGGGGCAAGATGGGCCAGATCGTGGCGAGCTGGTTCGTGTCGCCCATCGCGGGGGCGTTCTGCGCGTACTGGCTGTTCAGGTTCATGAACAGGTTCATTCTCGGACAGAAGAAGCCGGTGAAGTCGGCCATCACGATCACGCCGTACATCGTTTTCATCATGTCGATCACCGTAACACTCGCCACGATATTCAAGGGACTGAAACATATCATCAAGGATGTGGACTGGCTTACCGACGGCGTGGCCCTGGCGATAGCGGTGGGGGTGAGCGTGCTGGCGGCCGTCGTCTCGAGGGTCCTGGTCAGGCGTGTGCTGGCCGATAAGACCGGACTCGAGCTCACCGACCAGCTCCAGGCGGTCGAGAAGGTGTACGCTCCTCTCGTGGTGATTACGTCCTGCTCTGTCGCGTTCGCGCATGGCGCCAACGACGTGGCCAACGCGGTGGGCCCCCTGGCCGCGGTCATCGATATCGTCAAGGAAGGCACGGTGAGGATGAAAGTGCACGTTCCCCTCTGGGTCTTGGCCCTGGGCGGCGTGGGCATCGTCGCGGGCCTCGCGACCTGCGGTTACCGAGTGATGGAAACGGTGGGGAAGAAGATCACCCAGCTTACGCCCACGCGCGGGGTCGCGGCCGACATAGCCGCGACGGCCACCGTGCTCGCCTGCACACGGCTCAAGCTTCCTGTATCGACCACCCATACCCTCGTCGGCGCCATCCTGGGGGTGGGGCTTGCGCGAGGGCTCAGCGCGGTGAATAGCCGGGTGGCCCGCAGCATTTTTGGATCGTGGCTCATTACGGTGCCCATCGCGGCCGCGCTCTGCATCATTCTGTTTCTTGCCGGGCAGGCGGTGCTGCTCTGACCCGGGTTCTTCAGGCCCCGGCGGCGGCGGCGACGACCACCTGGCGTATCGTTTCGAGGAAGAAGACCTTTCCCACCAGGAAGAAGATCATCGCGAGAATCGCCGCGGCGGGAACGGTGATGAGCCAGGAAGTGAAGATGTCCTTCGTCACCTGCTGATTCACGGCGGCCAGGCCCCGCGCGAGCCCCACCCCCAGGATGGCGCCGACGAGGGTATGGGTGGTCGAGACGGGGAGGCCCATGCGGGTGCACACCAGCACGGTGGCCGTCGCGGAAAGGCTGGCGGCCACTCCCCGGGACGGGGTGATCTGCGTTATTTTGGTGCCGACGGTGTGCATCACCCGGTAGCCGAACGTAGCAAGCCCCAGGACAATCCCCACGCCGCCCAGGGCAAGTACCCAGAAGGGCACCTCGACCTTCATCACGATCGTTCCCTCCTTCAGGATGTGGGCCACCGCGGCGAGCGGCCCTATGGCGTTGGCCACGTCGTTGGCGCCGTGAGAGAACGCGACCGCGCACGAGGTCATGATGACCACCGGGGCGAACGTCATCTCAACGGATTCGAGCTGATCGCCCAAGTCCAGTCTTTCCTTGCCTCTGAGGCGCCGTGTGATGAAGGCTCTCGCCACTATCATCGCGGTGAGACCAAGAACGGCGGCGGCGAGAAACGCGAGATTGCCCGTGAGCCAGTCCATGCCCTTGATGATATGTTTCAGCCCCTTGTAGAGGATGGAGAGGGCAACCACGACCGTCACCAGCCCGACGACCAAAGGCACGCCGGCCTTCGCGGCGGTCACCGGCCGAGCGCTCCCGAGGATGAGCGCGCTTATCAGCCTGAAGAGAACGTACCCCAGAACGAGGCCCGCAAGGGGAGAGATGAACCAGCTCGCCACGATCTGGCCCATCTTTCCCCAGCTCACGCAGCCGCAGCCCACCGCGACGACGCCGAAGCCGGCGACGGCGCCGACGATCGAGTGGGTGGTTGATACCGGCATGCCGAACCACGTCGCCGCGTTGAGCCATATCGCCGCCGAGAGAAGCGCCGCCATCATGCCGACGGCCAGGAGCGCGGCGGCGCGTCCGTCGGCAGTTCCCACGGCGGCCGAGACGGCGTCGGGATTCACGATGCCCTTACGGACGGTGTCGGTGACGTGCGCGCCGACGAGGACGGCGCCGGCGAATTCACAGATGCCTGCGGCGACTATCGCCCACTTGATTGAAATCGATCTCGATCCCACGGCGGCGGCCATGGAATTGGCGACGTCGTTCGCGCCGATGTTCCAGGCCATATAGAGGCCGAATGCGGCCGTCACCAGAATAATTGCTAAAGCCACGTCAGCCCTTGACGATCATCTCTCGCAGGAGGTCACCCGTATTCTCCGCGCCGTTCGCCACCGCGCTCAGCTCGTGAAGCATCTTCTCGTAGAACATGATGGTGATCGGGTCCAGAGCGTCCTCCATGTTGTGTATCTTGATGCTGATCTCCCGCTGCATGCGATCGGCCTTCCACTCGCCGGCGGCGAGGCCGTTGACCCGGTCGAGGACTACCTTTGCCTCGGCGCCGGAAAAGGACGTCTCGACGAGGTTCTCCAGCTCCTCCGCGGCCTGCAGCAGGTTGTCGCCCAGGAGAACGATCTGGTCGACGAACTCGAAGAGGTCCTTCCTGATGTCCGGGTGGATCTTCGTCTTGCGGATCATGAGTACCACCGCGAAGTCCTCGACACTGTCGGCGATCCCGTCCATCTTGCTCAGGAACTTGTCGAAATCCTTCCGGGCCACCGGCAGGAAGAATCGGCGCGGCAGGGCCTCGCGGATCTTGTGCTTCACCTGATCGGCTTCGTACTCCAGCCTGGACACGCTGTCCTGCAGCTGGTGTACCTTTTCGTAATCCTCCTGGGTCATCGCCTCGAGGAGGGGTCTCACCAGCTTCACGCACTCGTGGACCTTCTTCGCGTGGTCGACGAGTGGGCCGAATGGGGACCCTCCGAATACCTGGTCTATCAGGCGCATCGCTTCCTCCCGTATTCTTCCGTCCGACGCGTCACGTGAGCCGTGCACTGCAAGGACGAAATGGTAGCTTACGGAATGAAGGCGTTTCCGTCAACGGTGGGGAAGATGACGGTCTTCAGCGGGTATTGCGATGATGGCGACGACCACGAGAAGCTCCACCAGCGTGAAGGCGTTCTTGAACCTCATCTTTGACCTCATATCGCTGCACCATGGTACGGCATGGAGCAGCAGCCGTCAACGGGGGCTGGACGCTGTTTCTACTTTCGGATCGAGGCGACTTCCTCCGCGTGGTACTTCAGCTTCAGCGTCACGATCCGCTCCCCCCAGTCGTCGAAGCACAGGAAGTTGTCCGTGCCCGAGATGAACCGGGGCATGGTCAGCCCGAAGTCCTCCGAGCCCGGCTTGGCGCCGAGCACGTCGTCCAGGTTCCCGTAGCACCCTATGTGCGCGATGAGGTTGCCGTTGGTGTCCACGATACCGATGGTATGACGGTACGCCTCGCCGAAGTACGAGCGCTTGAACCAGTCCAGCTGAAACCTGGTGGACGCGCAGGTGCAGCCCTTGGCCACGCCGGGTGAGACACCCGCGAACATCCAGGCGACTCCCTCGACCCATATCCTGCTTCCGGCGTGGGGCGCGCCGAACGGGCCGTAGTCGCAGAGATCGCCCGGTCGGGTGGGCTTCGGGTCGAGCTCCACCTTTGCGTTGTCGAGAAGGATCTTCACGTTCTTCACCTTCGATTTCATGAGGGTGCCGGTGAATGGACTCTTGTTGTAGCGGCTTATCATCTCCTCGCTTCCCACGGTGCCGCCGCGCTCGTGGAGGAACGGCTTGTCGTTTATCATCTTGGAGCGCAGGTTCACGAAGTACACGTTGCCGTCCTCGTCTATCCGCGTTCCGGCCATCGTCCCTCCGGCCACCACGGCCAGCTCGGTCCGAAGCTCTCCGGTGCCGTCGTACACCCATACCGTCGCGCCCGCGAGCGGAATGCCGGGCCGGCGCGCGATGTTGTACACCGTCTCGCCGCGCTTCTGCTGTTCCTGTATGCTCCGGAGAAAGTCGCTGTACCTGCTCGGGCCGGTGAATACCCCGGCCTCCCTTCGCATATTCGTGCCCGCCGCGGCGTGTCCCCATCCCGTCTCCTCCATCTTGGGAACGTAGTATATGTTCGATTGCACCGCGACCTCTCCGCGCATGTTGACGCCGAAGCCGTCCTGAAAGTATTTCGCGCCGGGCTGGTCCTTCACCGGAATCGCGCCTATCCAGTTCCATGATCTCGGCTTGTCCGTGGCGATGCCGTAGTCGTACGGGACCTCCCTGTACATTTCCCTGGGCGGCTGGGCGGTCGCATAATGCGTAAACTGCTGGTCCGGATCGATCCGGCCGACGCCGGGCATAAAGAAGCCCGGATCGAAATGGCAGTGCATGTAGCCGCGCTTGCAGAAGTCTATGTCGTTCATGCCGCCGGGGAAGTGGATCGTCTTGAGGTACTCACCGGTCTCCAGGTCGAACACGCAGCCGGGCGCGCGGAACACCTTGTAGTAGGCGTGCTCTCTGTTGGGGTCGCAGTGGATGTGGTCGAATACGCTGGCGCTCCAGCGTCCGAGCGCGGCCGCCTTGCCCGCCGCCTTCTTCCAGACCTCGTCAAAGCTCATGAGCTGCTTGAACTCCTTGCCGGCGTCCTCGAGGATGATGACGCTGGGGCCGCGGTCCTCGTAGAGGGCGGTGGCCCACGAGCCCTGCCGGTGCAGTCCGCCGGCGACCCAGATGCGGGGCCGGCGCGACCAGGAGTCAAGGGCCATACAGCTCGTAGAGTATCCGTCTATGAAGTACTCGGCCTTCGGGTCGTCGAAGGACGTGAATTTCGTGATGCGCGACACGGTGCGTCCCTTCACCCGGCCGAGGTGCTGGACGTAGATCGCGTTCGTCTTCGGGTGCACCTTGATGAGGCGCGGCCGGTCGATCTTGATGGTCTTGAGATACGCTCCGTCGGGAGAGAATATCTGAACCCGGTTATTCAGGCTGTCGCCGACGTAAATACGGCCCTTCGAATCGGTATCGATCCCCTTCGGGGCGTTCAGCGACTTGTCGTCGCTTCCCATCGTGGTCTGCATTCTTCCCCTGTTCATCTTGAAGGTGCCTATGAAGGGCTCGATCCCGTCGTCGGCGTCTACGGCGCAGCGGAATACCGCCGCGTGCGACATATCTATCATGTACAGCCACTTGCCGTCCGGCGACGCGGCGAAACGGGGCCAGATGTGGCTCAGGTTTATCTTGCCGCCGAAGGGCACGCCCTTCAGGCCGCGGACGTCGGTGGAGCCGTCGGTGTACACGTAGAAGAGGGTGGAGACCGTTCCCTTTCCCGAGTAGCCGGAGGGGCCGGTGTTGGTGAAGAAGAAGCGGTTCCCGATGACGGTCGGCTGGAGGTCGGCGATGCTCATCCCTCCCAGGCCGGGCAGGACGTTTCCGTCGTAGCCCATGTCGGCCGTGATCTGGGGGCCGTGGTGAGCGGTCTTGCCCGGGGCGTATTCTATCGATCCGCGACCGCCGACCTTCTCGAGAGGCAGGTGGGACGGCGGCGGGGCGAGGCTCATGAGGTACTTGCCGTTGAAGTCGAACTTGCGCAGGTGGACGTTGTTGTGAGCCCCCTTGCCGCGGCTGAGCACGTACGCGCCGTTTTCGTCTATCCCGATCCCCAGAACGTAGCCGGGAAGGTTGTGCGGATCGGACGGGCCGAGAATCCTGTGAAAGACGGGTTTCAGGCCGAGCCGAACGCGCACGCGGAGCTTCTCCGGCTCCTTGACGTAGTAGCCCAGGTCGTCCTTTCCGTTCCAGAACACTTTCTGCTCGAGCGAATTCTTCTGAAACGGCGCCGGGGCGTTGGCCCCGAGCACGCCGGCGGCGATGTGCCGGACTATCCTGCCCTTTGCCTGTCCTGAACTTGCCGAAGGGTCGATCAGGCCGACGGCGACGTCGCACGCGCCCTTCACCGCGAAGGAGATCTCGTACTTGTCCCGGGCGACGAGCTTGACGGTCGGCTTCCGGGTGAAGGCGAAGACGTTTTCCCGCTCGGTGCACGGCGCGCTGTACGGAACGTGCCATTCCTCCGCGGCGAGGACCCCGGTGAACAGTGCGGCCAGCAATGCGAATACGATACGGGTTCTCATAGACACCCCCTTAACTCACTAACCCAGTCCCGTTCCCGACTGTCGCTAATAGAATAAGCTGTCACTCTTATTGCAGTGCAAACTTCTTTACCGCCTCGGCGACGCCGGCGGCGTTGTGATCGTTCTCGGTCACGTAATCGGCGGCGGCCAGGGACGTGTCCGAGGCGTTGGCCATCGCGACGCCGATCCCGGCCGCGGCGATCATCTCCGCGTCGTTGTCGCCGTCGCCGCAGGCCATGGATTCCGCTACGGGGATGCCGAGCGCGTCGCACATTCCCTTCAGGGCGACGCCCTTGTCGATGTCCCTGTTGAGGACCTCCAGGTACTCCGGATCCGTCTTTATCAGCTTCGCCCGGCCGTCGAACCTGGGCGACAGCTCGTTGTACAGCTCGTTTCTTCGCTCGAACTCTGCCAGCAGTATCAGCTTGGTGGGCTCCGCCCCCTTGAACTGCCGGAGTGTGTCCACGTAGCGGATGGGCGACTTCGTCCGGTCCACGTACAGCTGCGCCAGCGGTCTCATCGCGTCGTCATCCTTCGAGTACAGCATCTCGTCCAGGTAGTAGTTGAGCTGGACGCCGTTCTCCTCGTGGAAGTCGATTACCTCGTCGGCGCATTCCGACGGCAGCGGGTTGTGAAAGAGCACCGGCCGGCCTTCGGCGGCGGTTCCCACCACCCGGGCGCCGTTGTAGCCCATCATATGCACGTCGATGCCCAGCACGTCCGCGTAGGGTGCGATGCTGTCCGTCATTCGGCCGGACGCGAGGACGATGATGACGCCCCGTTCCGATGCGGCGCGGAGCGCGTCGCGGTTCTCCTTCGGCACATTCTTTCCGCTGTCGAGAAGCGTGCCGTCCAGGTCCAGCGCTATGAGTTTTACCGGCACCTACACGCCCTTGAGAGGTTCGATCGCCTCGATGTCTTCCTTCTTCCAGCCCAGCATGTTGAGCTTTTCCTTTACATAGTAGCGGTAGTTGTCGTAGGGCACGTCGTCCGGAATGCGGTGGTCGCCGTGCGGGATGAAGCCTCCCTCCTCGACCACCTTCTCGACCCGCTTCAGCTCGGCCAGCGTTTCCTTCTTTCCCTTG
>CAYMFW010000082.1:17074-20128 GCA_964389785.1 uncultured Planctomycetota bacterium
CTCGTACTTGGCCAGGCCTCCGCGCAGCAGTATCTGCCTGCCGTACTTCTTTCGGAGCTCGACGGGATCGCTTCCCGCCTGGACCTCGATCGGAAACATGCAGTTCATGCCCGCCTCGAGCCAGAGCGGCACCAGATCGTTTATGTTCCCGTCGCAGTCGGTGTAGATGACGTCGCATCCGTGGGACCTCAGCAGGTCGCACACCCTCTTGTTGTGCGGGAACACCAGCTCCCGGTACATGGCGGGGCTGATGAGGGGCCCGTTGCGGAAACACATGTCCTCCCAGCCGTGGGCGAAATCCACCCTGCAGTGCTTGAGGGCTTCCTCTATCTGGGTGTAATGAAGCTCCGCGACGGTGGCGACAATCTCTTCGATGAGCGGCCTGTCGTCGTAGCACATCATCGCGATGTTCTCGAAGCCGATCCAGTCGCGCGGCCGGCCGAAATAGGAGCCGAAATTGATCCCCACCGGCTTGTCGGAAGCGTCCAGCTCCGGGCCGATCTTCGCCCAGTCCGTCTTCCAGCGCTCCGGGTCCTTGGGGTCCATCCGCTCCTTGAACCGCTGCCAGTCGTCCCGGTTCTCTATCGGCATCTTGATGAAGTGGGGGATGGTGGTCCGTCCCCCCTTCTGGATCTCCTTTATCGTGCCGTCCGGCTGCTTGATGATGCGGGAGTTCTCCTTCTCTTCGATTATCTCCTCCTTCCCTTCGAAGGGAGGGATGAAGCCGACCCTGGTGGGCGCCATGTTCTTGGGGTCTACGCCGAAGTAGCGCTCGACCGGGGCGTGGTCGTTGAGCTCTTCCGGAAGGCCCTCCTTGTGCCAGCGATCGAGCGCCTCCGTGAGGTAGCCGAACTCCCAGTGGACGATGCGGTCCACCGGCTCGTAGTGCATCACCCGTCTGAAACGCTCGCGGTGGGTGAGATGCCCGGTGCCCGGGTCGATTATGCCGTTACTCATTTCCACTCCGATCTGATTGAAGGATGAACACGCGATTGACACGTGTTTCTACCGTGGGAGAGGGGGGATGTCAAGGGGGCGGGAAGAGCCCGCCCCCTGCATGATTCGAAGAAGAGGAAGGTCCTCTTTCTTACTGTCCGAAGTGAATCTGTATCTTCTGGTTGCCGTTCTCGGTGGTGATCGTCTTCGTCTGCGTGAGTTCCGTCGGGTTTCCCTGCCTTCCGTAGTTAGCGAGCTTCATCGCCTCCTTGAGGCTTGCCAGGTCCTTCTCCGGCACCACCCTGACCAGCTCCGCCTCGTATTTCTCGTTCACCTTCTGGCGCGCCTTCATCATCTCCTCGTTTATCTTCGCGATCTCCGCCTTCTTCTTCTCGCCGATCTCGAAGATCTGTTCGAGCAGCTTCTTCTGCTCCTCGGTCAGCAGGTCCATCATCCGGGTGACGTATTTCTCCGTCAGCGCCTGATTCTTCTTCTGCCAATCCGGCCAGTTCGAGGTGTGCGCCCCGGGGTTTTTCCGGTTGGTCTTCGACGTCTCGCGCCACTCCTTGTACAGCTCGTCGCGATCCTGCTTCGCCGCGGCGGCGACCCCCTCCAGAGACGTCTTCTGCTCATCGGTGAGCTTCAGCACGTTGAGTACCGGGGGGAGCTTGCCCATGGTGAGATACCTGCCGACCGAATCCGACCCCACCCGGTCGACCATGGAAAGCGAGTAGCCGCCTTTGAAGTACCCGCTGCTTTCAGATATCACCACGTTCTTGCCGTTTGTGGACGAGGTCGTCACCACAGTCTTCTCTCCGGCGAGGACCTCCCCCGCCGCCAGAAGTATTACGATTGCCGTCAGTACCCTCAGTTTCATCTCTCTCCTCCTTGAATGTCGTCAGTGTCGTTACGAACCGCTATTCTCTTCGGGCCGCATTCGTCATCGTCCTCCTTTCTACCGCCTCAGTCTGCTCATCGCAGATCGATGATTCTTCACTGCGCTCTTCATGATAGTCAGCCGGTAACGGATGGGCGCCGCCCGCCCCTTCTCCTCGCCGTCCCTCACCAGTTCCCATTTGGATATCCGTTCATCGTGCGCCTTTCTGGCGTCCGTCACGATACGCACTCTCTCTGCAATCTCGGCGAGCTCCGTCTTCTCCAGCGCGGTGTTGGACGATGCACCCTTCAGCTCGCCGCGCCGCGCGGCAAGCTCCTTCAGCGTCTTCTCGTAGCTCGCGGTCACCTTCCGGTAACGGGCGATACGGTCGGAGAGCGTCTTTACCAGCTCTTTCGCCTTCGTAAGATCCGCCGCGTACCGTTCCGTCAGCTCGGTGGTATCGAATGGGCCGTTGTCGGCCCCGTCCGCGAAGACGCCCTGGCCCGCCACCACGGCGAGGTCCCGCCCGCCGCACGTGACGCGAGCGGAGCCGGCGAATACGAGGAAGAGCGGCGCCCGTCCGGACGGGCCTGCCGCGTGCGCCCGCGGGAAGAGCGCGTCGACCACGGACGACATCACGCCGTCCGCTTCCGGGTCGCCGCCTTCCTCGCCCCCGGCGCAGAGGAACGCCTCCGCGCCGCCCCCCAGCTCCGCCGAGAGTCCCTCGGTCACGAGCTTGGTAAGCGTTCCGGTTTCCGACGCGTCCGCGGCCGTCACCGCGTAGCAACGTCCGGCGTGAAGCCGCACCGCGGCCGGGTCGGCGTCGAAGGATGACTGCGCGCTGAGGAGAATCCTGGTCCCGCTCTGGAGCTGGATGCCGGTCTCCTCAACGGCGGTGTAACGCACCCCGGGCGCCGCGCGGCGCGCGCCCCCGGCGAGCGAGCCGAACATCACCTTTTCGCCGCTGCCGAAGATATCCAGGACGAACGCCCCGGCGGCGACGGCGATCGCCGCCGCGGCGGCGAGACCGGCCGCGACGTACGCCAGCCGCCGGCCGGTGCGCCGCGTCGCGGGGGGCACGGGCACGTCGTCCACCCGTTCCCGGGGCACCGTCCTCAGCCGCTCGCGGAGCTTCTCCTCGAAGCCGTCACCCGGCGCCGTTGTCCGCATCGCGTCTGCCACCCGCTCGGCGGCCCTGCGGGCCCCTCAGGGCATCTGACAAGCTTCAGGGGCGGCTTGTA
>CAYMFW010000083.1:0-20123 GCA_964389785.1 uncultured Planctomycetota bacterium
TAGAGCTTCCTGATCGTGCTGATGTTGGGGTTGTAGTTCCACGGGCGGAGCCAGTCGTGTTCGGTGAACCCGCCGATCTTGCGCATCTCGTTGCCGTCCATTACCTCGCCGACGCGGAGGGAGCCGCGGTTGTCGGCTCCGTAGATGAGAAGACTGATGCCGATCTGGCGCAGTGAGTTCTTGCAGGAGGCGTGGTAGGCGTACTCGCGGGCGCGGGAGAGGCCGGGGAGGATGAGGGAGGCCAGAAGCGCGACGATGGCGATTACCACCAGCAGTTCGACCAGCGTGAAGCCTCGTGCCGCTTTCATTCTTCCGGCTTCCCCATCACAAGAAATTGAATTATTGAAGAACGTCCCCTATTTCGGGATTCTCATGCGGACGGCCTCGACGGTGCCGAGGCGCCAGAGGTACTGCGTACCCTCCGTGCTTATACCGCTGGGTAGATTATACTTGATAACCGGCTTCATGAAAGCGACGGGACGATGTCCGGAGTCCTCCGCGACGGGGACCCTGCACATGCCGGTGGACGGATAGAAATCCATCCATACGGCGCCGTCCGCGTACGTGATGAAGTACGACCAGCCGACCGGCCTGGGGAGCTGGCATATCTTCTTGCGGGCGTAGCCGTTCTCCGGGTCGATCCGCCAGAGCACCTTGTCGTTGGCGCCTATCCAGAGGTATCCGTCGCCGTACGCGACCGCCCGGGGGTTGATGCCCCCCAGGTCGAGGATGGTGTTCACGCTTGCGTCCTCGGGCGACAGCCGGGCGCATATCCGGTCGTTGGGGTCGCGGCCGGGCAGGACGCAGACCGCCCACAGGGACGAGCCGTCCCACGCGAGCGCCCAGAAGCATCGGAGCTGTTCGCCGAAGTCGTATTCCTTCAGGATGGCGCCGGTGTCCACGTTAATCTTATGGAGGACCGGGACATCCTGGGACGCGACCCAGAGTGACGTTCCGTCGAAGGCGAAGCCGTGGCGGCGGCCGGTAGTGCGGGGGATGTCGACCCTCTTCTCTATCACGAGCGGCGGCCCCAGCGGCATCACGCTGCAGCCGGTGGGAACCACGCCGGCCTGTCCGGCAATTACCTGCAGGGAGGTGCCGTCGTGCTTCGAGGAGAGCTTCACGGTGCCCTCCCTGACGTCGAGGCGGGTGGTTCTGCGCGAGAAGCTGATGTCGAAGGCGGTGCCGAGCACCTCCATGGCGGCGTGCGGGGTGGTGACGCGCATCGGGCGTCCCTCCGGCTGGGGCGCGACCACGGCCGATACCCGGCCGTACCCGACGTGGAGCACCTTGCCCTCGGTGGGGGTGCCGACGCTCTCGAGGGAGAGGGAGGTGTTGTTCTTCATTTCTATCATGGTGGATTCGTTGTCGAACGTGAAGGCGAAGCTTCCCTCGTGGCCTACGGTGATCTGCATGCCGGACTGGAGCTCGTCACCGAGGGAGAGCTCTCGCAGCTCCTCCGTGCCGGCGATGACGCAGCGGACGGTGCCCTGTGCCGCGCTCGCCCGGGCGGGTGCGGGAGGTGCGGGCACCGGAGGTTGCGGCCTGGTGAAGAATATGCCGGCGGCGATCAGCAGGCCTGCCGCGACCGCCAGCGGGATGAGACGCGGGTAGAGCGGACGGGCCGGCTTCGCGGAGACTTCGACGGGGCCGAGCTGACCAATGCTGCCCAGGTACGCCAGGCGTCCCTCCAAGCGGATGTGGGCGGCCATCAGCGCGCGGACCTCGTCCGATTCGTCTATCATGCGAGCCAGCCGCTGCTCGAGCGCCGGCTCGAGGAGGCCGGCAAGGTAAGCCTCGATCATTCGCTGTGCGTGGGTGATGTCGCTCATCTCACGCCTCCGCTGCATTGAGGTGCCGGGCGATGCATTCCCGGAGCGCCGCGCGGGCACGGCTGATGCCTCTCTGGACGGCGGACGCCGACGTCGAGAAGACACCGGCGATGGCGGCGAAGCTGCTTCTCTCCTGGTAGCGCATCGCGACCATCTGGCGGGCCTTGGCGTTGAGCTTCTCGAGGCAGATGTGGAGCGCGTCGTTCTCCAGTTTCTTCTCGTCGTCGGTGGTGGGATCGTCCTCGAACGTGCGGGTAATGGCGTTGAGGAGCGTGGGGTCGGTATTTCGTTCGCGGACGCGGGTGCGTATCTGGTCGTCTAAGTATAAAAGGGCCTGGCGTCTTACCACCTCTTTCGCCCAGGCGTAGAAGTTGTCGGGGCGGATCTCGCCCTCCTTCTGCTGCATCACGACGGCGACGTTCTGGAACACCTCCTCGGCCGCGTCCAGGCCCCTGGTCATCGCGATCAGGTAGCCCATGAACGCCGACTGGTGCTGCAGAAACTGCTTTATCAGCGGCTCGTCGGACATACACACTCCTCCACGGACCACGTAGGGTCTCCGCCCGGTTCCAGACGGTGTTTTTTACACTATTTGGGGGGCGGGGTGTAGGGGCAGGGGGAGGAGGGAGGTGATGACGTGCTCTATCCCGGCGACGGGGTTGTTGCGGACGATGCAGGCCTGGAGGTCCTCGGCGCGGGCGCTGTAGGAGGCGTGACGGAGGAGATCGCGGGCCGTCTTACGGACGGCATCGGGGGTGACGCGGCTGCTTCTCACGACGAGGCCGGCTCCCTTCCTCTGGACCGCCTCCATCGTATAGTACTGGTCGATGTTGAACGGGATGCCCAGGACCGGCCTGCCCTTGGCGAGCGCCTGGTACACCATTGCGCCGCCGTTGCAGACCACCAGGTCCGCCTTCTCGCATGCCTCCGGGGCGGGGAGGTAGTCGGCCGCGTAGACCCCCGGGATGCCGGAGGGGATGTCGCAGCGGCCGGCCGTGGCCACCATCACCTCCATGCCGGCGGCGGCGAGCGTCTCCGCGATGACGGGCGTGGTATCCACCTTGCCCGAAGAGCCCGGCGTGACGAAGGCGACGGGTCTGTCCTCCTTCACGTCGCTCCACCATTCCGGAAGGGGAATCGCCGGGCTCCAGTTGACCGGGCCTATGCAGTGCTCGCGGACGGACAGCGCCCCGACGTCGTACAGCTCCGGGACGTCCAGATACACGGTCTCCGTTCCCTGCGTGAACACCTGCTGGGCGGTGCGCAGGGGCGGCAGGCCGTATTTCTTTCTGAGCCGGTTGATGCCGGGGGTCTGGACCCACCAGAACACCGGCAGCGCGACGGCCAGCACGGCGCGGGAGAGGGTGACGCCGATAGCATTCACCATGGGGTGTTCGGGGACGGGATGGGGGAGGTGAAGGTTGGGGCTCCAGTGGACGTTGCTCATGGTGATCGAGGGGATACCGGCCGCGTGGGAGGATATGCTGAGGGACAGGCGGAAGTCGCCCACGACGATGTCCGGGCGGACCTCGTCGTAGAGCGCCAGCTCGTCCTTGACGTATTCGGCCAGCTCGTCCGGCTTGTACAGCATCTCCGCGTTGTAGACGCGCGCCAGGAACGTTTCCGTCGGGATCGAGGGGAGGGGACGGTAGTCCAGGCCGGCGCGGCGGGCGATATGAGCGTAACGGCTGTCGCACGCGAAGACAATATCCCACTCCTGGCCCTTCATGCCGCGGGCGAGCTCGAGCGGGCGCACCACGTGCGCCAGGGTGGCGGCCTCGCCTATGAACAGTATCCTGGGCCGTTCGTTCATGATGCCCTCCTTGCTCCTTGGCCGAACAGGCCGTACCGGGAAAGTTCCGTGACCGTCTTCTCGTAGAGATCCTCGGACCGCTCGCCGTCCGCCCAGCGGACGAACTCCTTCATGCCGTCTGCCAGCGATACCCGCGGGCGGTAGCCGATGAGACGTCCGGCGCGGGACGTGTCGGCGGAGCAGGCGAAGATGTCGCCGACGCGGAACTGGGAGGTGGTGAGAAGCGGCACGTCGGTCCCGCAGGCGGCCGCGAGGGCACGGGCGACGTCGCCTATGGTGCTCTCTTCCCCGGAGCCGATGTTCATGCACGTTCCCGGCTCGACGTTCGTATTCATCGCCAGCACGTTGGCCCGGGCGACGTCCGATACGTGGACGAAGTCCCTCAGCGGCCGCCCATGTTCGTAGAGGGATATGTCCTGCCGGGACCGGATGCGGCTGTAGAATATGGACACGACGCCGGTGTACGGGTTGGTGAGCGACTGCCGGGAGCCGTACACGTTGAAGTATCTCAGGATCGTCACCGGGATGCCGAACGTCCGGGCCGCATACACGCACTGTTCCTCCTGGGCGCGCTTGGTCCAGGCATACACGGACATGGGCGCGAGCGGCCGGTCCTCCTCGGTGAGCAGGGGAGCGAGCGCGGCGCCGCACGCCGGGCAGAAGACGTCGAAGCGTTCCGCGTCGAGGTCCTCCCGGCGTCTCTGCGGCGGGTGAATCCGTCCGTGAGCCGGGCATTCGTAGGTGCCCTCGCCGTAGACCGCGCGGGAGGAGGAGAGTATCAGCCGGGTGATGCGGTGTTTTCCCTTGACGACCGCCTCGAGCAGGTTGGCGGTGCCGGTGCAGTTGGTGTCCACGTAGTCGCGCATGTCGTACATGCTCTGGCCGACGCCGGTGCGGGCGGCGAAGTGGTAGACGACGTCGATGCCGTCCAGGGCGCGGGTGACGTCGTCGAAGTCGCGGACGTCTCCGCGGACGCGCTCGATATCCGGGTGCAGGTAGGCCGGGAAATCCGCGTGCTCGCCGTGGATCTGCGGGTCCAGGCAGTCGAGTATCCTCACCCGGTGGCCTTCTCGTATGAGCAGATCCGCCGTGTGCGAGCCGATGAAGCCGGCCCCGCCGGTGATGAGCACGCTACTCATCTTTCAGCACCATCTTTCTGATCACCAGGTTGTCGATCGCGCACCTGCCGCGGATGATGGAGAACCGGGCGGTGAAGTATATGTCCATCATGTCGCGGTGATACCTCTCGTGCCTCTGCAGCTTGCCGTCCCGGTAGGTGAGTACATCTACGTACGGGGTGCCCGCGGGGGTGACGCCGGGGATGTGCACCCGCCGCTGGCGAACCCACCGCTTGAGCTTGCACAGGCCGAGGTCGTTGAGCTCGATGTCCTCGCGGGAGTCGACCGTTTCCTGGTCGAGGAACAGGTCGAAGGTCGTGCCGCGTCCCTCGTACCCCTCGAGTATGGTCAGGTCCCACTCGATGGAGAACGGGCCGCGGGGCCAGGGCCTGTGCAGGTTGACGCAGGCGGACTTCTCGCCGAGGCCCTTGGCGTCCAGGATGAGCGACTGCGCGCCGCCGCGCGCGCCGGGGCCCTTCCCGAGACGAACGTAGGGGACGTCCTTGCAGGAGCGCCAGTCGCGGGACTCCGGCTCCTTGCCGGCGTAGAGGCAGGCCTTCCAATCGTCCGTTCCCTTCTCGAAGTACTCCTGGTAGATCACCGGGCCGTCCACCCACGTGCCCTTCTTCTTGGCGCCGGGCGCGGGGCGGAGCACCCGCAGTCCGAGCGCGCGCCACGTGACGGCGGCGCGCCTGGTGCCGAGCCCGATACCGGCCGGGGGCGGTATCGGCTTTTCCGTGGCGGTCGAATAAGCCATCAGGCTGGTCGGGATGAGACTCGGGTCCACCACTTCCCTGAATCCGTGGGGCTGTTCGCCCTCGTACCAGCTCCAGAGACTCTGCCGCCAGCGACCGCTGTCCTCGTGGTTGAAGTGCACCAGGAACCACGTCCAGCGCTTCGGCAGCGGGGTGCCGTCTCCGTCCGCGTTGTTGATGCCGGCGCCCCATGTAGTCGCGTTCCTGCCGGGGCCGCCGTGGATGAGGAGCCGCATGTTCGGAAGATTGGAAAAGCCCGGCTCACCTTCGCCGAACATGCACTGTCCGGTGAGTATCGCCTCCTCGAAGAACTGCTTGCCCAGGAGGATTCTCGCATTATCCGTGTCGGGGTCGGTCTGCTTGACGATAGTCCAGCCGGGGATCATCTTGCCGTCCGCGGCTCCCCCTTGGGATCCCACGAGCCAGCGGCCACCAGCCCGGTGCTGGAGGGCGGGACTGAAGTCGATGTCGGCCGCGAGCTCCCTGCACAGCGCGATTCTTCTCTTCATCCGGGGCGCGAGGTGCTTGTCGAAGTGGATGCGGTAGGGCCAGTGTGTCAGCCATGTCTTCTGCACGTTCTCCAACGCGGCTTCCGAGCCCGGGAGGCCGCGAAGGTAGTACTGGATGTACATCGATTCGAAAGTGAGGAGGTGCGCCAGCTCATGCTGTTTGAGCCGGCCAAGAGCGTTGTGCGCGTCCAGGTAGAGCTGCTCGTAGAGATCGAAGTCGCCCGTTGCCACGGCGGTGCGTGCCTTCTCGTAGGTCTCACGTACGTAGCTGTGGTCTGCCCGGCCGAGCCGAGTGACGGCGGCTTCGGCAACGGTACAGAGCCTGGGAAGGCGGAACGCGGCAGTCTTCACGGACGCCCGGTCCAGAGAGAGCTTCGCCTGCCGGAGGAGGAACCGGAGGTCTTCGGTCTGACGGTCTTCCTTGGGGATTCCGGTGACTGCGCAGGAGAGGCCGAGATTGAACAGCTTGCGGAGCCGGCAGTCGTCGCCGCGGGCGTATTCGGCGCGATAGACGGCCATCGTGTCCTCGTGAAGGCTTCGAAGGTCCTGTGTGGTGTGGGCGTCGGCGGCCATCGCGATGAGGCGGTCGAGCGCGTCCGGCTCAGGACGCGTGCCGTGCCAGAGCAGGCCGACGGCAATGAGTACCGAGGCGGCGATCGCGCTCCAGTACAGGGGGGCAACGCGGCGGCGGCGGGCCGGGCGGGCGGGGCCGGGCTTCCCGATGGCCCACAGCACCTTCTTCTTCCGGCGGGCGGTCTGCTCCCGGAGGATGCGTTCGATAACGGCGTCCTTCACGTCGGGGGAGGCGAGCGCAGCGGTGATGAGTCCCTGGATGTCGAGCAGCTCCTCGAAGCGGGCCCGCGCGGCCTCGTCGGAGCGGAGGAGGTCTTCCAGCTGCCGCGTTTCCTCTTCGGAGAGCGTGCCGTCTACATATGAAGAGGCGAGCTCGAGTACCCGGTCGCTTTCAGACACCGTGGGCCTCCCTCTGTTCGAGACGCTCGATGCATTCCTTGAGGGCGAGGCGTACGCGGAACAGCATCTTCTTGACGGTTCCCGCGGTCTTACCGGCGTCCTTCGCGATATCGTTGACTCGTTTACCGAGGGTGTATCGAAGCTCCAGCAGGCGGCGGGATTTGTCGGGTACCTTTTCGAGGCACCTGCTGAGATGCTCCGCGCGCTGTTCGGGGTGCTCCTCTTCGGCCCGCCTCAGGTCGGCCCGGGCGGCGACGGTGTCCGTGTAGTTCTCCTGGAGATTGGCGTTCCGGAGGGTGTCGCGGAGGGTCCTTCGGCAGGTATTGCGCGCGATAGTCCGTATCCAGGCGCCGAAGTCGCGGCCCAGCTCGTAGCGTTCCAGGGAGGAATAAACGGCCATATACGTCTGCTGGAGGACGTCCTCGGCCCTGTCACGGTCCCGGATGGCGAAGGCGACGATCTTCCAGAGCTGGCGGTCGTAGAGGTCGATGATCTCCCCGAAGGCCTCCGTATCGCCCCTCAGGACCCGTTCTACGACGTTATCGACATCGCTCTTCATCCGGTTTCCCCTTCCTGCCTTATTGTATCCACGGGGACGGATTTGGTGGCAGAAAATCGGAGAATTTTTCGGATGAGCTGGCGGCTATACGAGAGGCACCGAAACGGTCGGGACGTAGACGCTTTCCAGGTGGTTCTGGACATCGTGGGGCGCCTCCTGGACCAGCGGCCTCTCCTCCACGAAATACGCCCAGAATGCCTCGAAATCGAGCGGGCGGCACGCTCTCTTCAGCCAGGCGACTCTCCGCTCTTCCTCCTCGAGGGAGGAGAATCCCCTGTACATCGTGTGTTTGCCCGTGTGCCACTCGGGCCGGGGTCCTTCATTGTGCTCCCAGCGGATGACCTGTTCCTGTTTCTCCAGGTCGAGCCGCATCAGCACCGCCGGGGCGTCACCGACGCGGTCATAGTGTTTCTCCCCGCCTATCTGTTCGAAGAGCAGCATGCGCTCGTAGAAGCCCTGATGTTTCGGGTTGACGGTGATTACCAGGTCCGTCGCGCCGACCAGGCACCTGGAATACAGGGACAGCAGGTCGAACAGGTTGGTGACGATCGTGCGGTCCTTTTCCTTGCTGCCGGTGACGGCCAGGCTTCCGATCTCGACCGGCCTGCGTCCGGACGCGCAGAACGCATTGAGCTCCCGGGCGTACAGTTTATGCGCCGGGAAGCCCATCGGGGACTGCGGGTAGATGCTGACGGTGCCGACGGGGTCCCCGCGGTCCTCTATGAGTATCGTGCACGCGTCGGACAGCGCGTCGTGGAGACCGTACCACAGCTTTCCGTCGGTTTCGCCCGTGTATCCCTGGGCCCGGTACGCCTCGTATACCAGCTGCCAGGCGGCGTGCCGGTGATCTCCGGTGCAGGCGATATGGATGATCCGGTCGTCTGAGAGCCGATATTCGTCGTCCATTTCATATCCCCCGGGCCGTGTGCCCTCGTTCCAATACGCTGTTGCCGCGGGGAGGAGAATCGTTGACACCGGTTTTCGACATATTCGCCGATTTGAGCGACTCTGACCCCTTGAAATGGCCCCCTTGAAAAGGTGATGCGTGCTTAATTGCTTAACTCCGTCCTTGGCATGGGATAGAATAGGCGCATGATGAGATGCGTTCTCTTGGTGACGCTCCTGTCGGCCGCCGCGGCGGCGTGGGGGGACACGGTGTGCTTCGAGGCGGAGCACGCCAACGAGGTGACGTTTCCGTTCGAGATCGAGCAGGCGGAGGACGCCTCCGGGGAACGGTGCCTGACCATCCCGGAGGGGGCCGGGTGCTCCCACGCGTACGCCGGCGACGCCGGCACCGCGACGTTCCGCACCGTGCTGAAGGAGGGCGGGAAGTACTCGGTGTGGCTGCGGGCGTGGTGGAACGGGAACTGCAGCAGCTCGATCTTCGTGAAGCTGACCGGCCCGCATCCGAAGAAGGCGGAGAGCCAGGTGTTCCGCAAATGGCACTGGGTGTGGGTGGGGAACTGGGAGCTGAAGGAAGGGGAGACGGAGCTGTCGCTGGTGAACCGGGAGGACGGGGTGCGGATAGACCAGGTGGTGTTCAGCACCGAGAAGCTGAATCTCCCCCGCGGGCCGGTGAAGGGGAGCATCCTTCCCGGGCTCGGCGACAAGGAACTGCCGGAGCCGCGGGTCTTCCTCGGTTCGGCATCCGGCACGCCGGGGCTGCCGCCGACGGATTTCCGGCTGACGCATTCCGGCAAGGGGGTGATGCACCAGGAGCCGTTCCGCACCGTGGTGCTGAACCGGCCGAGGGTGCCGCTGACGGTGTGGATACGCAACAACCGGCTGAAGGCGGCGAGTGGGACGGTGGAGATCGTGACCGACGCGCCGGTGGACATCCGGCCGGCGAAGGAGCTGACGTTCGCCGCGAAGGAGGGGGAGGCGCTGACGAACGTGGAGTTCGCGATCGGGGTCCTGGATGACACGGCGAGGCGGGCGTGGAACGCGACGGTGAGGATAATCCACGACAACGGGAAGGTGGAGGCCCGGCGGTTCGGCATGAGTCGTCCGTACCAGTGGGTGGTGAGCAAGGCGATGTCGTGCCCGGAGGCGTCCGGTATCGAGACGCCGTGCGGGGTGGAGGACAAGGTGAAACAGGGCTTCCCTGTCGGCGCGACGTGGACGCTGGCCAGGGAGAGCGCGAACACCCCGTTCGGCCTGCTCGACATGCGCAGGGCGGTTGCGGACAAGACCTACGTGATGGCATACGCGTACACCTCGGTGAGGTGTACGAAGGCGGGGGAGTATCTGCTGGACGTGCGGCACGACGACATGATCCGCATATGGCTCAACGGCGAGGACGTGTTCACCGGGGTGCGCTCCGCCCCGTCGGATTCGACGCGGAAGCTGGTGAGGGTGAGGATGTGGAAGGGCGAGAACCATCTGCTGGTGAAGATCTGTCAGCTGAAGAACTACTGGGAATTCGGTATTCGCGTGCTGACCCCCGAGATGGAGCCGGCGCCGGTGACGGGCGAGGACGTGTCCCGCCTGCCGATCGGCGAGGTGAAGGAGAAGCAGGAATGACCCGGCGGACGGCGATCTTCCTGGCCGTCGCGGCGCTCGTGTGCGCGGCGGCCGCGGGCGCGGACGACGCGGGAAAGAAGGCCGAGGCGCCCGCGAAGCCGTTCGCGGAGAGGATGGTGGAGGCGGACGCTTTCCTGAAGGCCGAGAATTTCGAGGACGCGGCGGCGCTGTACGAGGCGATGGTGGACGAGGTGCCGGCCGACTCCAGCCTGTACATGGGGGTGCTGCGCGGCCTGCGCAGGGCGTACGACGGGTCGTGGGAGGGGAGGAAGTTCGTCGCGGTGATGAAGAAGGTGCTGGCGGGGCTGGACCGGCTGAAGCTGGGAGAGGAGCCGCTGAAGGAGCTGAGGTTCAAGTACCTGATGCTGCTCGCGACGTACCACGACGATCACCGCGAGGCGCTGGGCGCGATCGAGGCATACGAGGAGCTGGTGAGGCTGTGCAAGCCGGTGGACGAGAAGTCCCTGAAGTACAAGCTGGCCCGACTGTACGAGGAAGCCGGCCACGCGGGCAGGGCGCTGGCGATATTCAAAGAGCGGGCGGAGGAGAGCCCGGGCAACCGGTACGCCCGGATGCAGCTGGCGCGCGCCTACTTCAAGGTGGGGAAGGTGGAGGAGGGCCTCGCGGCGGTGGGGCCGGACGCGGAGCCGTCGCAGGTGCGGCAGATGGTGCGGGAGCTGTATCTCGCCAAGTGCCTGCCCGCGGCGGAGCGGCTGGCACGCAGCATACTCGAGACCGACCGCGACGCGAGGCGTCTGCTGGCCGAGATATGCTCGGAGCAGAAGAACTTCGAGGAGGCGAAGAAGCACTTCTTCGACTGCCTCCTCCGGGTGGAGGGCGGCGAGGAGGCGGACGCGACCCGTTTCACCCTGGCCGAGCTGCTGGCCAAAGTACACGTGAACTGCGGCTCGTCCATCGAGGAGGCGGAGCTGCTGCAGCAGAAGCTGAAGGGGCCGGCGGAGGACGAGGAAGCGGGGGAGCTGCGGCGGGTGACGATGATACAGCTGATCGAGCTGAAGAAGGAGAGCGGGGACCACGCGGGCGCGCTGAGCGACTTCCTGAAGTACCGGCAGGGGCTGGCGAAGAAGACCGGGCAGGACTGGCGGCTGACGGAGATCGCGATCCCCGCGTTGAGACAGCTGGTGTCCGAGACGAGACTGGATTACGCGGCGCTGATGCTGAAGAAGGTGAAGGACCTCGAGGTGTCGGGAATGTGGGTGGACTGCGTCGAATACATGCTGGAGGTGCGCGCCAAGCAGGAGGACAAGGCGAATACCCTTCTGGACGTGATGGAGATCACCGCCGGCGAGAACGAGAACAAGATATTCTCGCTGGCCGACGAGATGTCCGAATGGGGGCAGGAGGAGGTCGCGACGCGGCTGTACAGGAAGCTGCTGAAGGCGAAGCCGGATCACAGCGTGTACGACATGAACGCGCACGCGCGGCTGGCGCAGTACTACTGCCGGAAGGAAGGATTCGTGGAGTCGAAGCGTCACTTCGAGCTGCTGAACGCCGGGCTGAGCGCGCGCAACGTGGGCATCGTGGGGGAGGAGAGCATGCGGGAGCTGGAGGCCTACGTCCGCTACAAGGCTGCCGGGGACGACCCGGACGAGCTCGTTCGCCTGCTGGAAGACCCCCATCCGCTGCGGCGGCTCGCGGCGGCTCATCTGCTGGGGCGTTACGGCCGCCGGGAGGACCTGAAGAGGATGGAGGAGGCGGCCCGGGCGGCCGCGCCGAAGCTGAGAGCGGCGCTGAAGGAGGCGGCCACCACGATAGCGTCGCGGGGCGCGCTGGATGACGCGAAACCGGAGAAGGTGACGGGGAATAACCTGCGCACCCTTGCCGAATCGCGCGGGAAAGTGCTCTGGATCGAGACGGACCCGTTCGAGAAGGAATGGCGGTGGGTGGCCGTCGAGAAGCAGTTTGTCGCGCTGGCCGACCTGAAGACGGGGGTCCTGAGCGAGTTCGACGAGCCGGTGGGGATTCTGGTCGACGAACTGCTGACGGCCTCCGCGATCGCGTTCACGAGCAACGCCGTGTGGGTCGGGACGGACCGGGGGCTGTTCGCGTTCGAGCGCCGTACCGGGACGTGGAGCACGTACGCGGTGAACCGGGTGCACATCGGCGCGCCGGTGAAGGCGCTGAGCGTCGAGAAGGGGCTTGTGCGCGTCACGATATCGGTAGAGAAGAAGGACGCGTCCTTCACGTTCGATCCCGCCAGCGGCAGTTGGCAATAGGGGACGTTCACAAGTTTACAAGTTTCTACCAGGACAGAGATAGCCTCTATCGGGAAACTTGTAAACTTGTGAACGTCCCCGAATCAGGCGCCGGCTTCCTTGCGGAGGCGCCAGCCGATGGCGAAGTGGATCCAGATGGTGAGGGCGGTGAAGAGCATGATGGTGAAGACGGCGATGGGGTCTTGACCTCCGCCGAACGATATCATCATCATGCTAAGGATGCTGATGATGGTTCCGAATATCATTCCGCCGATCCAGAAGACCCCGATGGTGAGCAGCAGCGCCCACCGCTTGACGATCAGGGAGAAATACACCAGCACGTGGAGAAAGAGGACGATGGTGACGACGAACACGACGCCCCACATCTCGGTGAGCATCTCGCCGAGGGTCTCGAAGAACGGCCCAGGGGCGAGGCAGACCCCGATGGCGAATACGGCCAGATGCGGGATGAGGGCCGGCGCGCACCCGAGGAGCTTGCGGTAGGCGAGCTCGCCGGGGCTGAAGGGGAGCACCATGATGCTGGGCAGCGTCTTCCACTTCAGTTCCTCGTGGAAGATGCGCGTGCCGCAGGCGACCAACTCGATGCCGAGCGTGATGAGGGATACGATCATCGCGGTGCCGCCCGCGAACTCCAGGTCCACCCGCCCTCCCTCGACGGTCCAGGCGATATAGAAGGAGATGCCGACGGCCAGCCCGATGGCGAGGAACTTGATCGCGGCGGCGACGACGCCTCCGGAGAGGAAGAAGAAATCCTTCCACGCCAGCGCGCATCGCCACGCCCTTCCGGCGCCGAGAATCCGGAGCCGAGACGTGCGCTTCACCAGCAGCGCGCGCGCCGGGGCCGCCTGCTTCTGCTGGCGGGTGCAGAGGTCGAACAGCGCCCAGGCCAGGAGGAAGAACACGACGCCGAGCAGGATGTTGCTGATGACCTGGAAGTCGATCGCCGGCTCCGAGAAGCCGGTCCGCATGATCCTGATGAGCTTGTCGAACGGGGAGGCCCGGCCCATCAGCAGGAAGAGGCCGCTGAAAAGGCCGTAGAGGAGGGACGCGGCGGAGATGACGTTGAGCCATACCAGGCCGTCGAGCGACATCTTGCCCAGCGACGGTGCACAGAAGAACGCCAGGATGATGAAGCCGGTGAAGCCGCCCGCGTTCGCGGTGCGGCGGCATATCACGGAGCAGAACAGCGCGACGTTCGCCAGGAACACGATATAAGCCAGCAGGGTGCAGTACGCCGCCAGGATCTGGGTCATGGAGACGCCTCCCAGCGTGACGGCCAGAATGGTGAAGGGGAACTGCCCGGCGAGCAGGAGCGCGGCCGAGAGGAGGCGGCTGGTTGACTTGCCGAAGAGTATCGCCAGCGGGCTGAGGCTGGTCATGCGGAGCAGCCCGAGCGTCATCTCCTCCTTCTCCTCGGTGATGGCGGACGCGAAAAGGCCCAGCCCGACGAACGTGATGAAGAAGAAGTTGATCATGACGAGCGAACCGAAGAACATCAGTCCCGGGGCGCCGACGAACGCCGCCTGGGCCTGCGCGGACATCACCGCAAACAGCACGAAGACGAGCAGGCCGACGCGGATGAGATACGTGCGCACCAGGCGCGCCTCCTGGCGGAGCGCTCTGGTGAACAGCGCCATGACGGGCATGCTCATGTGGGCACTCCAGGCTCGGTGAGATTCATGAACGCCTCGTTCAGCTTCGCCGCGCAGGGCTGGAAGGAGACGATCTGCGCGCCGTTCTGTATCGCCGCGGTGAGAACCGCCCCCACGCCGGTCTTCTCCTTGTCGAAGGTGACCCGGTAGGTGGGGCCTCCCTGCTCGCGGGACACCTCCCTAACTCCCTCGATGGCGCCGACGGCCGCGGACGCCGCCTCGGATTCCTCCGCCAGCGTCAGGTCGTAGCTCTCCAGCTCGCCCTCGGTGTGCAGCAGCCCCTCTACCGGCCCGGTGAACTTCACCCGGCCGCGGTCGATTATCGTGAAGTGGTCGCAGAGCGTTCCCAGGTCGCTGAGGATGTGAGAGCTGATGAAGATGGTCTTGCCCATCCGCCTCAGCTCCTTGAGTATCTCCATCAGCTCGATGCGCGCCCGGGGGTCGAGACCGGAGGCGGGCTCGTCGAGCAGGAGCAGCTCCGGGTCGTTCACCAGCACCCGGGCCAGGGCGAGCCGCTGGCCCATGCCTCGCGACAGCCCCTTGATCAGATCATCCTGCCTGCCTTCCATGTCGGTGAGGGAGAGGATGTCCTTGATCGTCTTGTCCCGTTCCGCGGTGGTGAGCCCGTACGCGGCGCCGAAGAAGTCCAGGTATTCGAAGACCGTCATCTGCCGGTACATGCTGAAGTGGTCCGGCATGAATCCCATCTTCCGCCGCGCCTGCTTGTAGCGGGTGACCACGTCGTGCCCGAACACGCGCACCGTGCCGCTCCGCGGCCGCAGCAGCGTCGCCATTATCTTCAGCGTGGTGGTCTTGCCCGCGCCGTTGGGCCCGACGAACCCGTGTATCGAGCGGGGCATCACGGAGAACGTGACGCCGGCGAGCGCGACGCGGTTCTTGTACGCGTAGGTGAGATGATCCACATCGAGGATCGGTCTCGTTTCCACGGGCGGATCGGCGGGTGGGGACGTCGGTTGGCTCATGTGTCTACCTCCGGTCTGAACAGGTCAATATGATAGAGGGTGTATCCCGTCTCGTTCCCGAAGGCCTCCCCGGCCATCGAGAACCCGCGGGGGCTCTTCACGAAGACGAACAGCTGTACCAGGTCCTTCGGCGGCGGCGGGGGGGCGACGTATCTCTGGAACGCCTCGGTGCCGCCGACCGCCCGGGCCATCAGCGGGCGAAGCGTCTTGGGGAAGATCCTCTCCGGCGTCAGCTCGTCGGCCTCGACGCCGTACGAGCCGTAGGGCCCGAAGTAGTCCAGACCCAGCTCGTCGCCGGAGAAGAAGTCGGCAACGGCCTGGGGCCCCATCTTCGACAGCACCATGCGGTTTCCCGCCACGGTCATCGGATACACGGTGCCGGCATGGACTGCCCACGCCGTGATACCCTCCTTCGGAAAGGACGGCCCGGTCTCCAGCACCAGCTCCTCGAGCTTCGAGCCGCCCTTCCAGGACACCGTCTTCATGCTCATGTCGTGGCCCTGCATCCTGCCGCGGTGCAGGAACGAGCGTTTGGAATAGAGGGGGATGTCCACCAGGAACGCGCCGGCCTTGCCGCTCTGTATCAGCCCGTTCACCGCCTCCACTTCCTGGCATGTCGAGTAGTAATTGTGCGTGGAGGGATGGGTGAGGGTGTAGTAGTCGCCGCTCGTGACGAACACGTTCACCCACTGGGACACGTCGTAGGAGCGTCCGCCCAGCGGCCGGGCGTACGACAGGGAGCTGACGTTCGTCTTCTCGCCGTACCCGCGGCGGCCGACGGCGTTGAAGATGAGGCCGAACACCACGACCAGCACGGCGAAGAAGCCGATCGGTATCCAGTAGTTCCGGTACTTTCTTCCGACGAGCAGGTTCCCCGGGAATATGAGCAGCATGTACACCACGGTGAGCAGGTAGATGACCGGCCAGTTGTGCCGCGACCGGACCAGATCGCCAAGCTTGCGAAGGAACGCGTCGTCCAGGTTGCCGATCGTCATGTTTTGTCCGTTCTTCAGCTCCGGCGTGTCGTATCCCTTTCCACGGAGTTCGCCGATAGACATCTTGCGGGCGTCGGCCGGGTGCCTCACTACCATGCCCGACCCGACCCGGAGGGTGTCCGTCCGGATGTTCAGCACCTCCAGGTCGCCCGAAAACACAGGGTGGCGTCCCTTCATGTCGAGGAGCACATGAACGGTGCCGCCCCGGTGCAGCCAGTCCAGCAGCGCGGCCCTGCGCGCCGGCTCCCACCGCGGCGCGTGGCTCATCGCCAGGGCGTGGAGGCCGTCCATCACGGCGACGGAGGACGGGAACAGGTTCTCCGGGAACGCCTTCATCAGCCGTCCGCGGTCGAAGATATCATCCGGGTTCGTCAGCAGAACGGTCGCGGGCGGGCCGAATTGCGGCTGGGGGATCTCCGTGCTGTCGCCGGGCCCTCCCCACTGGAGCGTCCACTTCTCCCAGCTTCCCCTGACGTACGGATAGAACTGAACCCATCTCGACGAGTGGGGGGACAGGAAACATTCCTGGACGAGCTTCGCTCCCACCCTGGTGCCGGGGCCGGTGGTGCGGTAGAGGGTGAGCCCTCCCTGGAACGGCCTGGGCGACGGGTTGGACACGAGGATGGACAGCGGGTTGAAGCGCTCCGGGACCGCTTTACCGTCGAAACCCCACAGGTGCTCCTCTACCTCGATTGCGTGAAGAGGAGACGCGAGGGCAATGAGGGCAAGTAGTGCGTATATACCTCGCATTGTTGCTCTTACATAACACGTAGACGCGGTGCCGGTCAAGACCGCCTCCTCATCCCGAAATCAAGAGCCGCTTTCCCACCCGACTATCCTCCCGATTTACGCTGGAAGTACCACCATTCCCCCAGAAGTATGAAGAACGCGATAAAGGCCAAAGTGCTCCAGAGCGGGCGCTCCGTCTTGAGCGTTTCCGAGGAAGCCGCCACGGACAGGTCTTCGTTGAATTGTATCTCCTCCTGACCGGCGAGCGCGGTCTCGCGCGCGCTGAGCAGGCCCGCGCCGAGACGCGCCTTCACGGCGCCTCCGGTCGAGACGGTGTACACGCCGACGCGCGCGCACGACACGCCGGAGAGCCTGCCCGCGGCGTCCGTCGTCCTCTCCACGGATGCGCCATCGGGCCCATCGATGGTGTACACGCTGTCCGGGACGAGGGTGAGCGGGGGCAGAACGCCGGTGCGGGTCGCCGGTATCTCGGCAACCCCCGCCTGCCGCATCGCGATCTCGACCAGGTTGGACACCAGTATCGGGAATCCCACGCGGTACGGAAGGGTGGATCGGTCGGTGTGGAACATCATATGAAAGGAGGAGCGTCCTCCCTGTCGCCTCTGCAGGACGAGCGGGCCGCGGTGGCCGTGCGCGAGTATCTCGTAGCCCATGTTCTCGTAATTCGCCTCCTGGGTTCCGGCGGAGGAGGCGGGGTTGTCCAACAGGAGAACGTCCCGCATCTCGACGTGCCGCAGGAGGGAGGAGTTGCGCTCCCAGTCCACTACCTCGCTCGCCGTCCGCTCTATCCTTATGGACTTCGCGAGGTCGGGAGGGACGATGCCGACGGTGAGGCAGGTGGTCGCCTCGAGGGCGAGGTCGGATTCCCGGTCGGTGATCACCAGGTCGTACGACGAGTCGCCGGGGTCCTCGCCGGTGAAGACGCGGACGCCGCGGATGGAGGACAGCGCGTGGCGGTAGGCGGGGAGCGATTCGGGCACGTAGACCCACAGCGGGCGGGCCGCCGGCAGATCCAGGTAGGCGGCGTTGTCGGCGGCGAGGGAATCGAAGCCGTCCGGAATCAGCGTCGCTTTCAGGCCGGCCGCTTTCGGCGCCCTCACGCGAACGACCACCTTCTCCGAGGAGTCATTGGTGATGACGATGTCCTCCGAGCCGATCACGTCGCCGTCGCGGCTTATCTCCAGGCGGGCGGAGCCCGCGGCGGCGGGTGAGCCCTCCACCTGCACGAAGAGGTCCCAGCTGTCGTCCGACGACCGGCGGGCGTTGAGCGAGGTGATGCCGAGGTTGGGGCCGGCCGGCGCGGTGCGCTGGTAGTTCAGGTTGAAGGACAGCTCGAAGTTCGCCTGCGCGGGGAAGTTGCCGTCCGACAGCAGGAGGACCTCGTCGAACGAGAAGCTGCGGGCGAGTGCCTGGGCCATGCGGAGGGCGTCCTCGGTGTTGCTGGCCACGTCTTCGACCTCGATGGCGGCCAGCGCTTCCGCGAGTATCCGCTTGTTGTTCGTGAAGCCGGTGCGCTTGCGCGCGGTGTCGGCGAAGGAGATGATGCAGAGCTGCTGGTCGGGCAGGAGGTCCTGGATGAGCTTTCCGGCCTTCTTCCTCGCCTCGTCGAGACGGGATTTCTTCCCCTCCGCGTCGAGCGCGCCCATGCTGGCCGAGCAGTCGATCAGCACCGGGAGGCGGTGGGTGCGGCTCGGGCGGCGACGGAAGAACGGCTGCATCGCCGCGAGCACCAGCACGGTGAGCAGCGCGATCTGGATGAAGAGCAGTATGTTTCTCTTGAACCGCTGGAAGGGGGAATTGACGCGGCGGTCCTCCAGCACGCGGCGCCACAGGACCAGGGACGGGATCTCCAGGCGCGGCCGCTTCAGCTTCAGGAAGTAGAATAATATCAGCGGCGCCAGCAGGAAGAAGAGCCACGCGGCGCTGAGGGCGTAGAATCCGAGCGGGCTCATGCGATCCACCCCTTTCGCCGGAGCAGGTCGAACAGCACCCAATCCAGGCCGTTGGTGGCGCACGTGGCGAGGAAGCGGCCGGACCGCTGCTGGCACATGGACGAGAGCATCAGCTCGGTGGAGGCGCGGTACTCCTGGTACATGGCGAGCAGATCGGCGTTGCAGGAGACGTCGAGCGTGCCCTGTGTCTCCGAGTCCACCAGCCGGGTGTCGCCGGAGACCTCGGGGTCGATCTCGCTCGGCCCGAGTATCTGCACCGCCATGGTCTCCAGGCCGGAGCTGAACAGTATGTTGAGGGCGCGCCGGACGTCGCCCGAGGTGAGGAAGTCCGAGAGGATGACGACCACGCCGCGGCCGGCGTGGTACTTCAGGAACGATTCGATGCCGAGCTCGAGCGGGGCGTCGCCGCCTCCCTCGATACTCTCGATGAACGAAAAGAGCTTCATCATGCTCGCGCGGCCGAGGGAGGGGGGCATCCGCTTCGGGCCGTCGCCCAGGGAGTTGAAGGCGTAGACGCTCACCCGCTCGGTTCCGAGCAGGCCCATCACGCCGAATGCGGCGGCGAGCTGCCTGGCCCGGTCCAGCTTGCCCTCGAAGAGCATGGAGGACGACGCGTCGATGAGGAGGACCACGTGCATCTCCTCCTCCTGGTGGTACAGCTTCAGGTACGGGCGGTGCAGACGGGCGAAGATGTTCCAGTCCACGAAGCGGACGTCGTCCCCGGCCACGTAGTCGCGGTAGTCGGAGAACTCCGTGCTGGTGCCGGCGCGGCCAGCCAGGTGCTCGCCGCGGCGCTTGTCCGTGAACCGGCGGCTGGAGACGATGCGCAGCCGCTCGAGGCGGGCGAGCGCCTCGTTGCTGAGGAGCGTCGTCAGCCTCGGTCTATCCTGTCCGAATTCCATGTTACTTGACTGCGTCCCTGGATGGTTCGAGGGTTTCGGCTACGTGGGTCAGTATCTGGTCGATCAGGTCGCGGACGGAGATGTTCTCGGCCTGGCCGTCGTAGTTCAGGAGGATGCGGTGCTGGAGCACCTCCGGCGCGTAGTGTTTCACGTCCTCGAAGGAAACGTGGCCGCGGCCTTCGGTGAGCGCCCTCACCCGGCCGGCGCGGAGCAGGCCCTGGCTGGCGCGGGGGCTCGCGCCCCAGCGGACGTACTTCGTGACGTTCTGCGGCGCGAACTCGTTGCCCCCATGGCTGGCCAGCACGATGCGCACCGCGTAGTCGCGTATCGGGTCGGCCACCACCACCTTTTCCAGTATGTTGCGGAGCTGGAGTATCCTCTGCCCGTCGATGATCTTTCCGATCTCGATGGACTGGTCGACGATGGTGCGCGTCATCACCCTGTTCATCTCGTCCCGGTTGAGGAACGGCACCTCGACCTTGAACATGAAGCGGTCCAGCTGCGCCTCGGGCAGGGGGTACGTGCCCTCCTGCTCGATCGGGTTCTGCGTCGCCAGAACGAAGAACGGCGC
>CAYMFW010000084.1:0-20044 GCA_964389785.1 uncultured Planctomycetota bacterium
GCGGTGGTGATGACGAAGCACCTGACGGAGCAGGTGCCCTGGCCGTCGGAGGTGAACCCGGCCCTGTCTGAGAACCTGAGCATGCTGGTGCAGAAGATGATGGCGAAGGACCGGGATGACCGCTACGGGACGACGGACGACCTCGTACGGGACATGGAGTTCGTCATAGACGGGAAGGCCCCGGATTCGGAGATGGTGGACGCGCACAAGAGCTCGGTGGCGGGGGTGCCGGGCGCAGTGGGTGCAGGGGCGCCGCGCATGTCCGAGGCACGTCGAAGGATTCAACCGAAGAAGAAGCCGGTCGGGCTGATCGTCGGTATCGCTGCCGGCGTGGTCGCGGTGGTTCTGGCGATCGTCTTCATGTCGAGGTCCGGAGAGGAGCCGCCGCCGGCTCAGCCGCAGCCCGGCGGGCAGACGGTGGTGACTCCGACGGATCCGAAGCCGGACCCGGACCAGCCCAAGGGCAAGGCCGAGGAGATGTTCGAGTACGCGGCGAACTGGGAGAAGGAGCACCCGGAGGACTACGACGACGCGATCTCCCGGTACCAGCACGTCGTGAAATACGCTGCGGGCACGGTGTGGGAGATGAAGGCCCGGGACGCGATAGAGACGCTTGTTGGAAAGAGGGACGAGGCGGCCGGCAAGGAATTCGCGAAGCTGGTCGCCGGGGCCGACAAGTTGGCCGAGGCTGGAGACTACGATGGAGCGATCGGGACGTACGCCAATCTGCCGGCGAAGTTCGAGAAGCTTCTGAAAGCGGAAGCGGATGGAGCGGTGGCGGCGCTCAAGAAGACGGCGGGGGAGAGGATTGGGGCCGTCATGAAGGCTGCGGAAAACCTCTCCGCCGACGGGGAACCGGATAAGGGAATCGACGAACTGGATAAGGTGAAAGACATCAAGTACGCGGCGCTCTCCGGACCGCTTGCCGAGCTGCGTTCCCGCCTGGGGCAGGAGAAGGAGAACGTGGCCGAGCTCGCCAGGAAGAAGGCGGAGGCCGCGGCGCGAGAGAAACTGGATGCGGCGTGGGCGGCTTTCGACGAAAAGGTCATGGCGGGTGACATCGCCGGCGCGAAGGCGGCGCTGGAGTCGGCGCGCGCGGACGAGGCGCTGAAGCCGATGGCGGAAACCACGGAGAAGTGGGGGAGTGTCCTGAAGGGCTTCGAGGAAGCGGCGCAGGCGGAGAAGAAGGCCGCTGAGAGCCTCACGTCGCTCGTGGGCAAGGACGTGGTGCTCGAGACGGCGAAGGGAAAGCGCAAGGGCAAGGTGAAGTCCGTGGGTGATGGGGTGATCGTTTTGGAACACAGGTTCTCGATCAACAAGCAGGTCGGCTATGCAGAAATACGGGTGAACACGGAGGAACTCACTGAGGAGGAAAAGGCGAGGCTGATGCCTCCCGCCGATCCGGCGACGCCGGACGGCTGGCTGGCAAAGGCAGCCGCGGCCATGGGAGCGCAGGACGTGGCGGCGGCGGAGGCCGCGCTGGCGAAGGCGGGGGACCATCCGCTGGCGGCGCACTACAGAGAGAAGCTTGACGTGATCCGTCTCGGAGCGGTGGAGGTGACCGCGAAGAAGGCATGGGAGAAGAATGTCGCGCCTTTCCTCGCTCAAGAGAAGCTCGACAAGAAGAACGCTGAGGAGGCCCGGAAGGCGCTGGGGGAGTTCCGCACCGCGCACGGGGAGACGAAGTTCGCCGGAACGGTTGCCGGGAAGGCAACGGGGCTGGAGGGAAAGATCGGCGCGGCGCTGGGCGGCATCGTGACTCTGGAGAAGGTGCAGGCGCTCTTCGAGGGCAAGGTCGTCAGCTTCGACCCCATCACGTATCAGATCGAGCTCAGCTACGATTTCTCGAACGCGCTCCAGATCAAGGACTGGGACAACACGGAACTCGGCTCCAGCGTGTTCTGGTCCGTTCACAAGGCCGAGCACAAGTTTCCGAAACTGAGGATATGGTCCGAGCGTCTCATTACGACCACCGCCGGGGTGAACGGTCTGCATCTGAAAGCACCTCTGGAGGGGCGGGTCGAGTTCTCCTACGATTTCTTCCTCAGGAACGAACAGGGGCGGCATGGGGCAGGCCTTGTCGCCGGCGACACGCCGCGCCGCCGGGTGAGGATCTACATAATGCCGGCCTACGGCGGCAAGGGACTCAGCCTGGAATACACGACGGACGCGGCGGGGAGCGAACCCGTCAGGAAGAAGACCGAAATGAAGCCGCCGTATCGGGCTCATCACGTGTTCGACCTGCCGAAGATGGAATTCCGGCTGGGCGACGGTCTGAAGGTCACGTCAGAGATCGCCCTTCCCCAGTCCTGCAGAGACCGCCAGCATCCCTGCCTTACGGTCTCTCATTCCGGCTTCAATGACCAGTTCGACAACGTTACCGTCAAGGGCCGACTGCAGCGCGCGTGGCTGGAATCGATGGTGAAAGATGCGGCGCCGACCACGCCCGCGGCGGGCCCGGAAGGCGTGACGCTCGAGAATGTGCGCGAGCTGTTCAAGGGAAGGGTGCTGAAGTTCGACCCGGCGACGCTGGAGGTGGTGGTGTCGTACAACTTCCAGGACCCCGCGCAGTTCGAGGACTGGCGTCCCGATTCCTATCCATGGCGCGTTCACGGCGGGACCCTCTGCGGTCCCGACGAGCTGACCGAGGGCTACACCCGCCCCGACATCTGGTGGGGCGCCAGGCTCGACCCGGAACACCAGTCCATCGAATATTCGGCGAAAGGCACCCGCTGGCTGTGCTGTATCCTGAGCGGCGACGGGATCACGTCGCGCAGCTCCACCGGCTACAGCGGTCTTGTGGCGGGGGACGGCTGGAGCGGCCTCATCAAGGGCACCGCGTTCCAGAACAAAGACCCGGTGAACCCGCTGAAGGCCGACAAGCTCAAACTGCCCGAGATCCGTACGCGTTTCGTCAGGTTCCGATTCACGCGTGACGGCGCCCGCATGACCTTCTCCATAGACGGCAAGGAAACGATGACCACGGACAAGGCCACGGACAGGTGCGGCGGCCACATCGGGTTGTGGATGTACAACCAGCACCCGTCGATCTACGACAACGTCGTTGTCGGGGGCCGGCTGGACCGGGAATGGCTGGAATCCGCTCTGAAGGCGTCGGCGGGGGCTGGCGCGGGCTCGGACGCCATCGGATACACCGCGGTCTGGGCGAAGAAAAACGCGAAGGGCACTGCGCCGGGAGCGGAGAACCGATTCGACCGCTTCGGCGGCGGTCCGGGTGCGATGTACGATTCGAAGAGAAAGCTCTGCATTCTCTTTGGCGGCGGGATGCACGGCCAGGCAGTCCTCAACGATATCTGGGGGTACGATACAGCGAGGCACGCGTGGACGTGCATCGAGCCCCTCGACAAGAACGCCGACGACAAGAGCAAGCCGAAGGGTTGGGGAGGCGCGACCGGGGCGCCGATCGTGTACGATCCCGACGGCGACCTCTACTGGCTGGCCTCGGGCACGACAAAGGACAGGGCGGACGGGTGGTACATGTGGACGTACGATCCCGAGAAGCGGATCTACGCCAAGACCATGAAGATCCTGGGAACAGATTTCAGATTCGCTGAGGGAGGGGTCGGGACCTGTGCGATCGGCTATAGCTCCAGGCTTAAGTCCCTTGTAAGCCCATGGGAGGTGATAGACCTGCGCACGAAGCAGAAACGCAGGATGGAGCCTCTCTCGACACTTCAACTCAGAGGCAACCTTTACAGCCACGCCTCATCGAACGGGCTGGGAACCGCAGGCGCCGACGGTATGTTCATTCTCTTCGGCGCCGTTCTGGACAAGGAAGACCGAAAGTCGCCCGGAGAGACGTGGCAGCTCGATCCCGGCCGCGGCACGTGGACACGGCTCCAGCCGAAGACATCTCCGCCGGGGACACGCCGGAGGAGCATGGTCTATCACAAGGAGCTCAACGTCTGGGTGATGTTCGCCGGCGGCCTGCCCGGGTCGCGTGCCAACGACCTGTGGGTATACGCGCCGCATCTCAATGACTGGCTGCCGATGGACGCGAAGGGCCCGCGCGGCTGGGGCGCGATGTGGTACGACGAGGCGAATAATGTCGTCGTTTTCTTCTCCGAAGAGCACGGCGCTACCTACACACTGAAGCTCACCGCCAGGAAATAGCGACAGGTCCTTTCTGTTTTTCTCGCGTCCTTGACGAACAGGGAACCGGGGGTATAGTACTTCAGTGTAGTCCCCTGATCCAAGGACGTGAGGTGAACGTGAATCGCACGGACCGCGCCGCTTTCACTTTAGTCGAACTTCTCGTCGTAGTCGCGATAATCGCTCTCCTGGCGGCATTTCTCCTTCCCGGGCTGTCCCGTGCGCGTGAGTACGCCTTGTTCACCTCCTGCAAATCCCAGCTCAGGCAGATCGGCATCGGGACGCTGGTATACGCTCCGGACAATGACGGCCGGCTCCCTCACGGCGATTACGGATGCACCGAGTATCCGAGCAGCGAGGCCCACTGGCGCACGAACGGACACGCGTCGATACAGAACAAGCTCTACTTCTCGCACGTGGCCGGCAAGCAGGGGCTGGTGGGTCAGCTGTACGGGAACGAGCCGCGGCTGTACGGCGACAACTGGGAAGGAACCTCCACATACAAGAACTTCATCTCCCGCCCGCGCCTGCCGGGGAAGTATCTTCCAATCGAGATATTCTGGTGCCCGGTCATATCGAGGAAGGGCTGGCTGTTCCGGGTCCTGGATGCGGGGGCCGGAGACACCATCGATCCGACACCGGTCGACACGGCAAAGAAGAGGGATTTCGTGACGCGCTACAGCGGCGGGTTCGGATACGCTCTCTTCCTTGTCTCGGTGGGGTGCGATTCGGGCAACCCCAATCACATCGTCCAGACGGCGGCAACGCCCACCGGCAGCGCCGGTAACGCGTATCAGGAGGCACCGCACAGGCCGATGACCCGGCAGGGACAGCCGCGAACCTCGCACCCGCCCTCGGTGTGGATCGCTGCCGATATTATGGTGAATCCCACCACGAATCCCAACAACTACGGGTATTTCTCACCCGGTCACTTCGGAACCCCCGCTTCGGGCCCTGAGTTCCGGTTCAACGCGGTGCACACGGACGGCCACGTGCATGACGCGGTGCAGACCGATATCGAGTTCGTCGAGATGAAGTCGTGGAGAGTGAGCAATCCCAGTAACGATTACGGCAGAGTGTACGGATGGGAGTTCAAGAATATCGGCCCCAGCGGCACGTACGAGACGTTCGTCGAGGGCGCCTTCGACAAGAACAAGACGCAGAAGTAGCGTTTCAGGCCTTCTGACCCCTTGAACGGAACTTGCTGGGGGGCGTGCCCATCTGCCGGCGGAAGAGACGGCTGAAATAGAGCGGGTCGCTGTAGCCGGACGCGAACGCCACCTCCTTCATGGACATGTCGGTATTTCTCAGGAGATCCTTCGCCCGGTTCATTCTGATCTCGGTGAGCACTTCTATCGGACTGGCGTCGAAGGCCTCCTTGAACAGGGTGAAGAAGTGGGAGCGGGCGATCTTGAAGGCCTTGGCGTAGTCCGTGATATTCATGCCGGACCCGACGTGCTGGTGCATGGCGTCGCGGATCCTCTGGGCGAGGGGCTTCTCGCCGATCGGGAGCGGCCGCTCCTGCGCGAAGGCGGCCGCGATCCGGTGCAGGGCGGATACCGCCAGGAGGTCCGCCTGGGGAGGATAATCCGTCGCCAGCACGTGGAGGCTCCGCATCAGTCTGCGCGCCGTCTCGGGATCGGCGGCGTGGCTCCATGGCCGCACTTCGGTGATTCCCGTCGCGCGTATCAGGTTCGCGGCGAGCGCGCCGCCGATGCGCACCCAGTCCATCTCGACCTGGTCGCCGCGGTAGGGCGGCGCGGCATAGAACGAGCAGGCGACGCCGGGCCACATCGAGAAGATATCGTCCTTGCCGAGGATCACGTCCACCCCGTTTCCCGTGCGGAGGTGAAGCCGCCCTCTCAGAATGAGATGGACGCAGTAGTAGTCGGGATCGTTCTCGACGTTGTACCGGGTGCAGTCACGGAATCCTACGGATGCCGGCCACGCGCCGGCCCACGGACCCGGATTATCGACCGGCCAGGGAAGATACTTGCTCAGTTCCATGTGTGACTCCCTTTGTGAGAACAATAGTCCATCTATCTGAACAATAATACCCCTTGCGCCAGCGAGTTTCAAGCATATACTTAGACAATAGGACATATCTCCGAACAAGCAGCCAGGTCGATGGAGAGTTCCATATGTCACGCAGGACTGTAATCCGGTGGGGGGCGCGATGCGCATGATGAAGAAAGCCATCGACCTGGCTTATGCCATCGGCGCCCCCACCGTCGCGTCGTACATAACCGGGCACTATAATCCTCACCAGATAGGGCAGCACGAAAGGATGTGAAGGATGAGCAGATGGTTCGAGTCGAAGAAGCGGGGATACCTGCTTGATTTTCAGGTTCCGGACTCGACTGATCCGGTTCTGGATGGAAAGCCGGACACGCTTCTCGAGATAGATCCGGAAAGAATAGTCGGTCAATTGAAAGACGCCGGCGTCACGGCGCTCTACACCCACGCGCGCGATTATCCCGGGTGCTGCTACTACGACACGAAGGTCGGGCACAAGCATACCGGGATAGGCGACCGGGATCTCCTTGCAGAGTTCTCGGAGATCTGCCGTCGCGAAGACATGACTATCCTGTTCTACGTATACATCGGGCACCCGCACGACCCTCTCGGCTCGCAGCCGCCGTACGGCGATTTCGCGACCGTGGATGAGAACGGAAACCGGCGGAGGAACACGACGGGCGCGACATGCATGAACGGCCCGGGCCGGGAGCATTTCCGGGCGCTTCTGAAGGAGATTTCGGAGGGCTACGATTTCGACGGCTACTGGCTGGACTGCTTCTCGTGGGGATCGTGGGAGCGAGGTATCTGCTACTGCGACATCTGCAAGGCCCGGTTTCGTGATGAAACGAGTCTGGAGTACCCGGCGCCCGACGACCGGTCGAGCGAGACGTGGAAGAAATTCGTTCGCTGGATCCGCCGCGACCGCGACGAGGTGAAGCGGGACTTCAACGGGGTGATCCGCGCGGCGAACCCGAAGCTGACGATCGTGTACAACGCCGGTCCCAAGACGGTCCGCCGAGGGGCCGACGGGTTCGACACGTTCGACGACGACGACTACCTGTGCAGTGAGTTCCATTACCAGGACGGTCACGGGCTTCTGTCTCTGCAGTGCCTGGAGAGCACGGCGGTAAAGCCCGGCGTGCCGTTCGAGATCGAGATATACCGGTTCTTCTGCCGGTTCAACAAGATGCAGAGATCGAACCAGATCCGTCCGGTCGTCCAGCACGTCACTGAGATGGCCACCGTGCTCGCGCACGGCGGGATCATACAGTACTACGACCAGATCATGATGGACGGCACGGTCGATACCCGCAGCATGGAGATGCTGAAGGGGGCGTTCGCGGAGGTGGAGGGACGGGAGCCGTTCCTTTCCGGCGGCGAAAAGAACGTTCCCTACGCGGCGATCGTCTGGTCGAGTAACTCCGAGACGTTCGATCCGGATCGGAAGACGGACGAGCACCGGCACGGTATCGAGGGGTTCCACTTCGCTCTCATGGAGGAGCACATCCCCTACCGCGTGATATCGGATCGTGCGGTCAGGGCCGGGGACTTCGGCGACGTGAAGGTAGTAATGCTGCCGACGGTCTCGTGCCTGTCTGAAAAGGAGGCGGAGAAGATCCGCGCGTTCGTGGAAGCGGGCGGAGGCCTGGTGGCGACGTACCGGACATCGCTGTGCGACGAGAACGGCAATCCACGGAAGAACTTCCTGCTCGCCGATCTCTTCGGCGCCGACTACTCGAAGCGGCTGGAGGAAGCGTACAGCTACTACAAGTTCCCGGCGGGACACGATCTGTTCAAGGGGCTCCCCGAGAACTGGCCGATGTCGATGTTCAGGGAGTATCAGTTGGTCGTCGGCGTCCGTGACGGGGCTGAGCGACATGGGACTATCGTGAATCCGTTCCTCGGGCACAGGCTGGGGGCCTTCCCGGGGGAGGATACGCCTCATCCGGCGCTCGTCACGAACAAGGTGGGTAAGGGACGGGTGGTGTACGTTCCCCATCCGCTGGGCCTGTGCTACGGCGAGTTCGGGCACGTGGACGCGAAGCAACTCATCGTCAACACGGTCACCTGGGCCGCCGGCGAGACGCCCCCGATAGAGGTGGAATGCCCCGGCACGGTCGAGATAATTCCCCGGGAGAGCGGGACCGGTAACGGGTGGGTGATACATATGATAAACAGAACCGGATCCGGCCCGGCCCGGACGAAGAACTCGGTGGTCAACGAATCGATTCCGGTGCGAGATATCGTGATTCGCCTGCCCTTCGCGGCGAAGAAGGCGACCCTCCAGCCGGAGGGGTTCGCTCTCGACGTGACATCGACGGGAGGCAGCTCCGAGATCGTCGTGCCGAAGCTGGATATATACTCGATTCTTGTCGTGGATAAGTAGGAGCGGAAGATGGGAACGCGCGGTTTTACTCTCGTCGAGCTGCTGGTGGTGGTCGCCATCGTCGCGCTACTGGCCGCGCTCATCCTGCCGGGGCTCGGACGCGCCCGCGAGTACGCCTACTTCACCACCTGCAAGAGCAACCTGCGGCAGATGGGTATCGGCATCCTCGTATACGCGTCGGACAACCGCGGCCGGCTCCCTCACGGGGACTACGGATGCACACAGTACCCCAGCAGTGAGGCCCACTGGCGAGTGAACGGTCACGCCGCGGTACAGAACAATTCCTATTCCCGTGTGGCCGGTAGGGATGGGCTGATGGCCCAGCTGTACGGGAGCGACCCCCGACAATTCGGCAGCAACTGGGAGGAGACTGCGACCGCCAAGAGCTTCATCTCCCGGCCGCGCCTGCCGGGGAGGTACCTGCCCATCGAGATATTCTGGTGCCCGATCGTGTCCAGGCGGAACTGGCTCTTCAGAGTCCTGGACGCGTGGAACGGAGACACCACCGATCCCACGCCGGCCGATACGGCGAAGAAGCGGGACTTCGTCACCCGCTACAGCGGCGGCTTCGGATACGCGCTCTTCCTCGCCTCCGTGGGGTGCGATTCGAGCAATCCGAACCACATAGTCCAGACGGCGGCCACGCCCGACGGCACCGCCGGAAACGCGTACTGCGAGGCGCCTCACCGCCCGATGACCAGGAATAAACAGCCGCACACCTTCAATCCGCCTTCGGTATGGATCGCCGCCGACATCATGGTGAATGCCACGTCCGATCCAAACCAGTACGGGTATTTCGCTCCCGGTCACTTCGGGACCCCGACGGTGGGCCCCGAGTTCAAGTTCAACGCGGTGCACGCGGACGGTCACGTGCACGACGCGCTGCAGGAGGATCTGGAATTCACCTCCATGCACGCCTGGAGGGTGATACAGCCCAAGAACGACTACACCAGGGTGTACGGATGGGAATTCAAGAACATAGGACCGAACGGCACGTACGAGACATTCATCGAGGGTGCGTTCGACAAGAACAAGACGCAGATGTAGATGGGAGGATCTGTCATGAAGATTCGTAAGATGCTCGTCTCCGCGCTTCCGGGGCTGTGTGTCGCGTGGTCGGCGGCGTTCGCCGCGGGCGACTTCCCCAAGCCGTACGCGGCGCCCTGCACCGAGAGGGAGAACGTGTTCGCGTTCGCGGAAAAGCCGGCGATAAGGCTCGTCGAGAAGGACAGATACGAGATCACCTTCGCGGTCACCGGCTTCTGCGACGTCGCGGCGGCGATCGTGGACGCCGACGGCAGTGCGGTCAGGCATCTCGGCGCGGGCGTCCTCGGCGGCAACGCCCCGGCGCCGTTCCAGAAGAACTCGAAGACGCAGAAGATATACTGGAACGGGAAGGACGACCTGGACGTGTATCACAAGGAGCCGGAGAAGCTGAAGCTCCGCGTGATGCTCGGGATGAAGCCGGTGTTCGACAAGCGGCTCCGCGGGACGAGCGGGAAGAGCATGCCGGGGTACGTGGCCGGCATCGCGGTCGGGCCGGACGGGGCGTACGTGTTCGCCCAGGGCACCACCGCGAAGAGCCACGGCGCGGTCCGAAAGTTCGACCGCGACGGCAATTATCTCACGAGCCTGGCGCCCCCTCCCGCCGATATGCCGCTCGGAAAGCTCAGCGGCCTCGGCTACGTGGAATACGAGAAGGGTAAGAAGGCGATCCACGGGCCTCACGTGTACGACAGCATGAATCGCGGACTGTTCCTTCCCGGCCTGAGCGGCGCCATGATCAACGATCTCCAGCCGGCGCTCGCGGGCAGCCGGATCCTGTGGGTGGATAACGGCAGGGAGGCGGCCAACCCCAGGAAGCCCGAGCCGTGCCGCCTCCATTACATCCATACTGACGGCTCCACGGACATCAGAGGCATGGAGGGTATTCCGTTTTCGTACTCGTCACAGCGCCAGCCGCGCCTCACGACGTCGCCTGACGGCAGATACGTGTATATGACGGACGGCGATCCGAAAAGGGGCTGGCCCGGGATATATCGTCTGGAACTCGGCGGCGACGGGCTCGCTCAGCCGTTCGCCGGAAAGTATCAGAAACTCAAGGGTGACATGTACAGATTCGAGCCGGGAAGCGACAACGACTCCCTGAGCGGCGTGACCGGCCTCGACTGCGACGCCGCCGGCCGCCTGTACGCGGTCGACCAGAGAAACAACCGCCTACAGGTGTTCTCCCCGGAAGGAAAGTACCTGAAAAGCATCAGGATAGACCGGCCGCGCCTCGTTCGCCTGCACCAGAAGACCGGTGCGATCTACGTGCTGCACGAGGGGCGCGACAGAGGGAAGAGCGTGTGGCGGATGACGAAGCTCGTCTCGTTCGACGACCCGAAGGAGGATTTCCACGCCGATGACTTCCCTGGAACGGTGATGGCGATCGATTCGTGGGGGCCGAAGCCGCGCATCTGGGCTGCGGGGCTCCGCACCGGAGGCAGCGTCGAGGGCGCGGTGGCGGAGGGGCCCGGGGTGCGCATCTTCGAGGAACAGGGCAAGACGGTCGTCAAGATCGTCGACTTCGACGAGGACGCCCGGAAGGAGGCCGGAGAGGGCTGGGCCGGGCATTGGGAGGGGAACGGTATCGTGAAGGGCGCGCTTATCTGCGACCCGGTTCGGGAACACGTGTATCACCGCGAGGACGCCGGGCCGCTCGACTCCGATCCCATGAAGGTCATCGATATCAAGACGGGCAAGTTCCTGTGGTCGTACCAGGGTGCCTACGGAGGGCATGACGACGGCTCGTTCGACAAACGGGGATACCTTCACCTGCATCTGGTCCCGTTCTACAGCCAGGCCCGGGGCGGCGTGGCGAGGGTGGACCCGGGACAGGCCGTGGTGAAGAAGGACCCCAAGACCGGAGGGAATCTCGCGTACTATCCGGAGTGCCCCTACGACTACGGCTCGGGGGAAGAGAAATTCGGCTGGCGGGACGAGTCGTGCAAGATGTTCACGCCGTGGAGCGGCATTCTGCACACCAAGGACCAGGGCGGCGGGAAGACGTTCCAGGACGGATTCGGCGTCAACATGATGGGCGAGGTGGCGAGCGAATCGAACATATACTACGTTCCCAAGATGGAGGATATCGGGCGGCAGCTGTCGGACATGGGTCCCGCGGCGCACCGGGTCGATACCGGATGCAGCAGCGACGCCTGTTCGTCGTACGCGGAATTCATGAAGGGCGTGGAGGCGATGAGCAAGCGCGGCCAGAAGGTCTACTTCATCAAGCGGCGTCCCGGCATCCCGCTCGCCGGCGGCACCATCTGGACGTACGACCGCAACGGAGAGATGAAACAGGACTGCGCGGTGACCGCGGGAGAGCTGATCAACGGCACGCAGATCGACGAGGACGGAGGGATCTACTTCGTGAACGCCCGGATCCGGCGGTTCGGCGACAAGGCGTTTCTCCAGGGCAAGGGGGGGATACTCGGACACTCCAAGACCGATTTCCGGATGAGCAATCATCCCAATTACAATCCCTTCAGCGGCACCCTCATAAAGGCCGCGCCGGGAGCGCGGTGCAGTGTCATTACGGCGAATGCGCCGGTGCCGCTCACGGAACTGCCGAAGCGCCCTCCCGAGCTGATGTCCACCGATTACACCCATACCCTCACCCCAAAGACGGGTCCCTCCTGGGTGGAGGGCGCCGAGTGGCTGTACGCGGGCGCGTCGCCGCTGGTCGCCGTCGGCTGCACCTGCCCGTCGCAGAGGCTGCATCTCGACTGGTACAAGCGGTCGTACGTCCCCGAGGCGTACCGCCACTCCTTCGGTGTGCTCGACGCCGCGGGTAATCTCATCATGCACCTGGGCCGGTACGGGAACTTCGACGACGCGCCGGGAGGAAGGGACGGCGCGAAGCCCGGCGGCACGGACATCGCGCTGTTCAACCCGCGCTACGTATCCGGCACGGACGAGCACATCGTGTTCGAGGACTGGGCGGAAAAGCTGGTGGTGCTGAGAATCGAATATCACGCGCGGGAAGACGCCGCGATAGCCATTCAATAGGAGGACGCCATGAGGAAGTCAGTCGCACTCGTTGTTCTGGTCTGCATCTGCGGCATCACGTACGCGGCCGGGGGTTTCCCCAAGCCGTACGCGGCGCCCTGCACCGAGCGGGAGAACGTGTTCGCGTTCGCGGAGAAGCCGGCGATAAGGCTCGTCGAGAAGGACAGATACGAGATCGCGTTCGCGGTGAAGGGGTACTGCGACGTGACGGTGGGCCTTGTGGACGCCGACGGCAGGACAGTGCGCCACATCGCCTCGGGCGTGCTCGGCAAGAACGCGCCCGCGCCGTTCCAGAAGGACTCGAAGGCGCAGAAGATCTGCTGGAATGGAAAGGACGACCTAGGGTACTACGTCAAGGAGCCGGAGAAGCTGACGGTGAAGGTTTCCCTCGGGTTGAAGCCGACGTTCGACAAACTTCTCGGCTGCACCAGTCCACACAACCTGCCGGGCTTCGCGTGGGGCATCGCCGCGGACCCGCAGGGCGTCTACGTGTTCACCAGAGGTATCAACCGGGGGCACATTAGCTGCAGGATGTTCGATCACGACGCGAAGTACGTGAAGACGGTATGGCCGCCCGCCGGGAATCTTCCGCCGGAGAAGCTCGGAGGGATGGGATACGTGGAGTACGAGAAGGGAACGCGCGCCGTCCAGGCCCCTCATATCAACATGGGCCTGTACCGGGGCAGTCTCTGGATGCCCGGCGGCATCGGCGGCAGCGAGGGTCAGCAGGCCTGCCGGCCGGCCGTGCTGGACGGGAAGATATATCTCCTGGACAGCGGACACGGACCGGGATCGAAGAAGGACCACTTCGTTCACATGCTGCACTATCTGAACACCGACGGCACCACCGAGTACGAAGGGATGAAGGGGACCTTCTGGGAGATATCGAGGACGCGGACGTCGATGCCGCAGCTCGCCGTCTCGCCGAAGGAAAAGGCGTTGTACATGGTGGGCTGGGGCGGGAGGTACATCGAGCCGGTGCTGATGCGGCGCAAGGTGGACGGGAAGAAGGCCGATTTCGTAATGGGGAAACTGGGGAAGCCGGGGAGTGACAATAAGAGTCTGAACGCCCCGACGGACGTGGCGTGCGACGCCGAGGGGCGGGTGTACGTCGTAGACAGCGTCAACAATCGTGTGCAGATATTCGACCCCGATGGAGGGTATCTCACAACGCTTCGCCTGGAACGGCCCCGTCTGATTCAGGTCCATCAGAAGACCGGTGCCGTCTACATCGCGCAGGTCACGCGGGTCAAGGGGGAATCGAGGGGCCGTCTCACACGGTACTCGGCGTTTCCCGACCTCAAGGAAGAGACGCACTGGGATACCGGGGAGATCGAGATGCTGACGCTGGATTCCTGGACGCCGAAGCCCCGCCTGTGGATCGGCACCGAACGGATCAATCTGGTGATGGCCCGCTTCAAGACGGAGAGCGGCCTGCGGTTGTACGAAGATGACGGAAAGAAGCTGAAGAAGCTGCTCGATTTCGACGAGGTGGCGGCCAAATCGGCGGGCGAGAACTACGCGGGTCGCTGGGATGGCGGCTGCATGAACCACGTGGTATGCGATCCGGTCCGGGAGAAGGTGATCTACAAGTTCCGCGCCACCTTCGACCTGAAGACGGGGAAGTACGAGGGCTGGATGATGGGCAACAACCCGAAGAAGGAGGAGCTCGCGACGGCTCTCATGATCTGCGACGCCGGCGGGCACTGGGGACGGAAGGTCCGCCGGGGCGGTGAGATATCGGAGTTCACGTTCGACAAGCGCGGGTACATGCACTCCAATATGGGATCCATCAGCCAGGGCACGCCTCCCGGCGCGCCGATCACCCGCATGAACCCGGACGAAACCCTGTCGACCCGATACGGCAGCCACTTCGCCGAAGTGCCGTACGACTACGGGATACAGTGGAAGGCGTCGGGAACGGACAAGGACGAGGAAGGTTGGACGGGCGTGATTCCCGTTCCTCCCAGGAACCGGCTGGGATACGCGTGGGGGATCGGCGCGAACATGAGGGGAGAGGTCGTGCTGAACATGACCTCGATGTACGTTCCGAAGATGGGAGAGGAGCACTTCCAGAACCTGCACTCCGGCATGAAGGCGAGCGGCGGGGTCTCCGCCGCCAGGAAGCTGCAAAACAGATACGCGGAGTTTCATAGTACCATCAAGAACGTCGACAAGCAGGGCGGGAAGATGTTCTTTATCAGGCGCCAGCCCGGGGTGGCGATACAGGGCGCGACGATATGGACGTTCGACTCGACCGGCGAGGTGAAGCACAAGGCGGGCGTGATCGCCGGGGAGTGGAACAACGGCGTCCAGCTCGACGAGGACGGGTACGTGTACTTCACCCACGTTCGTTTCGCGATGAGGAACGGCAAGGCCTTTCTCGAGAATGCCGGCGGCAACTTCGGCGGCGAGCCGCTCCATCGGCTGAACCGGATGCCGTTCAACAGCGCGTACATCAAGACCCGTGGGCACGGCGTGAAGTTTCTTTCAAAGAATTCGTCTGTGCCTCTGGATGCCCTGCCGCAGAGGCCGGCGGACCTCGCCGCTCAGAATGCGGAGGGCCTGCCCGGAGGACCGGTATGGGTGCAGAATGCGGAGTGGATATACGCCGGCTCGGGGCCGGTGGTGGCCCAGCACTGCCACTGCCCGCAGATGCGCGGCTATCTCGACTGGTACAAGCGAAGCTACGTTCCCGAGCCGTACCGGCACTCCATCGGCATCCTGGATACGAACGGCAATCTGATCGTGCACCTCGGCAGGTACGGCAACCACGACAGCGGGTACGGCCCGAAGAGCCTGGTGCCGCTCGGCGGCGACGGCATCGCCACCACCATGGTCCGCTTCGTCTCCGGCACGGACAACTACTTCTGCATCGCGGATTGGGGAGAGCGGCTGATCGTCACGAAGCTCACCTACCACGCGGAGGAGACAACGGCTATCAAGGCGGAGTAAATCTGATAGAATGAGCCCAAGGAGGGCTGAACATGCCGCATGACAAGAGACCGAATATTCTCTGGGTATCATTCGAGGACACCAACCCGTTCTACGGGTGCTACGGGGACCCGGTGGCGCGCACCCCTAACCTGGACAAGCTGGCGGCCGAGGGCTGCAGATGGAGCAGGTGCTATTCGACGGCCGGAGTCTGCGCGCCGGCGAGGTCGGCCATCATCACCGGGATGTACCCGATATCCATCGGCACCCATCACATGAGGACCAGCCACACCAACGAATACGTGCCGGAGATGCCGACGCCGTACACCGCCGTGCCGCCTCACTACGTGAAGTGCTTCACCGAGTATCTGCGCGCGGCCGGCTACTACTGCACAAACGCGGGCAAGCACGACTACCAGTTCGTGGCGCCGCCCACCGTATGGGACGAAACGGACGACCACAACGGCCCGCACTGGCGGAACCGGCCCGACCCCGACCAGCCGTTCTTCGCGGTGTGGAATCTGGGGGAGACGCACGAAAGCGGCATGTGGGAAAACAAGTGTCCGGAGGTGACCTTCGATCCGGAAGAGATAGCACTGCCGCCGTACTTTCCTGACACGCCCAAGGTCCGGATGGCGATGGCGCGGATGTATACCCATATAGAAAACAACGACCGCCGTCTCGGCGAGCTGCTGGCGCAATTGGAGGAAGACGGGCTGGCGGAGAACACCATCGTGTTCAACTGGAGCGACCACGGGCCGATGCCCCGGGGCAAGCGGTGGCCGTACGATTCCGGCATACACGTGCCGCTCATCGTCCGGTGGCCCGGCGGGCTGGAGCCGGGGAGCGTGAGCGACGACCCGGTGAGCACAATCGATCTCGGTCCGACCGTGCTGTCGCTGGCCGGACTGGAGGTGCCGTATCACATGCAGGGTCAGGCGTTCCTGGGACCGCGAGCCGAACCGCCGAGGGAATATGTGTACGCGACGCGGGACCGGTACGACACCGCGTACGACATGATACGCGCAGTACGGGACAAGCGCTTTAAGTACATGCGCAACTACCGGCCGGACCTGCCCTATCTCCTGTGGATTCCGTACCGGAACCGGCATCCGATAGCGCAGGAGATGTGGCGGCTCCACATGGCCGGGGAGCTGGACGAGACCCAGTCGCTGATGTTCCGGTGCCCGCGACCGGTCGAGGAGCTGTACGATACGGAGAAGGACCCGTGGGAGGTCAACAACCTTGCCGGCAGCCCCGAGTACGGGAAGGAGCTGGAGCGGCTGAGGGGAGCCCTCGACGAATGGCTGGACGAGGTGGGCGACATGGGCGAGATCCCCGAGGCGGAGATGGTCAGGAACTGGAAGCCGGACGGAGAGAAGCCGAAGACCGCGCCGCCGCTCTTCGTGCCGATATGCGAGGAGAGTCCAGGCGAGGACGGCGCGCCGGAGGGCGGCTCGTTCACGGGACCGGTACTGCTGCAGTTCCACTGCGCGACGCAGGGCGCGTCAATCGCGTACACCCTCGAGGAGGGCGAGGAGCCGCGCTGGCTGCTCTATTCGGAGCCGATCCGCCTGCCCGAGGGGAAGACCCGGGTGAGGGCGCTCGCGGCGCGAATCGGGTTCCCCGAGAGCGAAGAGAGCGTCGCGACGTTCGAAGTGGTATAGGGGCGGCTTTCAGGTAACTCTGATCCCCTGAAATTATTCGGTGACGGGGGTCCAGAGCTTGCCGCTGGCTCCGGCGACCGTCGTCGGATCGGAGTTGGGCCAGGCCGTGACCGGGTTCCCGTATTCCTCGGCGGCGTTCTTTCTGTTGTCCACCCCGTAGACGACCCCTTCAACGTTGACTATGAATATCCTGATACCGTCCTTGTTGTACGCGGCAGGAAAGGCAACGATAGCCCAGCCAAGTTTGTTGCTGTAGGGATTGGCGACGCCGTCGTCGGGGGACGTGTCGGACGCATACGGGTTTCCGTTCTCGTCGACCCTCATCTGCATGTAATAGTACCCGGCCTTGGGGGACGCACTCGCGGTCCCCCCGGCGGTGCCGTTGGGATAGACGAGCCCGTACGTCGCGGCGGCGGCCGCGCTCGGAGCAAAGTCGGCGCACGCCATGCCGATATCCACATATTTCAGGATGTTTCCGTCGCCGTCCTTCATGGTATAGAAGGCCCCGATATCGGCGGTCCAGTAATCCGCCACGCCGTTCCCGTCGGCGTCGGTGCGCTTCCAGACCGCCTGATGGGAGGTGAAGGTCTTGCACGCCGACGACGCGTTGGTTTCGTTGGCCGCCTGCCTGGCGCGAAGGAGACTGGGAATGGCTATCGCCGCGATAATCGCGATAACGGCTACGACAATCATCAGCTCGATCAGCGTAAACGCTTTCTTCATGGCACTTCCTCTTGTGGTTGCCCGACAGTATACGCGAAAGAGGGCAGGTTTGCCATCGGGAAAGAGGAAGAGAAGGGGAGGGGTATGGTCCCTCCCCTTCCCGCAAAGAAGCAGCCGAAAGGAACGCTACTCCTGGATAACCGCCCAGGGCTTGCCCGCGCGGCCGTTGACCAGAGTAGGATCCGGTCCAGGCCACGCGACCGCGGGCCATCCGTAGTCGAAGCATCCCAACGCCTTTCTGTTGTCGACGCCGTAGACGACACCTTCAGCGTTTATGATGAAGATGCGGACACCATCCTTGTTGTAAACGGCTGGAAAAGCACACATGGCCCAGTCCGATTTGTGGTTGAACGGATTGAAGATGCCGTCGTTTGGTGAGGTGTCGACCATATAGGCTCGGCCTGACTCGTCCACCCTCATTGTCATGTAGTAATAACCTGCTTTGGGAACGGTGTTCACAGGTCCTCCGGCGGTGCCGATCGGGTACGTCAGCCCGTAAACCGCTGCAGCTCCCGCGCTCGGCACGAAGTCCGCCTTCGCCTGTGCCACGTCGATGTACTTCAGTATGGTGCCCTCACCGTCTTCCATCGCGTAGAACGCGGTGATGTCGGCCGTCCAGTAGTCCTGCACGCCGTTGCCGTCCGCGTCCGTGCGTCTCCATACCGCCTGGTGCGAAACCATTCCCTTGCACGCCGTGCCGGCGTTGGTCTCATTCGCCGCCTGCCTCGCCCGCAGAAGGCTCGGTATGGCGATAGCGGCTATCACCGCTATGATGGCAACCACGATCATCAGCTCTATCAGCGTGAATCCTCTTCTCATCGTAATACCTCCCGAAGATCTCTTGCCTCTTCTTCCATAGCCTCGCGACGTCCCTGGAAAAACCGGGCTTCATTGGTTCGCCTCCTTTCAGAATGCCCTCGTCCAACCTTCCGCGATTAGCCATGCAACAGCCGTGCCAGTGCTCACATGTGATGCGTGACCCATGGGAGGATGGTCACAAAAAAGTGTGAGTGCCAGATATGGTGGTCGAGAAAAGAGGAGGGTGACGTGGTTTGTCACCCGAGAATTGTCAGTGGTCGGGAAGGGTCAGGGAGCGGCGGATTCCACCTCGGCGGCGAGGGTCTTGTTGTGCCCGTCGATGGATGAGTCGATCTCTTTCAGGCGGGCGTCCGTTTCCCGGAGCTTGGCCTCCGCCTCCTTCAGCTTCGGCTGGAGCTCCGCGAGGCGTTCCTTTTCCTTTGTCACGTCTATCGGCTTCTTCTTCTCGACTCTCACGGTCTTGTACTTCTTCTTCCGGCCTCCGTTGCACTTGGTGCAGGGGTATCCCGGAAGCTCGTTCTTCTTCTTGCTCTTGTCGGCGCCTTTTACGGTGATCGCACTCGATCCGGCGGGCTTCTTGTCCTGTCTTCCGTCTCCGCCGCATTTGTCGCACGGGACGACCTGTTCGACGTTCTTGTAGTAGATGGTGTAGGGCCTGGCGACCTTTTCCTGGAGCTTCTCGACATCCTTGCGGGCCTTGTCCGCCGTTCGGGCGGCGAATATGCGGCTCGTCGTAAGCTGCTGCTTTTCCCTGGCCAGGTCGAACAGTGACGAGGCGGCGGTTTCGATACGTTTGAACGACTCGTGGTCCGGGAACCTGGCCGAGGCCCGGGACGCGGCGGAACCGGCGAAGGAGAGGTCGTTCTGCCCGATGGCGATCTTGATGGCTTTCAGCAGATCGGCCCTGTCGTCGGATTTCAGGGCGGCGTTGAGCTGTTCCTGGCCCTCCTGGCTGAGCCGGTTCGCGTAGCACCACAGGGCCAGCTCGATGTTTCCTGGCGGGTCGCCGGCGGTGAGGGCGCTATTCCTGGTGTCGTAGTCCTTCCGGAGCTCTTCCGTGGAGATTATCCGGAGGTCCTTGATGTCGGACCGGGGATACTTCCGCAAGGCCCCGTCTGGAGTGCGCAGCATCACGAGGTCCGTCGTGTTCATGGTGACCTTGCCCTTGACGACGGTTCCGTCGGTGAGCGTGAGAGTGTCGAGTACGCAGAGAGGGCTGAGCGGCTCGAGTGCGACGGGAACGGGCTGGAGCGGCGGGATCGTCGCCGGGGCCTGGCCGGACGCGGTCGGGGGAGGGGATGTCTTGGCGGGCAGGGGCTGGGGCTGCGCC
>CAYMFW010000085.1:0-20024 GCA_964389785.1 uncultured Planctomycetota bacterium
CTCATCCACCGTTATTCACAGCGAAAAGGTCCGGGGTATGAGAAATGCGGGCTAGAATCCGCTCGTGACCACACCCGTGTCGTTACTGCTGTGTGCGAAAAAGGGGTCTGTCCCTATTTCTGGAGCAGTTCGCGGTACAGGCCCTCGATATCTTTCACCAGGCGAGCCGCATCGTAGCGCTTCGAGGACTCGCGCGCGGCCGCGCCCAGCTTATCCCTCAGCGCGCGGTCGCGAAGAACCTTCAGGATCGAATTCGCCAGCGCCCCGTCGTCTCCGACCGGAACGGTGAGGCCGTCCTCCCCGTCGCGAATCACATCTATTGTGCCGCCGGCGCGGGTCGCGACCACGCAGCAGCCGGAGGCCATCGCCTCGATGACGGACACCGGCGTACCCTCGTTCACCGAGCTCAGCGCGAACACGTCAGCGTCGGGGTACACCCCGGACATCTCTTTCACCCAGCCGGTGAACGTCACCGCCCCGGAGATACCCAGCGTCTCGCAGAACCCCTCCAGGTCGGAGCGCTCCTCCCCATCGCCGACCACGGCGAACCGGGCGTCTGGCATCTCAGCGAGAATCCTCTTCGCGGCACGCAGGAAGGTCCGGTGGTCCTTTATCCTCACCAGCCGGCCGACCGTGACGACCAGAGGCGCGTCCGGACCGGCGCCGATCGCCTCCCGAAGGCCCCCCGAATGCCTCTCCTTCTCCCGGAAGGAATCCAGGTCGAGACCGAGGGGAATCACCCGCACCTTCTCCTCCGGAGCGATCCGGTACGTCTCCGCTATCTCTTTTCTCTGCGATTCGCAGAGCGCGACGATGGCGTCACTTCGTTTCGCGAGAAACCGTTCCAGCCGGATGAGCATCCCCGTCTTCCTGTCCCCGAAGTACCCGCGGAACACGTGACCGTGAAACGTGTGGACCACCACCGGCACCCCCGCCAGCCAGGCCGCCAGCCGGCCCAGCGCGCCTCCCTTCGACGCGTGCGTGTGCACGACGTCCGGGCGGAAATCACGTAGTATCTTTCTCAGCTTCAAGAAAGAGCGAATGTCGTCCCGCAGGGACACCTCTCTGCGAAGGGTGGGAACCGTCACGGTGTCGGCACCCAACTCCTTTGGCAGATAGGACATATCGCCCTCGTACTCCATCACAACCCCCGCGGCCAGCAGGGATTCGAACGCCCCGGGGTCCAGACGGGACCCCAGAATGGACACGTGCCTGGCCGGGCCCCCGGTGTTCAGCCGTGAAATCACCCTCAGCACACGAATCTTCGCTTTATTCTGGCCCATGATGCAGGATTGTAGAGGCGGGGGACCGCCCGCGTCAAGCGAACAGGTCCGCGGACCCGGTCATCTCACAACAAACGGTACCGAATGAAGTTACGCCTCACCCTCGGATGTTTCCCCAAGAAATCCCTCTTTCCTGCCGATTGACCACCTCGCGCCTGTTGACATTGAAATCCGCGACCGCTACTATCTGTGGTTGCAGCAGCACCGTTATTGAAAGGAGCGTGATTCACTGTGATCAGGGTGCGTACCAGAGGGAACGAGCCTCTGGAGAAGATGCTCAGGCGCTTCAAGAAGAAGTGCGAGAACGAGGGTCTTGTCAAGGAGATCAAGCGGGCCGCCGTCTACGAGAAGCCGAGCGAGGTCCGCAGACGTAAGCTCAGAAGACGTGACCGCAAGCTCACCCGCGCCGCGCTGGAAGCTGAGCTGTAGGTCCCGCAGGCCGCCGTCCGGTAACGGAATCCACACTCACTTGTTCCCTGGCCGTCGCCTATCCGGTGATTGAACACATGTGTTCGTGTGTGAGTCACTTTCAAGGAGCGTTCCGATGAAGAAGAACATTGCGCTCGTCGGGTTCAGATGCACGGGGAAGACCGCGGTCGGACAGGCGCTCGCGAAGAAGACCGGCATGACGTTCCGCGACGCCGACGTCGTCATCGAGGAGCGCGCCGGAAAGACGATCGCCGCCATTTTCCGCGACGACGGCGAGCCCGCGTTCCGCGCCGTGGAGGTGGACGTCACCACCGACCTGTGCGCCGCCGACGGACTTATCATCGCCACCGGCGGAGGCGCGGTGATGAATCCGCAGAACGTCAGCAACATCAGACACCACTGCTTCGCCGTCCTCCTCGAAGCCGATCCCGTCACCATACTCCGCAGAATGAACCGCGACCCGGAGACGGAGCGCATGCGTCCCGCGCTGACAGATCTGGATCAGCAGAAGGAGATAGAGCACCTCCTCGAGGTCCGCGCCGAGTCGTACCGGTCAGCCTCCGACATCCGCGTGGACACGTCCGCGATATCCATCGACGAGGTCGTCGACATCATCGTCAGGGAATTCGAATCCTCCACTACCTAGTCAGAGAGGAGTCACGCCGTGAACGGAAGCCTCAACAAGATACTCCCCGAGCCGGTCAGCCCGAAGAACGAAGAGGCGATACTCGGCCTCATCACCCGCAAGATGAAGTCAGCCGCCAACATGGGCGTGCGGATCCTCCGCGCCATGGAGGCGCGTTTCGGCCCGGAGGCCCGCGAGGTGCTCAAGGATATGGAAGCGTCCATCAAGCCTTCTCCGGCACCGGACGCGGGCGACGCCTGCGAAGACCTGCACGACTTCTGCGACTCCCTCGAGCGCGGCTGCGTCGGCTCCCACCGGTGGGAACGCATCATCGACGAGCCCGGACGCGTCGGATATCATTTCACCCGGTGCGCGTGGGCCGAGATCTACCGGGAGCTCGGAGAACCGGACATCGGCCGGCTGCTCTGCGCCTCGGACGAGCCCGGGGTGAAATCCCGGAACCCGAAGCTCGGCTTCCGCCGCACCAAGGTGCTCATGAACGGCGACGAGATATGCGACCACGTCTTTTTCGTGGAATCGGACTGACGACAATAAGAGTGACAGGTTACTCTATTTACGTGAGAAATGGCGAATGATCGACCATAACGCGTTCATGACACAGGCCCTCGCCGAGGCGGAAAAGGGCCGCGGATCCGTCGAGCCCAACCCGATGGTCGGCGCCGTTCTCGTCAAGGAAGGGAAGGTGATCGCCTCCGGGCACCACCAGTTCTTCGGCGGGCCGCATGCGGAAATCGAGGCGCTCTGTGCCGCCGACAGGGCTGCGTCCGGATCGACACTCTACGTCACCCTGGAGCCCTGCGCGCACGAGGGAAAGACTCCTCCCTGCGCCGACGCGGTGATCAAGTCGGACGTCGCCGAGGTGGTAGCCGCCATGGGCGACCCGAACCCGATCACCTCCGGGAAAGGCTTCGAAAAGCTCCGCAGCGCCGGCATCCGGGTCACCGAGGGCGTCATGAGGGACGAAGCCGCCCGCCTCAACGCGCCGTATGTGAAGCTGATAACCACCGGCACCCCGTACGTCACCGCGAAGTGGGCGATGACCCTCGACGGCAGGATCGCCACCGCCCGCAAAGAGTCCCGGTGGATCTCGGGAGAGGAATCCCGTCATCTCGTCCACCAACTCCGCGGCCGGATGGACGCGGTGATCGTCGGAAGAGGAACGGCGGAGGCGGACGACCCTCTGCTCACCGCCCGCGGTCTCGGCCCCCGGGTCCCCGCCCGTATCGTGCTCGACAGCGGCTGCAGCTTGTCCCCCGACAGTCAGCTCCTGCGGACCCTGGATCAGGGACCGGTTATCGTCGCGGTGTCGGCCTCCGCCCCCGCCGAGGCCACGGACAGCGTCGCTTCAGCCGGCGCGGAGGTCATCGTCACATCCTCGCCCGACAGGGTCGATCTGAAGGAGTTACTGACAATTTTGGGCCACAGACAGATGACAAACGTCCTCCTGGAGGGCGGTGCGGTCGTTTTCGGCGCGTTTTTTCACCATGGGCTGGTGGATGCCGCTAAAGTCTTTGTAAGCCCCAAGATATTCGGCGGGCAGGACGCTCCCGGCCCGGTCGGCGGACGAGGGGTGGATCTTGTCCAGGAAGCGAAAAATCTGCAACATATTACCGTATCACAGGTTGGAGAGGACATCCTGATCGAGGGCCTGGTCGGCCGTCCCTGACAACCCTTTTTCATCCCGAAACCCCTCCGAATCCGCCTTGACAAGCTCCGGACCGCGGTGTATAAGCCACCCGAGTAATGGAACTTGAGCCGACAGAGACCCAGGTTTCTGCCGGCTTTAAGTTCTTCCGAAAGCGTGAGTTGTGTAGGAGGATCGGACCGTGAGAAAACTAAGGGCTCTCATCCTATCCGGCAGGCAGGACCACGACTTCGACCGCTGTGCACGCGCAATACAGGATATCCTGACTGAATCCGGGCTTATTTCCGTCAATCTGACAGACAACCCGAAGGATCTCACCGACGGCAACCTGAGCAAGTACGGCGTCTGTGTGCTTCATACGTCGTCCGTAAAGCTCAACAAGGGCCAGGAGAAGGCCCTCCAGACCCTCGTGGCACGGGGAGGCGGGCTCGTCGCCCTGCACGAGTCCTCACAGCTGGCGAAACAGAGCGCCGCGATGGCGGAGCTCCTCGGATGCACCCCTTCAGGCCAGGCCGTCACCGCGGTCTGCGAGATGAAGGCCCGCGACCGGACACATCCGCTGATGAGACGGCTGAAAAGCTTCGCCGTCGAGGACGAGATACTCAGAATCAAGTGCCGGAGGGGCGTAAAGCCCCTGCTTGAAACGTACTGGCAGGGCGAGATGCTCCCGATGGCCCTCACGAACACCTGCGGGAACGGGCGGGTCTTCTACCTCGCTCTCGGACACCGGAAAGAAACGCTTCAGCAGGACGAAATCCGGCGCCTGCTGGTCCGTGCCTGCCTGTGGACCTCCGGATCGCTGTCCGACTCGGAAGAGGACATCCGCTGCGCCATCGTCGGCTACGACGAGAAGGCGGCCCCCCACCACGCGCGCTGCATGTCGTCCACGGACGGATTGCTGCTGGTCGCCGTCTGCGACGGCGATCCGGCCCGGCGGGAGGCGGCGAAAAAGGATACCCCCGGCGTGGAGCTGTTTTCCGATATCCGCCAGCTGCTTCTCAGAGCGGATTTCGACCTGGCGGTCGTGCTCCTTCCCCCGGACAGCCGCACCGAGGTGGCGCGGGAATGCCTGAAAGCCGGGAAGCACGTCGTAGTGGCGCCTCCGATGAGCCTCACCGCGCGCGAGGCCGCCGGCCTGATGGCCGTCGCCCGGAAGAAGCAGGTGATGCTCAGCACATGCCACGACTACCGGTGGGACGGCGAGTTTCTCGCCATCGAAAAGGCGGTCGAATCCGGCTCCATCGGCGACGTGTTCCACGTCGAGACCTTCGCCGGCGGCTACCGCAGGCCCCGCGGCAGCTGGCGCAGCGACAAGGCCGTCTCCGGCGGCGTGATGTACGGGCCGGCGTACGATCTCGTCTGCGGCATGCTCGAGCTGATGTCACAGGACAGGATATCGTCGGTCAGCGGCGTCTCCCGGAAGATCATGTGGCCTCACGTGACCACGGAGGACCACGCCCAGATGCTGATACGCTTCGATTCCGGCGCGATCGCGGACCTGCAGGTCTCCTCCATAGCCAGCGTGCCGCGTCCCCGGTGGAGGATACTGGGAACCAGGGGCGGCATCGTGTCGAACGGCAACGGCGACTCGATAAAGGTGGTCACTCCCGAGAGCGAGACGAGTATCGCCTTCCGGGAGAACGGACGCGACTCGTACTACGTCAACGTCGCCAATCATCTCCACGAGGGAGAGCCTCTGCTCGTCGACGCCGACCTGGGACGCCGCGCGATATCCATCATCGAGGCCGCGGAGAAGTCCTCCGCGTCGGGCCAGTCGGAGAAGCTGACGAAGAGCTGATCAATCAAAGACGGGCGAGGGCAGCGGAGCATTCCTGAGCGGGTTCGACCGGCTGTCCGCCAAGAGGCGGACCTTTTCTTGGCCGGTCGAAGCTTGCCTCGCCCTTCGGCAAGCTCAGGGCCCCCGAGCCCCGTCGAGGGGGAGGCGCTCAATTTCCTGTGAGCGCCGAGAATGGGCGAAGGTATGCTCCGCTGCCCTCGCCGGTTCTATCACAGATCGAACAGCACCGTCGCGTGCCAGCGCCCCTCCTCCTGGCGCACCGACAGCATGTGATAGGTGATCGCCTTCACCTCGGCCTTCAGAACGTGCTTCTCCGGGTCTATCTTCTCCCCCGACACGTCCGCCCGGAGCGCGGTGCCGTCCACCTTCACCTCGAACCTCGCGAGCAGCACGTCCTCGGTCTCGTGGAGGTACAGCAGCTCGCTCAGCCAGTCGTGCATCAGGTTCTCCAGCGTGTCGGCCTCGACGCGCACCGCCGCGCTGAAGGAATCGCCCGCCTCCGGCGCATCGGCTATCACCTCGAAGAGGCCCTCTGCGGCCTCGGCGAAAAGGCCGGACAGATCGGGAGATTGTGCGTGCAGAACGATGTCCGCGGTGTGGTCCGCAAGCTCGTGCGAGCCCATTACTTCTTCTTCGGCTTCTTCTCGGGCTTTTTCTCGGGCTCGGGCTCTTCCGGCTCCTCGGGCTCGGTGTCCTCGACGGCCGCTTCCGGCTCGGGCTCCGCTTCCGGCTTCGCTTCCGGCTCGGGCTTCGCCTCGGGCTCGGCTCCGTTTTCGATCTCCGCGGGGATCCTTGCCAGGGCCACCAGCGAGTCTTCGGCACCCAGCGTGATCACCCTCACCCCCTGCGTCGAGCGGCCGATCAGGCTGATATCCCCGGCGGGGGTCCTGACGACCTTCCCGGACGAGCTCATCAGGATGATGTCGTCCCCTTCACGCACGTCCATCATGCCGACGACGTCTCCGTTCCTCTTCGAGACCTTCATGTTGATGATGCCCTTGCCGCCCCTGCCCTGCTGACGGTATTCCTCGAACGGGGTGCGCTTGCCGTAGCCGTGCTCGCTCACCGTAAGCAGCGAACCCTGCGCATCCACCATCACCACGCCGCAGACCCCGTCGTCCCCCTTCAGCGACAGCCCCTTCACCCCTCTGGCGGTCCTGCCCATCGCCCGCACCTGTTTCTCGTTGAAGCGGATCGCGAGCCCCTTCCTGGAGCCGATCACCACCTCGTCGTCGCCCGTCGTCACCTTCACGCCGACCAGCGTATCGTCCCCGTCCAGGGATATCGCCGCGATCCCGCCCTTCTTGGGCCGGCTGAACGCGGAGAGGGCCGTCTTCTTGACGATGCCCTTTCTCGTCACCATCAGCAGGTGCCGGTCGTCGAATTCGCGCACAGGGATCATCGAGGTGATGGCCTCCTCCTTCGACAGGTGCAGCATGTTCACTATCGCCCTTCCGCGCGACGTGCGGCTGAGCTGGGGGATATCGTACACCTTCTGCCAGTACGCCTTGCCCCGGTCCGTGAAGAACAGGATGTAGTCGTGCGTGGACGCGATGAAGAGGTGCTCGACGAAATCGCTCTCCTTGAGCTCCGTGCCGATCACTCCCTTGCCGCCCCGTCCCTGCTTCCGGTAGCTGGAAAGCGGCAGCCTCTTCACGTAGCCGTCGTGGGTCACCGTCACCGCCATCATCTCCTCGGCGATCAGGTCCTCGATCTCGATGTCCGTTATCTGGCCGACGATCTCGGTCCGCCGGTGGTCGCCGAACCGCTCCCTCAGATCCGTCAGCTCGTCCTTGATGATGCCGCGCAGCAGGCCCTCGTTCTCCAGCACGCTCGTGTAGTAGGAGATCTTCTCGATCACGTTCCGGTACTCCTCGTTGATCTTCTCCTGCTCCAGGCCGGTGAGCCGCTGCAGGCGCATCTCCAGTATCGCGTTCGCCTGCCGCTCAGAGAGCTTGAACTTCTTCATCAGCGCGTCGCGCGCCGCGTCGACGTTCTTGGATTTCTTGATGGTCTGTATGATCGCGTCGATGTTCTTCAGCGCGATCTTCAGGCCCTCCAGGATGTGCGCTCGCTCCTCCGCCCTCGCGAGCAGGTACTCGGTCCTGCGGCGCACCACCTCGATGCGGTGCTCCAGGAACAGCTCCAGCATGTTCTTTATGGTCAGCGTTCGCGGCCGCCCCTTGTCGATGGCCAGCAGTATCATGCTCACCGTGGACTGGAGCGGGGAGTGCTTGTACAGCTGGTTCAGGACCACGTTGGGGTCCTCTCCCTTCTTCAGCTCGATCACCAGCCGCATGCCCTCCCGGTCGCTCTCGTCGCGCACGTCGCTTACGCCCTTGATGCGGTCCTTCCGGACGTTGTCGGCGATGTGCTCGATGATCTTCGTCTTCGTTATCTGCGGCGGGATCTCCGTCACGATTATCCTGGTCTTGCCGCCGCGCGCCTCCTCCGTCGCCACCCGGGCGCGGACGGTGATGTTGCCCCGTCCGGTCTGGTACGCCTGCTTTATCCCGTCCCGTCCGCATATCAGCGCGCCGGTCGCGAAGTCGGGACCGGGGAGCACCTTCATTATGTCGGCGAGCCCCGTCTCCGGATCGTCCAGCAGCAGCATGAGCGCGTCCACCACCTCGGTCAGGTTGTGCGGCGGGATGTCCGTCGCCATTCCGACCGCGATGCCGGAAGAGCCGTTGCAGAGAAGGTTCGGGAACCGGGCCGGCAGCACGGTGGGCTCGGACCTGGTCTCGTCGTAGTTCGGCAGGAACTCGACCGTGTCGTGCGTCAGGTCGTCCAGCATCTCCATGGCGATGCTCGTCATCCGCGCCTCGGTGTACCGCATCGCCGCCGGCTCGTCCCCGTCGATCGACCCGAAGTTGCCCTGCCCGTCCACCAGCGTGTAGCGCATGTTGAAATCCTGCGCCATCCGGTAGAGCGTCGGATACACCACCTGCTCGCCGTGAGGGTGGTAGTTACCGGACGTATCGCCGGCTATCTTGGCGCACTTCCGGAACTTGGTGCGGGGGCCGAGATTCAGGTCGTTCATCGCGACCAGAATGCGTCTCTGGGACGGTTTCAGCCCGTCTCTCACGTCCGGCAGGGCCCGCGACATGATCACGCTGACGGCGAAGCTCAGGTACGAATCCTTCAGTTCCTCCTCGATGAGGAGGTCTTCTACGTTCTCTCGCCTGGTCTGGGTCATCCGGGGTCTAACCTCTTGTTATTTGTACGCTTGTACTCAAGTTCCAGAAAGGAAATTATAGCAGAAAACGGCCCTTTTCGTCAACGAAAATCAGTCTTTTTTGACGACCAGAATGGTCATGTCGTCGTGCCGGGGCGCGCCCCTGGCGTAGGTCTCCACCGCCTCGATCGAGCCCCGACGATCTCTCTCGAAGATCCCCCGCCCCTACAGGTACTTCTTCACTTCCTCGACTATTTCGTCGGTGGTGGGTGCGTTCCCGCCGGTCCTCCCGCAGAACCCCACCGGCCTGCGGCATTCCGTCGTCAGCCTCACGTCGTCTATCATCTGCCCGAGGGACATCTCGACCGCCACCAGCGCCTTCACCTTCTCCGCCGCCTTTCCCATCGCCTCCGCCGGGAACGGCCACAGCGAGATCGGCCTCAGCAGGCCGACCTTCGCGCCGTCCGCCCGCAGCAGCCGGATCGCCTCCCGGGAGATGCGCGCGCTGGTGCCATAGGCCACGATGCAAACATCCGCGTCGTCCATCAGGTACTCCTGGGACCGCTGTTCGTTCTTTCCGATCTCGCGGTACACCCCGGCCAGCACCATGTTCAGCTCCTCCAGTTTGTCCTCGTTGAGGAACAGGGAGCGTATCAGCTGCGGGTCGCGACCGTCGCACCCGGTGAGCGCCCAGTCCTTCGCGGGAAGGTCCGTCCGCTCCTTCGCGGGGTGCAGGTCGGCCGGCTCCATCATCTGCCCGATCCGCCCGTCCATCAGCACCAGCACCGGGGTGCGGTACTTGTCGGCGAGATCGAATGCGTCTATGGTCAGGTCGTACACCTCCTGAACCGAATCCGGCGCGAGCACCGGCGTCCGGTAGTCCCCGTGGCCGCCGCCCCGCGTGGCCTGGTAGTAGTCCGCCTGGGACGGCGCGATGTTTCCGAGCCCGGGGCCGCCCCGCTGGACGTTGATGATCACCGCCGGCAGGCGGCACCCCGCCAGGTAGGAGATCCCCTCCTGCTTCAGGCTTATCCCGGGGCTGGAGGACGACGTCATCGCCCTCTTGCCCGCGACCGCGCTGCCGAACACCATGTTGATCGCCGCCAGCTCGCTCTCCGCCTGGACGAACACGCCGCCCAGCTCTTCCATCCGCCTCGACATGTGCGCGGTCAGCTCGTTCTGCGGGGTTATCGGGTAGCCGTAGTAGTGCCTGCAGCCGGCGGCCACGGCGCCTTCACCGGCGGCCTCGTTGCCTGAAATCAGAATCTTCACTTGCCCGCCTCCAGCCGGTACGCAAACCAGTCATCCAGCCCGGCCGCCATCACCTCCCCCTGCGTCTTCGCGATGTCGTACTCCACTCTCAGCCAGGTCATCGTATACTCGCCGGTATCGAACACGCCGCACCCGGCCAGCGGGAACCCGTCGCGCGGCTGCCCGGTGCTTCCCGCGTTCAACAGGTAGGGAGTCCCCTTCTCCAGCTTTATGGTTGTCTTCTCCTTGAAGTCGGCCCGGACCTCCTCGTCGCATATCAGGAAGGGCAGGTGGGTGTGACCGAAGAAGCATACGTAGAGACCCATGTACTTGCCCTTCATGGCCTTCAGCCCGCCTTCGATGGCGTCATGCGTCAGCAGGTACTCGTCGCGGTTCCGCGGAGAGCCGTGGACCATCAGCACCCGGTCGTCCACCACCTTCGTCTCCGGAAGGTCCTTCAGCTTCCGTCTCTGCTCGTCCGACAGCTGTTCGCCGCCCCACTTCGCCACGTGAACGATGCTCTCCTTCAACCGCTCCGGAATCTCCCCCAGGAGATACCGGTCGTGATTCCCCTGGATGATGTGGGAGCACCGCTCGACGGCCAGGTCCAGGCACTCGGCGGGCTTCGCGTTGTATCCCACGATGTCGCCCAGGCACAGCACCTCGTCAACCCCCTCCTCGTCGAGCGCGGCCAGACAGCTCCTCAGCCCCTCGACGTTCGAGTGAAGATCGGAGATTATTCCGTACCGCTTAGGACTCATCGTCGGACCCGTCTTCCTCCAGCTCTATCACGACGTCCGGACACACCAGTATGCAGTTCATGCACCCGCCGCATTCCGCGACCGATTCGTCGTACTTCACGGGATGGACCCCCCTGGCGTTCAGGCCCTCGTCCATCACGAGACACTTCTTCGGGCAGACCTCCACGCACAGGCGGCAGCCCTTGCACCGGTCGACGCGTATCTTAATCCTGGCCATAGGCGGGAGGCCTTCCCCAGTTGAGCTTGTCCTTGAGAAGGCTGTAGTAGGTGCGCCTGGCGTTGGAAACGACATTGAACGTGAACGGCGCCCTCTCCACCGTCACCTCGTCCCCTTCGGAGATCTCGCAGTTCACCTGACCGTCGAGCGACAGGCGGGTGTTGCCGCCGGGCCTGAGCATCACCTTCGAATCCGGAGGGACCACCAGCGGCCTGTCCGTCAGCGTGTGCGGACACACCGGCGTGAGCACGAAGGCCCCCATGGCGGGAGACACTATCGGACCCCCGGCCGACAGCGAATGCGCGGTGGACCCGGCCGGGCTGGCGACGATCACCCCGTCGCCCCGGTAAGTCGCCGCGTGTTCGCCGTTTACATGAAGCTCCACCGAGACCATCCGGGAGACCGGGCCGATGCCGATCACCACGTCGTTGAGCGCGACCCCGCTGAAGCGCTCGCCCGACTTCCCCGGCACGGAGCACTTCAGCATCATCCACCGGCGCACGTCCATGTCGCCGGCCAGAATCGCCTCGAAGTCCTTTTCTATGGTGGCCGCGCTGAAATGGGTGAGGAAGCCGAATCTTCCCAGGTTGACTCCCACCACGGGCACCGGACTCCCTCCCAGCCCCCGGGCGGCGGCGAGCATCGAGCCGTCCCCGCCGAAGACCGCCAGGACGTCCGCCTCCGTCTTCGCGAGCGCCTTCCCGTCGTGGACGTCCAGGATAGCCGCTTCGGCCTTCCCCTCGAGAGACGCCGCGAATTTCTCGGCCGCGTCCTTCATCTCCGGACGCTCCACGTCGACGGCGACCATCACCCGTTTCATAGATTCAGCCATGGATTCCTCCTGGAAGCGGTACTATAACGCCGCTCCGACCCCCATTGCAAGAAAAGTAGGACCAGCTGCCACTTTCGGCCGGCGGGAGCGGCCTTGAACTGCGAACGCTCAACAGGTAATATCCGTCAACAGCGAAGGAGAAATACGATGGCGAAAGAGGAGTCAGGAAACTCGATCAAGCACTGGCCCGAAGACATGCGCCCCCGGGAGAAGCTCTACCGATCCGGCGCCCATACCCTCAGCGACGCGGAGCTGCTCGCGCTGCTTCTCAGAAACGGCCATCGCGGCAGCAGCGCGGTGGATCTCGGCAGGCAGATCCTTCAGGAATTCGGGTCCCTGCGGGGGCTGACCCACGCGGACGCGTCCCGGTGGGACGGCATAAAGGGCGTGGGGAAGGCGAAGCGGGCGCAGATACTCGCCGCGATGGAGATCGGCAAGCGGTTCATGTCCCAGCAGCGCGACGTCAAGGGATCGCTTCGCAGTCCGGAGGACATCGCGGAGATGTTCATGCCGAGGCTGAGAGACCTGAAGGTGGAACTGTTCAAGGCCATCATGCTGGACGGTCGGAACAACATCATCGAGGTGAGAGACATCGTGAACGGCACCCCGGCGCAGGCCGTGCCGCACGTCCGCACGATAATGGCGGAGGCCATCAGGTACTTCGCGGCCGGTATCGTGTGCGTCCACAACCACCCGTCGGGGAACACCACCCCGAGCCGCGACGACAAGATATTCACGCAGGCGCTGCGGGACGCGTGCGGCACGATGGACGTGAAGCTGATCGATCACATCATAATCGGGGACAACAGCTTCTTCAGCTTCGTGGAGGGCGGGCTGCTGTAATGATGCCGCCGCCGAGGACCCTGTCTCCCTCGTAGAAGACGGCCGACTGCCCCGGGGTGACCGACGTCTGCTCGTCCGGGAACTCCACGACCAGTTCCCCCCCGTCGAGCGGGGTGACGGTGCCGGCGAGCGGCGTCTGGTTGTACCGCACCCGGACGAACGCGTCGACCGGACCGTCAGGAGGAGCGATCGAGACCCAGTTGGCGTCACCGGCGCGCAGACCGGACGACAGCGTCTCCTCCCTGGCGCCGACCACCAGCGTGTTCGTCGCGGCCTCTATCCGGACGACGTAGAGCGGCTCGCTCCAGGATATCCCCAGCCCCTCCCTCTGGCCCACCGTGAAGAAGGCGACGCCGGGATGCTTCCCCAGCACCTTTCCGGACGAATCCACGATGTCGCCCTCCGTCCGCGCGTCCGGACACCGCTCCTTCAGCAGGTCACGGTAGTCTCCGCCCTGGAGGAAACAGATGTCCTGGCTGGAGGCGCGGTCGTGCACGCCGAGCTTCCGCACGTGCGCGATCTCCCTGACGTCGTCCTTGGTGGTGTCCGCCAGAGGAAACACCACGCGCGCCAGCTGGTCCTGGCTCAGCCGCCAGAGGAAGTACGACTGGTCCGCCCTGCGGTCCGCCGGCCGCCTCAGCTCGTACCGGCCCTCGTGCTTCTCCACCGCCGCGTAGTGCCCGGTGGCGATCCACCCGGCGCCGAGCGACTCGGCGAACTCGAACAGCCGGCCGAACTTCACATTCTCGTTGCACGTCACGCAGGGGTTCGGCGTCCTGCCGCTCAGGTACTCCTCGCAAAACGGCCTTACGACCAGCCTCTCGAAATCGTCCGAGACGTCGATCACGTGATGCTCGATGCCCAGCTTCGCGCAGACCGCCTTCGCGGCCGATACCGCCTCACCGCCGTCGTCGAACACGCCCGGCATGGTCATGGTGACGCCGATCACCTCGCAGTCCTGGGAGGTGAGGAGTGTGGCGGACACGGAGGAATCCATCCCGCCCGACATCGCGACGGCGATCCTCTCACTCATGCCGTTATTCCCCCGCTTCCTCCGGAACGGGGCACCGGAGGCGACCGCTGTATATCCTTCCCTTCTTCCCGTCGATGTCGTATTCGAGCTTCAGTCTGAGTATCGGATTGAGCGTGCCGGGCCGGGCGGTGTCCTCGAGCGGCCTGACACCGATCGTCACGTCCTTCGTCTCGCCGGGGCCCACCTTCCCCTCCACCGGCGTCATCTCGTAGTGCTTCGCAGCCCGTTCCTCCAGGTGCAGCCGGAACGTCATCCCGTACTCCCCGGCGCTCAGCCGGAACGTGAGCGGCGTCGTCTTCTCCGGCGTGAGAAGCTCGGGAAACACCATGCCGCCGAAGTGAGGCGCGATCGCTCCCCTGAGCCTGCCGAAGGTATTCTCCGGCATCGCCTCTGCCAGGTACGCGTCGTCGACCTGTCCGTTCTTCTTGGTGAGCGTCAGCGAGTCCAGTTCCTCGCCGTCCCGCGCCAGCGCCTTCATGGACAGCGTATCTCCGTCCACGTGGAATACCGTGTAATGGTAGCGGTGATGGCTCGCCGCGGTGTGGACGTCGAACTCGACCCGGTGGAGCGGAGCCCCTCCCCCGGCCGTGACGATGAACGTGATCGGATGCTTCTCGTTCTCTCCCTCCCTGAACATCGGCTTGAAGCGCTGGTACCCGTGACTGTGCCCGGCGAACGAGAAGTCCACCCTGTGCTTCCGCAGTATCGGCAGAAGGCTGCCGCGGCCCCAGGCCGACCGGTGCGCACCGACGTCGAACGTGGGATAGTGGTAGAAGACGAACTTCCAGGTCGCCTTCGCGGCGGCCAGGTCCCTGTCGAGCCATTCGAGGACCTCCTTCGACAACCGCATGTCCAGGGCGACGAAGTGGGCGTTCGAGTAATCGAACGAGTAGTGTGATTGTCCCCCGGGGAACGCGAACACCTGTCGATACACGCTCCATCCGTCATGATTGCCCCGCGCCGGCCAGAGCGGCACACCGCGCATCACCTCCTCCAGCGGGCCGAAGAACTCCGGCTGCCACTGCTCGAAGGGGCCGCTGGTCACGATATCGCCGGTATGAAGGATGAATGCCGGCTTGTGCTCCAGGAAGCGCGACGCGATGGCCCGGTGGATCTCCGCCTGCGTCCGGGAGTCGCCGTACGCGATGAAGGTAAACGGCCCCTCCCCCTTCGGAACGGTGCGGAACGAACCCGCCGCCCTGCTGCGCGACGAGCTGACCGTGTAGCGGTACTCGGTGCCCGGCTCCAGCCCGGTGAGGTCCGCCCGGTACAGGAACTCGGGAATGTCCGCCACGTCACGCGGCTCGACATCGATCTTCTCCGCCGGCTTCTCGCCCTTCCCGTACCGCACGCTGAAGGAACAGGGCTGCCGTGAGCTCCACATCACCGTCATCCGGTCCTGGCCGGGATTCTGCACGTACGGCTTCGTGGCGAAATCGTTCTGACAGCCGGCGAGCGCCAGCGCGATCCCCATGAAGACGATGAGTCTGTCCGACAGCATGCATTTTCCTCCGAGTATACCGGCGCATTGTGGCGCAGTGCGTGCGGGAAGTCAAGCGAACGGAGGGCAGAGGGGATCTCCTGAGCGGGTTCTGGGTTCGACCGCGTCCGCCGTCAGGCGAGCATTTCCTTGCGCGGTCGAACCCTGCCTCGGAGGCGCCCAGTCTCCTATGGGCGCCGAGAATGAGCGAAGGAGATCCCCTCTGCCCGCAAGGGATTACGGCTTCTTCACGAAGTCCACGTTGTTGAAGAAAATCGTCCCGGCCTTGTCGCCGTGGTAGATGAGAAAAAGTATCTGTATCGTGCTCTTCAGGTTCTGTACCGAAGACGTGTAGTTCCAGTTCGTTTCCTCGCTCTTGAAATCCTTGGCGCTCAGGTCGACCGACAGCCCCTGCTTCCACTGTCGCGGGGGCAGGGCGATCTGCTTGCTCTCGTAGAACTTCCATCCCGGCGAGGTTACCGCCGCGATCGCGATGTTCAGCGGAGCGTCCGTGTTGTTGTACGCGTCGAATACCAGCAGCGGCTTCCTGGTCAGGTCCGATTCCTCGGCCAGGAGCTGCTTCCTGGCCGCGAGCTTGTCCTTCGGTCCCTTCAGCAGGTCGATCTTGAGCAGCCGGTCCCCTTCCTTGCCGACCGTCACGTAGAATATCTCGCCCGCGTTTCCCCAGGGCTCCACGCGCCACCCGCCGTCCTCCATGCCCTCTTCCACCTTCTCCTCCACCACCTCTATCTCGGGCTCCTCGGTCTTGGTGTCCCCCTTGCCCTTCATCTCCTTCATCAGCCGGTCCATCTCGGCCTGCACCGCGACGTCCTCGGGGTGACTGTCCAGGTAGCCCCTCAGGCATTCGACCGCCTTCGAAAAATTCCCGGCCTTTTCGTACAGCTTCGCGAGCGTCAGCTCCACGTTCTCCGGAGGCACGGTGCGGGAGCGCAGCGCCTCCAGCACCGCGATCGCCGCCTCGAACCCCCCGTGTTTCTCCATCAGGGCGACCAGCGCCAGGGCCTGGTCGTTGTCGTCGGGAATAGACCTGCTTATCGCGGTGTCGTAGTCGACGGAACGGACGCGCGCGCCCGGTATGGCCAGCGTGCCGTACCGGACCTTGAGGGTGATCACGTCCCCGGCCGCGTCGTAGCCGATCACCGTCGCCTCCATCACGAAGTCGTCCGTGAAGATCACCCGGTCGTCGCCGGCCGCGGCCGCCGCCGGCGCGGGGGGCCGCACCGCGCGGGGCGCCGCGGGCAGGGCCCGCCGGGCCCTTGGGTCCCCCGAGACGGTCGGTCGCTCGACCCGCCGCGGATCACCTCCGCGAGCGCCTCCCCCAGGGGCGGCCTCAGGTCGAGCCCCGCAAGCTCATTCTCGCCGAAGAAACGCGCTTCCGCAACCCCCTGCAGGGAGCCGGCGGAGACCTCGCCGTTCGAAGAAACCGAGAAATACACGTTCAGCACGTGTCTCCGGCCGTCTGAGGGGGCCGCGTCGTTCACCAGCAGTATCTCCCCCGCCTCCACCTCCATGGCCAGCTCCTCCAGGAATTCCCGCTCCAGCGCCTCGGCCAGCGTCTCCCCGAATTCCACCCTCCCGCCGGGGATCACCCAGTACGACGCGGAGGGCTTCTCGTGCCTTACCAGCAGCACTCCGCCGTCCCGCACGAGAATGCCGGCGACCCTCAGCTCTATTTCACTTCCCGCCAAGGTCGTTATGTCCCTTCGCCCTTCTTCTCGCCCGCTTCCTTCTTCTCCGGCTTCTTCTCGTCCGGCCTCTTCTTCTCGTCCGGCTCCTTCTTCTCGGGCTTCTTCTCGGGCTTCTTCTCGTCCGGCTTCCTGTCTTCCGCGTTCTCGTCCTCTTCTTCCTTGCGGCTCTTGTTCAGCATCTCGGCGAGATCCTTCGGAAGCTCTTTCACCGTCTTGACGGTCTGCAGGTCGGCGTACAGCACGTTGTATCCCCCCGGGTGAGGAGCGGGCACCTTGTCGGACACCGCGTTTATCTCGATCATCAGCCACGTCTTCCCGGCGTCCTTGATACGGTGGGAGGCCTTGCCGCTGCACTTGTCGTTCCACACGAACGTCAGTCCCTCTTTCGCCAGCTCGTCCGGCGCGGCGGGACATACGAAGAGCTTCTCGTTGCAGTCCTTCATGATCACCCGGATGCTGTTCTTGTCCTTCCTGGGCTTCGCCGGGAAGAAAGCGGCGTCGGGGAGCTTCCCCTCCGTCATCTCGAACATGCGGAGGGCCAATCCCACCTGGCGCAGGTTGCTGGTGCACGCGGTCTGCTTCGCCTTGTCTTTCACCTTCACGTAGGCTGCGGTGGAAACACTGGTGACGATCGCCGCGACGGTCAGAAGCTCCGTGGCGGTGAAACCGGCCCTGCCTCCCGACAGCCTGTGCCGCATGCTCCTGCCCTCAGCGCTTTACGTAGTCGGGACACGTACGCGCGTTCGGCCGCTCCGGACGCGAACACGCGTTACCCCAATCGTACCGGCATGTATCGCAGAGAAACCTGCTCCCCGCGAAGAGGCCCTTGAGCGTTTGTGAGAGTGACCTGAACAGCCCCCTAAAAGTCGCTCTTTTCGGCATGAAGAACGTCTAACTTCTCTACTACCAATACCCTGCGCCCGTGCATCCGGGCGTACTTGCCCATGATGCCGACCAGCGATCCGACGTAGTCGTAGAGATTATACTTGCTGCTCGACAGAAAGCAAAGGGGCTCCTGGCCCATTCTCAGCCGGTGCGTGCCGGGACGATTAACGATCGGACCCACATCCTCGACCCAACCGCGCGCGGTGTATTCCACCTCCGGTATGTTGAGTTTTGCTTCCTCTCTTTTCTTCCACGCCTCTATCTCGGCGAGCTCCCGCTCCGCCTTCTTCAGGCGGTCCACCAGTTCCTTGTCGCCTTTCAGCTCCTTCAGCCGGCGGTCCGCCAGCGCCGACGCGGTCGTGGAAACGGCCCCGCAGTCCTCCGACGCCGCCAGCTCCTTCAGCTTCTCGTAGCCGGCGACGTATCCGTCGATGTCCCACGTCGCCTGATCGCCCGCCTTCTCCCTGGCCAGGCCGCTCTCCAGCTTCTTCTGGAGGTCCAGGATCTGCTTGCGCGTCTTCTCTCGGGAGAGGTAGCCCTTCAGGTCGCCCACGTACGTCACGTACTTCGCAAATATGTAGGCGTCCACGTCCTCGGGCGCCTCGATCTGGGACCACACGTCCAGCGTCCTCAGCACCTGCACCCTGTCGCCCTTGTTGAGCTGCCCCATCACCACGTCCTTCGTGCTGTTGGTCGCGCGCACGTTCACGCTGTCGCCGGTGATGATTCCGTTCTGGACGAACTTCGTATACACCCATCCCTTGCACCCATCCGGACACTTGATCTTCAGCCAGTCGCCCTTCGCCTCCCTGACGACCACCATCTCGTCCTTCTTGGCGACCTTCAGGATTCTGTAGCTTGCGCCCGCTCCGGCCCTTACGTTCACCCTGGCGGCGCTCACCTTGCCCGCATACGGGAACTGCTCGGCCGCCCCGACGGCGCATACCACGACCGCGATTGCCACACCCAACGCAACAGTAATCTTACCCATTTCCACCCTCCTGCTCGGACCTCTTCGGACCTGTAGTGATATTACCTTGTATGTATCGGCACTTACGGAATTATAATGCAGTGAGATTCGCAGCGCAACAACGGGAAAACCGGGCTGTTCGCCGCCTCATCCTAATGCTATAATCAGCACCACTATAGACCCCTGGAGATTTATCATGGAATGCTGCCGCTGCGGCGAGGAGATGCTTCTCGTCGAGTACGAGCGGATCGAGATCGATTACTGCCCGGACTGCGGCGTCTGGCTCGACGAGGGAGAGCTGGACCTGCTTCTCGGCGGGGCGGCAGGAGATTCTCCCGGCGCGCGTCCCGACGGCGGCGCGTCCGCCCCCCCATCCGGCGAGGACGCGCCGGCGAAGTGTCCGGTGTGCCGGGCCGTGATGGAAAAGCGCAGATATGACGATGCCTCCTCGTCCGTGGTGGACCGGTGTCCCCGCGCGCACGGCATCTGGTTCGACCGGGGGGAGCTGAGAGAGATCGTGAAGGCGCATACCGCGTCCGCCGAAGCCGGCGGTCCCGCCGTTACTTCTTTTCTTGTAAACCTTTTCGGCGAGAAGTGACGGTGAGCTTCATCCTGGCGTTGGGTCTCGGCATTGCGCTGGCGTACGTAGTGGTCAAGTCGGTAATCAACGCGTTCGGCAAGAAGGAGGAGAGAGAATGAATCCGGCCCTGTGGATCGTAATCGGAGTGGCGGTCTTTCTGGCCATCGTGTTCGTCGCCATCTACAACACGCTGGTCCGGCTGAAGAAGCAGGTGGAGAACGCGTGGTCGCAGATCGACGTCCAGCTCAAGAGACGGCACGACCTGATCCCCAACCTGGTCGAGACCGCGAAGGGGTACATGAAGCACGAAAGGGAGACCCTCGAGAACATCACCAACGCCAGAAACCTGGCCGCCAACGCGCAGGGCGCGGGCGATTCGGCGAAGGCGGAGACCGGGCTCTCGCAGGCGCTGTCGAACTTCTTCGTCGTCGTCGAGAACTACCCGGACCTGAAGGCGAACCAGAACTTTTTGGCAGTGCAGGAA
>CAYMFW010000086.1:0-19971 GCA_964389785.1 uncultured Planctomycetota bacterium
CCAGACCGGTATCCGGTGTCCCCACCATATCTGGCGGGAGATGCACCAGTCGCGTATGTTCTCCATCCATTCGTAGTAGATCTTTTCCCAGCGCGGCGGGTGGAACCTGACGCGGCCGCTGCGGACCGCCTCGATGGCCGGCTCGGCGAGCGGCTCCATCTTAACGAACCACTGCTCGGAAAGGTACGGCTCGACGACCGTCTTGCAGCGGTAGCAGTGGCCGACCGAGTGCTCGTGTCCGTCCTGCGCCTCGAAGAGTCCCTTCTCCTGCAGGTCCTTCAGTATCTGCTCGCGGCACGCGAAGCGGTCCATTCCCTGGTACGGCCCGGCATTCTCGTTCATGGTGCCGTCTTCGGCGATCACAATCACCTGTTCGAGGCCGTGGCGCTGTCCTATCTCGAAGTCCACCGGGTCGTGGGCCGGGGTGATCTTCAGCGCGCCGCTGCCGAACTCCATGTCCACGTCCTCGTCGCCGATCACCGGGATGACCTTCTCGACGAGGGGCAGGATGACGTTCGCGCCGACCTTGTCCTTGTGGCGCGGATCGTTCGGGTTGACCGCGACGGCGGTGTCGCCCAGCATCGTCTCCGGCCGGGTGGTCGCGACGGTGACGAAGCCTTCTCCCTCCGCCATCGGATAGCGTATCCAGTACATGTTGCCTTCGATCTCGCGGCGCTCCACCTCGTCGTCGGCCAGCGCGGTCTGGCAGCGCGGGCACCAGTTGATGATGCGGTTTCCGCGGTAGACCAGCCCCTTCTCGTACAACGTGACGAAGGTCTCGAACACCGCGTCCGACAGCCCCTCGTCCATCGTGAACCGCTCCCGGTCCCAGTCGCAGGAGCAGCCGAGCGATTTGAGCTGGCCGGTGATGGTGTTGCCGTACTTGTTTCTCCACTCCCAGACCCGTTCGACGAACTTCTCGCGCCTCAGGTCGTGGCGGGTGAGGTTCTCCGTGGCGAGCTGCCGCTCGACGACGTTCTGCGTCGCGATGCCCGCGTGGTCCGTTCCCGGCATCCACATCGCGTTGAAGCCCTGCATCCGTTTCCAGCGGATCAGGATGTCCTGCAGCGTATTGTTCAGCGCGTGGCCCATGTGCAGGAACGACGTGACATTGGGCGGGGGGATCATGATGACGTACGGCTCTTTCTCCGGGTCCACCTCGCTGTGGAAGTAGCCCTTCTCGAGCCATGTCTTGTACCATTTCGCCTCGACGGGCGCCGGCTCGTAGACCTTCGCGATGTCCAGTCCTCTGGCTGCGCTCACTTCGTCTCCTCGGCGTCCTTGAACAGCTTGTACTCGACGGAGTCCACCAGGGCCCGCCAGCTCGCCTCGATGATGTTTTCAGACACGCCGACCGTGCCCCAGACGTCCTTGCCGTCGCTGGATTCGATCACCACCCGCACCTTGGCGGCGGTGGCCTCGGTGGGGTTTATCACCCGCACCTTGAAGTCTATCAGGTGCATCTTCCGGAGGGACGGGTAGAAGCCCTCGAGCGCCTTCCGAAGCGCGGTGTCCAGTGCGTTGACCGGGCCGTCGCCCTCGGCGGCGGAATGGACCTTCTTGCCGTCCACGCTCACCTTTATGGTGGCCTCGGAGATCACCTGTCCCTGTTCACGCTTCTCGACGATGACTCGGAATCCCTCCAGGTCGAAGAATTCACGGTGCTCGCCGACGATCTTCTTTACCAGTATGTCGAAGGAGCCCTCCGCGGCCTCGAATTCGTAGCCGTCCCATTCCAGGTCCTTCAGCCGCTGGAGCAGCTTCTGCATAGTGTCCGAGTCGCGGTCGATGCCGTACTTCTCCGCCTTCATTCCGAGCACGGAGCGTCCGGCCAACTCGGAGATGAGCACGCGCCTGTCGTTGCCGACCGTTTCCGGGTCCACGTGCTCGTACGTCTTCGAGTTCTTCTCCACCGCGTTTACGTGTATGCCGCCCTTATGGGCGAAGGCGGACACGCCGACGTACGGGTCGTTGTCGCGTGGCACTATGTTGGCCGTCTCATACAGGAATCGGGACAGGTCCGTCAGCTCCCGGAGTTTCTCCGGCGGAACGCACGGGAGATTCATCTTCAGCACGATCGCGGGAAGGATGGTGCACAGATTGGCGTTGCCGGCCCGCTCCCCGAAGCCGTTGATCGTTCCCTGCACGTGGGACGCTCCCTGCTTGACGGCGATGAGGGTGTTCGCGACGGCGCATCCGGCGTCGTTGTGGGTGTGTATCCCCACGGAGTCGCCCAGCTCCCTGATGACGGCGGCGGTGATCTCCTCGATCTCGTACGGCATGCAGCCGCCGTTGGTGTCGCAGAGGACGACGCATTCGGCGCCGGCTTCCTTCGCGGCGGTGACCGCCTTCAACGCGTAGTCGGGCATCGCCTTGTAGCCGTCGAAGAAGTGTTCGGCGTCGAAGAGCACCTCGCGACCGGCCTTCTTTACGTGGGCGACCGAGTCGGCGATCATCGCCAGATTGGTGTCCAGGTCGGTCCTCAGCACGTCCGTGACGTGCAGGTCCCAGCACTTGCCGAAGAGCGTGACGACCGGCGTCTCCGCGGCGAGGAGCTTGGCGATGTTCTCGTCGTCCTCCACCGTGTTGGCCGCGCGCCGGGTGCTGCCGAAGGCCGCGACCTTCGCGGTCTTCAGCTTCAGCTTCTTCGCGGACTCGAAGTACGCCTTGTCCTTGGGGTTGGAGCCGGGCCAGCCGCCCTCGACATAGTCCACACCGAATTCGTCGAGGCGGCGCGTGATATCGAGCTTGTCCTCAATAGAGAACTGGACGCCTTCGCCCTGGCTTCCGTCCCTCAGCGTCGTGTCGTAGACCTTTACTCGTTCCATCTTTAGCCCTCAGCAGCGTGAGCAAAGAGGGATAGTACCGCAGGGCGCGCGCTAAAGCAAGGGGGGGATCGGCAGGTGAAGGATGGTGTGCGCGCACCGCGAGAAAGTTGTTTATTTGTGAACGTCCCCGGTTGTAGAATCATGGAGACGCGCTAGCGTAGCTCAACGGTAGAGCTCCCGCCTTGTAAGCGGGTGGTTGTCAGTTCGACTCTGACCGCTAGCTCCACTTCAGATGCATCGAAGAGTCGTTTCAAAACCTGACACCGTCGGGATTATTTGCGGAGAAGCTCCGTGGTGGGGGGGCGGCGGCCGAGCGTTGCTTCCATGTCCAGTTCCTTGTCGTCGCGCTTCACCTTCATCTTTATCTTGTCCCCGGGGTTCCTCGCGGAGACGACCTCCAGCAGGTCGGTCGAATCGTTGAGGATGTCATCGTCGATGGACAGGATGATGTCGCCGATCTTGAGGCCCACCTTTTCCGCGGGGGTCTCCTTGACGATGGCGACGACTTGCGCGCCCGGTTTCTTTCCCTCCTCCACGTCACTCATTGATATCCCGAGGAACCCTCTGTCCTGCATCGGCTTGTGCACGCCGGAGCGGCGGATGAGGATCCTGGCGAGATCCGGTTTGACCAGTCTTCCCTGGTTGGCGACTGCTTCGGCGACGTCGCGGGCGCGGGTGCGCACCTCGGGGTCGTGACTCCTCGTCGCGTCGGCGATGAGCGGGAGCACCTGCGTGCCGAGTGTCTTCAGGAAGGCGGTGGCCTCCTCTCTGGTCTTGTAGGAGGAGTGGCCCAGCTCGGTGACCGCCCTTACGACTCTCTTCTTCTCGCGGGCGGACAGCTCCGCCGGGGGCTTCTTCTCCCGCTGGATGGTCTCGAACTGCCGGAAGACGTCGCCCGGCTTGAGGTCCGACGGGTCCATGGATCCGCCTATCGGTCCGACCAGGCAGCCGCCGACATACGACTGGAGCATTCTCAGGAAGCCGATGTGCTCGCCGTTGCGGAACACCGCGAGGCGTCCGTGGTCGCCGGGAAGGCCGAAGGGCGGATCGGTTCTGACCCTGACGGAGTTCCTGCCGAACCCGACGGCGGTGGCACTGGCGATTACCCATTTCAGCTTGTCGTCTATTTTGACGAGGTATTCGAGGTCGATCTTCTTCGCCGGGGATTCCTTCTTTTTCTCGATCTGTGCGGGCTCGGCATTCTCTTCCGCCTTCTCCTCGACTCTGGCGGGAGGCCGGCGCCTTCGGTCGCCGCGGCGGTCGGCCGCGTCGGCGGGGAAGGATGAGAGGACGAGGGCGCCGAGAATAAGCGAGAGAATGTCCCTACTCGTCACAAATCCCTCCTACCCGACCCGTATAAGGTCGAGGCGTTCCTTGAATTTGTCCCTGACGCTGTCCGAGATGATCGGATGGCGTCCCTTCGCGAGCTCGGGATCGGCCTTCACCATCTCGAACGCGTCCTTGTGGGCGAGACGGAGTATATCATAGTCGCGGCCCAGATCGGAGATGGTGAGCTCGGGCAGGCCGTGCTGGCGCGTGCCGAAAAACTCGCCGGGGCCGCGAAGGCGGAGGTCCTCCTCGGCGATCTTGAATCCGTCGGTGGTTGACGCGACGACGTTCAGCCGCTCCATCGCGTCGGAGCCGGCCGAGCCGGGGAAGAGGAGGCAGTAGGAGCGGTGACTGCCGCGTCCGATGCGGCCGCGAAGCTGGTGGAGCTGGGAGAGCCCGAACCGCTCGGCGTTCTCGATGGCCATGATAGTGGCGTTGGGAATGTCTATGCCGACCTCTATGACGACGGTGGCGACCAGCAGGTCGAATTCGCGCTCCGCGAACGCGTGCATGACGGCTTCCTTCTCCTCCGGCTTCATCCTGCCGTGGACGAGCCTGAGCCGGAATGTGGAGAAGACGTCGCGGCTGAGGGTGTCGTACGTCTCTTCCGCCGACCTGGCGTCCAGCTTATCGGACTCTTCGATGAGCGGGCAGACGAAGAAGGCCTGGCGGCCCTTGCGGAGCTGGCCGGCGATGAAGTCGTAGGCCCGGTGCCGGTGAGAGCGGGAGACCACCCGGGTGACGATGGGGCGGCGGCCGGCGGGAAGCTCCCGGATGGTGGTAACGTCGAGGTCGCCGAACGCGGCCAGCGCGAGCGTCCGGGGTATCGGGGTGGCCGTCATCACCAGGACGTCCGGGTTCGCGCCCTTGCCGCGGAGCCGGGCGCGCTGAAGGACGCCGAACTTGTGCTGCTCATCCACCACGACTAGGCCGAGCTTCCTGAAGACGACGTCCTTCTCGATGACGGCGTGGGTGCCGATGACGATGTCCACCTTTCCGGCGGCGACGTCCTTGACGTCCGGGGCCCGATCCTTCTTCGTGCGTCCCCCGACGAGGAAAGCGATGCGGACGCTGGAGTCGTTGAGGATTCGGGATATCGTTCTCATGTGCTGTTCCGCCAGTATCTCGGTCGGCGCCATGAAGGACACCTGCCATCCGTTCGCGACGGCGGCGAGCATGGCGTAGAGTGCGACGACCGTCTTGCCGGAGCCGACCTCTCCCTGGAGCAGGCGGTTCATCGGGCGGGGGGAGCACATGTCCCTGACGATGGCGGCGACCGCCTTGTCCTGGTTCCTGGTGAGGCGGAACGGGAACCGCTTACGGATCTTCCTGTCGACGGTGGGGGGCATCGCGAAGCGGATGCCGTCCAGGTCGTCCCTGATGCCCCGCCGCCGGAGCGCCATGCCGGTCTGCAGCAGGAAGAGCTCGTCGTAGACGAGGCGGTGACGCGCCCTCTCGGCGAGGGCCCACGAGCGCGGGAAGTGTATGTCCTTCAGCGCCCTGGTGATGGGGAGCAGGCCCCGTTCTTTCAGGTAGCGGTCGTCGAACATGTCCTGTACGTGAGACGCGTGGGTCTCCACCGCGTTACCGACGATCTGCCGGTAGAGCTTCTGGTTGAGGCCCTCGGTAAGCGGGTACACCGGGACGATTCGGCCGCCGTGAAGGGATTCGTTCCCTTCGTCGGACAGCACGTCGTATTCCGGATTGACCATCTGCGGCTTGTCGAACATGGTGATCTTGCCGTACGCGAGCACGGTGTCGCCTTCGCGGAAGCGGTCGTACATGTACGGGGCGTTGAACCAGGTGGCGGTAACGCGGCCGGAGTCGTCCTCCAGGCGTACCTCTATGATGACGGACCGGTTCCGGAGCAGGCGTTTCTTTACGGAAACGACCCGGGCCTTGATGGTGACGGACTCGCCCACCCGGGAGGTGCCTATCGGGACCACGGCGGAGCGGTCGATGTAATCGCGCGGGAAATGCAGCAGCACGTCCTGGACGGTGGTGATGTCGAGGCGTTCCAGGATCTCGGCGCGTCTCGGCCCGACGCCTTTCAGGTATCTGATGGGTACTTCGCTCGGCAGCTCCATTTGCCGCAAGTGTACCACAGCGGCGCGCCGTGCTGTAGGGGGGGCACGAGTTCTCAGCGTGGAGTGGAGCCTGTCGCAGCCGGGATTCCCGAGCGGGTTCGTGGTTGGAGCGACGGGCCGAAGGCCCTTCATTGGTTGGTTGAAGCACGTCCTCGGAGGCGCCCTATTTCAGTGATGAGCGCCGAGAATGAGCGAAGGGATGCCGGCTGCGACACGCAGAGAAACTTGAAGATTTGAAAATTTAAGAACGTCCCCTAACGGCCTTTGGCGCGGAGGCGGTCGGTGATTTCGGTGCGGAGCTTCTCGGGGAGGTCCCGGACCTGGAGGACGCCGGCGAGGGCCTGTGTCACCCCGGGGATGTTCTCCTTCAGACCGTCGAACAGCAGGTCGATCGCGGCACGCCGGGAACGTTTGGACCTCTCGCTGGCGCGCGCCATGTTCGGTCGGGCCGCGAGCATGCCGAGGGCCGGCAGGAAGACTTCCCGTTCCTCCCTCTTCACGTCGTCCAGGCTTGGGAAGGCCTTGAGCGTTTTCAGGGCCGCCTCTTCGGCGATCTCATCCACCTGGGCGGAGTCCGGCTCGGACAGGCATATACGGGCGAGGGCCTGGAACACCGAGGGGATGTCGATGGACGAGCTGAGCGAGTCGAGTATCCTCAGCTTGCTCTCCGTGTCGGCCATCTCGGAACAGCCGATCCTCTCGAGCGCGCCCGCGAGGGCGGTGGTGTTGCCCGGCCCCCAGATCTCCTCCCAGGAGACCACCTTCCGCCACTTGGCGAGGAGCGCCTCCAGTATCTGATTCCGGAGCGTCGGGGTGATCACCGTGTTGAGGCAGAGCTTCTCGAGCGCGGCGATGATGAGCGGCACCATCACCGTGTACGCGGAGACCTCGATGCCCATCAGGTACACCTCGCTCCGGTCGCCGTCGGTCGTCGTCTTCGTCTTCATCTCGGGCAGGTCCTGGCCGAAGTAGACGAGGAGCGCCTCGGCGATCGTCACCGCGGTGTTCAGGGAGAGCTTCGGGCCGGCGCAGGTGTGTCCCAGTCCTTCGATCGCCTCGTAGGAGTAGGACGTGGTCCCGAGCTTGGAGAGCAGCAGGTCGGCGATGTCCTTCACCTGCTTCTCGTCGGCGAGGGTCCCGGCGGATATCCGGCCGAGCGTGACCGCGACCGCTGCCTTTCCCGGGAACTCGCCTTCTATGTGCCGCACGCAGAGCGAGAGCGCGTCGTCCACCAGGGACGGGCTCTCCGCCTCGGTCGCCTCGCCGACAATCCTGCCCAGCAGGTCAACCGCCCGGTTCCTCTCCGCCGGCCTGCGGGAGGTCCTGCTGATCTCCATCAGCGGCTCCGCGGCGACCTCTCCCATCCTGACGATGCCGGTGAACACCGCGTCGGTGAGCCGCTCGCTCGCCCCTTCGAGCGCCTTCACGAATTCTTTTACGAACTCCCGCCTCGTTTTCTTGGCGAGGGCCGGGTCCCTCACGAACTCGCACTCCATAATTCTGTTGGAGAGCCGCTTGCCGGCGACCTTCATCGTGTCGAGAAGGGTCTCTGCGGCGCGTCTCCTGGCCTTCTTCGATACGTCCGCCTGGACGCAGACCCGGTCGAGCAGAACGGTGAGAACGATCTTCTTTTCTTCGTCCGCCTTCTCGAAGGCCTGGACGAGTCCGACAGCGGCGGCCTCTCCGGCGCGCACCAGGCAGCCGGCGATGTCCCAGAGCTGCGGGGTGGCGTCGTCGAGCCGGAGCGCCTCCGCGATCGTCTCTTCCAGAAGCTGTGCCTCACCGCCGGGAGGGGGGCCGGCTATCCACAGCGTCCGGAGCAGGAGGCCGCGGACCCTGCGGTCCCGGCACCTCCTGAACTCGTCGGTGAGGGTGCGGAGCACCAGCTCGCCGTGCCGGACCGCCGCCTCCCGGAAGATGCCGATGAACGGACGGGTCATCTCTTCCGGATCGATCTCGACGGCGAGCCGCGCCACCAGATGCCTGGTGAATTTCTCCAGATGGTCCGCGCGCTCCGAAAGCACGTCGATCATGCCTTCGACCACGTGAAGGGCCTCGGCGAGCGGCACCGCCTCGTCCGTCATGCTGTCGGTCAGCACCAGGAACACGATGCCCTTCTCGGCTTCGGTCATCTCCTTTACGAGTGAGGCGAGCCGCTCCGTCGCGCGGCGGCGGGCGTCCTGCGTGCCCTCGAACAGCTCCCGTATCGTGTCCGCCACGTCGGCGTTCAGACCGAGCTGCTTCAGGCATTTCACCGCCTCGCTTCGCACCGATACGTCCGCGTCGGCCAGCCCCCTGAGAAAGAGCGCAGCCTTCTCGGCTTCCGGTATCAGGCTGAGCGCGATCTTACGGAGCGCCTCCACCTTCCTGGCGGGGTCGGTGCTGGTGAGGATGTCCACCTTGAGCCGGGCGATGTCCGCGGTGGTGAAGAGCTTCTCCGCGTCAGGGAGCGCCGGGGCCCGATCTTCCTTTCTGCTGAGCGCGAAGCCGCCGTTCTTCCCGGGACCGTTCCCGGGCTTCTTCTTCATCGCGCTGCGCCTTTCATCCGTATGAGGGCCTCTCTTCTCTTGAGCACCGCGGCGACGTACGCCCTGGTCTCCTTGAAGAAGGCCCTGGCGCACAGCTCGGACGAGGCGAGGCCCGGGTGCCGTTTCCGCCATTCTGTGATCCTGCGGGGTCCCGCGTTGTAGCCGCCCAGTGCGAGGATGACGTCGTTGTTGTAGCGCTTGAGAAGGCGGGAGAGGTAGACCATGCCGAGGTGGATGTTGATTTCCGGGTCGAACAGGTCCTGGTTGGACGTATACTCGACGTTGGCACGGCGCGCCATATCCTCGGCGGTCGCCGGAAGGAGCTGCATCAGACCGAGCGCGCCCTTGGGTGACTGGGCGAATCTCCGGCCGCGGCTCTCGACACCTATCACCGCCAGCACCAGGTCCGTCTCGAGTCCCAGGGACTCCGCGTGCTTCTCGACGATGGGGCGGTACCGCTCCTCGACCGCGATGTGCGACGAGGCCAGGAACAGGAGAGAGGCGATGCACAATACCAGCCCGAGGGCGAGCATCGACCTGGTGGGCAGAGACGGGGTCCTTGGATGTCCCAGCTTGAAGTAATCGAGGACAATGTTGTCGTCGCTCATAGGGCTATCCCCCGGGGGAATCGGGAAATACATTGACGGTGCCGGTGATGTCCGTTACCGACTCCACTCCCTGCTCGGAAAGAAGAGCGGCGAGCTGTTCCGGAACGCGGCACACCCCGGCCGGGTCCACGAAAACGGCGGTGCCGATCTCCACGGCCGAGGCGCCCACAGCCATGAGATCGAGAACGTCGTCGGCGGAGAACGCTCCCCCGCTGGCGACCACCGGAAGGCGGGTGGCGCGCGACACCAGGGCGACCCTGACGAGCGCGAGGGGCTTCACCGCCGGTCCTGACAGCCCGCCGGTGCCCCTGGAAAGGAGCGGGGCGCGGGCTCTCCAGTCGACCGCGGCTCCCCGGTAGGTGTTGGCGACCACGACGGCGTCCGCTCCGGCGTCCGCCGCGGCGGCGACCGTGTCCAGAAGGCGGGGCGACTCGGGGCTGACCTTCGCCCAGACCGGCTTCCTGTCTCCCGCGGCGGCGGCGGTGATGAAGCGGCCGGTGAGTTCCGGATCGTCGGACGCGGCGGTTCCGCCAAGCACGTTCGGGCAGGATAGATTCACCTCCACAGCCGCGACGTTGGGTTGGGCGGCGAGGCGTGTCACCATCGCGGCCAGGGTGTCGGGGTCGTCGGCGTGGACGCTGACCACGAGCGCCGGGCCGGCGCCGGCGAGGCCAGGGAGACAGCGGTCGATGACCTCGTCGAGCCCCGGGTTCTCGAGTCCTATCGCGTTGAGCATGCCTGCGGGCGTCTCGGCAATGCGGGGGGGAAGGTTGCCCTGGCGGGGCTCGAGCGTCACCGTTTTGAGCACGAGACCGCCCAGGGCGGAGGCGCCGAATTCGAGGAGCTCCTCGCCGAAGGAGGCGGTGCCGGAGGCGGCGAGCACGGGGTTGGCGAAGACGGTTCTTCCCACCGTCACCTGGAGGTCAGGCTTCTTCATGGTCCTTCTCCGGCTTCCTGAGCGATGACAGGGCCAGCGCGGCGGCGCCGGCGCATATCAGCACGTCGGCTACATTGAACACCGGCCATATGTGGAAGTCAATGAAATCCCGCACCCCGCTGAAGGCGAAGCGGTCGATCAGGTTGCCGACCGCGCCGGCGGCGACAAGGGCCGCTCCCGCGGTCGCGAGCTTCTCGTCCGGGCGGGTAAACCTCCTCAGGTAGTAGACGACCGCGGCCAGCGCGAAGACGGTGAGGAGAATGAACAGCCAGTTGCGGCCCTGGAACAGGCCGAACGCGGTGCCGGTGTTCTGACGGCAGGAGAGACTGAGTATGCCGGGAATGAGGTGACGGCTCTCGCCGGCGCCGAGCAGATGGAACACGAGAAACTTGGAGGCCTGATCCGCGGCGGTGCCCGCGAGCGCCAATGAAGAGAATAGGACTAACCGAAGGCTCCCTGTCCTGATTGGGTCTCCTCCTCGCGCTGACAGGCTATACAGAGACGAGCGTACGGTATCGCCTTGAGCCTCGACTTGGCGATGGGTTTTCCGCATCCCTCGCACGAGGCGTAGCTCCCGTCGGCGATCCTCGCCAGGGCGGCGTCGATTTCCCGGAGCTCTTCCTCCTCGTTTTCGACCAGGCCGATTCGGAACTCCTGCTCGTAGTTCTCGGAACCGATATCGGCCATGTGCAGGGGCATGGCGGATATGTCGCCGCTGGCGTCCTGGCGCGACTTGCTCAACGCTTCATCCTTCATATGCGTGACATCGCCCGTCAGCATATTTCTTCTTTCAAGAAGCAACTTCTTGAACGGCTGTCTCTCCTTCGCTCGCATATGCACCTCCGGTAATAACGAGGCCGTGCGCTCCCATCGGCCCTCCCGCAAGCTTGTGACGTACGCTACGCAGTTAGCTCCAGCCAGGCTACCCCACGGCACATAGGGTGAGACGGTTACCGCTGCTTCCTTCCGGACCTGACGGGGTTTCCGCCCTCCTATTGCATGAGACCCAACCTTCAATACCACTTGCGAGCGCGGCCACGCAGCGGCGGACCTCAAAGGAGCCTTCGACCCTGCTATAGCGGATTGCAGGACACCCCGCCGAAGCGAGGATAGGGCACCGCTACCTCCCCGTCTAGCACGGCCACGCAGCCGGTAATTATACGAGCAGGGCCGGTGCGGTCAAATCTTTTTTGGCGCACAGCTGAAAAAACCTTGACATTGTCGCGCGACAAAACGCAAAATAAGGCCATATAAGGTGTTCGTGGTAAATCCTTCTGGGAGGTGCTGCATGCCGTATGGGATTAGATGTCAGAAGTGTGGTCACGAGTTCGAAGTCGCCAAATGGCATCCGGGCATGGAATGTCCCAAGTGCAAGGCGACGGATACCGCACCGGTGACCAGGGTGTCCTCGGGTCCCGCAAGGCCCCAGCAGATGGCGCCGATACGGGACGCGGGCGACCGCGTGGAATGGAAGAAGAGCCCGGTGGTGGGCGCCATTGCCCTGGTCATCATCGTCGCGTCGTGGGTCGGCATACTCTGGTGGGCGTACGGTCCGGAGCCCAAGTACGAGATATGGATCCACGCGATGTGCAAGAGCTGCGGCGAGACATTCGAGGCGGTGTCGGACGAATTGCCGGAGGCCTGCCCCAAGTGCGGTGCGGCCGGACAGGTGTACCAGGCCTACGTCTGCAACGGTAAGGATGAGAAGGGCAAGAAGATACCGTGTGGGAACGTGTTCCCGTTCGTGCCGCCGGAGCCTCTGGAGCCGCTCGATTACGAGAAAATGGAGGGGATGAGCGAGGCTCAGCGGACGAAGATGGAAGAGGAGTACCGCAAGAAAGAGGAAGCGTACTACAAGAAGGAAGAAGAGGCCCGCAAGTGCCCGAAATGCGGCTCGTACAACACTGAGCTGCAGTACACGGAAGAGCAGAAGAAGAAGTTCGAGGAGATACGGCGCAAGTACGCCAAGAAGCCTTAGGCGGCAGCGAAGTCTCCACGAGCTCATTCTCGGCGCCCATAGGATATTGGGCGCCTCCGAGGGCGGGTTTTGACCGACCAGTGAAAGTGGGTCCGCGTTGCGGACCCGTCGGTCAAACCTCGAATCCGCTCGTGAAGACCCCGCTCCCTTATCACCCCGCGGCAGATTTTCTCAATATCAATGCAACCATGGTGCCGTTGTGGATGGCGTGTACCACGATCGGCGCGACGAGCGTGCCGGTTCGGGAGTACAGGTACGACAGCAGGATTCCCAGGACGAAGAGCGGCAGGAAGTAGCGCAGGTTCATGTGCACCCCGGCGAACGCGAGCGCGGTGAGCACGATGGTGGCGGACTCTCCGCAGTGACGGCGTATCGCCTGCTGAAGGAAACCGCGGAAGAACACCTCCTCCGCGATGGGGGCGACGACCGCCGCGAAGAACGAGAGCATTACAATGAAGGGGAGCGACCGCGACTCGCTCAGCATCACGACCGGCGCCTGCGGCTCCGCCTTGATACCTGCGGCCTGTGTGACCTTCCGCACCAGCTCGTTGGCCAGCAGCTCCTTCATCCATGGGCTGGTGAAGATGTGGACCATGAGCGCGGCGGACATCATGATGATCGGTACGTACATGACGTAGCCGGAGACGCCCCTGCCGCAGTTGAGGAGAAAGTGTCTGCGGGAGAGGCCGAGTGCCTCCGCGGAGTGCTGCCGGGTGTTGAAGACGACCTGGAAGATGTAGAAGACGGTCGCCATGTTGACGCTGGCCTGGCACGCGATGGCGAGCTTCATTCCCATGAGCTTGGTCAGCTTGCCCTGAGCCACCAGCGTGCCGAGCGCCAGGTTGCACGTCTGGGTGAGGATGAGATACAGCACGGTGACGAGGAGGACGTCCGTCATGTCCCACCCGACCGGGTACGGCTCGACCGGGTCGAGGACGACCCGGCCACGGTAGAGGATGAGCCGGGCGATGAGCCAGAGGGCGACGAACGCGTAGACGCCCCGGAGAAGTATGTCGGTTTCCGGTGGGGTCACGCCTGCCTCAGCGTGCCGCCGCGGTGACGATGACGCCGCGCGTCCTTGGTCCGTCGAACTCGCAGAAGTAGATGCCCTGCCAGGTGCCGAGCTGGAGGCGGGCACTCTCGACCGGTATCGGGGCGCACGCCCCCATCAGCGAGGCCTTTATGTGCGCGGCGGAATTGCCTTCCGAGTGGCGGTAGCCGTCTTCGAAGGGGATCCGCTTGTTGAGCTCCATGAGGATGTCGGCGGTGACGGAGGGGTCGGCGTTTTCGTTGATGGTGACCCCCGCCGTGGTGTGCGGCACGTAGACGAAGCAGACGCCTTCGGTGACCCCGGTGTCTGCCAGCGCGTCGGCGACCCGGGAGGTGATGTCGATCATCTCGGTTCGTTCGCGCGTCTTCACGGTGAATGTGCTCATGTTTCTACACCTCCAGTTCGAGTGATATATCCAGCGCCTTCGCGGAGTGGGTGAGCATCCCAACGGATATCCAGTCCGGCCCGGCCTTCGCGTATTCCTCCAGCGTTTCCAGCGAGGCCCGGCCGGAGACCTCTATGACCGGCTTCCCGGCGCCTGCGGCGCGTATCTCCGTGACCGCCTTCCGGACGGCGTCCGGTGTCATGTTGTCCAGCATAACGATGTCCGCCCCCGCCTCCGCGGCGACCAGCGCCTCCTCCAGCGTCTCCGTCTCCACCTCCACGGCGAAGGCGGGCTCGGCCTCCTTGGCGGTTCGCACGGCGGCGCGGACCGCCTCGGTCCGGCCGCCTGACAGGCACTTCAGGTGGTTGTCCTTTATCAGTATCTGGTCGAAGAGACCCTCGCGGTGATTCGCCCCGCCGCCGGCGCGGACGGCGTACTTCTGGAGGGCGCGCCAGCCGGGCGTGGTCTTTCGGGTGTCCTTGATAGTCACCCCGTGACGCGCGGCGACTTCCGCGAAGCGGGACGCGAGCGTGGCGACACCGGACAGCTGCTGCAGGAAGTTGAGCGCCGTCCTCTCGCCGGCGAGTATGGACGTGGCGGGGCCACGGACCGCGGCGAGGCGGTCGCCGGGCGCGACCGTTGAGCCGTCGGCGCGGAGCGGCTGGAAGACGACGCTGGTGTCAACCTGCCGGTAGACCTCCCGGGCGACGGGCATGCCGGCGATGACTCCGCGCTCCTTCGCGATCATGACCGCGGAGACGACCAGCCCGGACGGGAGGACGGTGCGCGAGGTGACGTCGCCGTCGCCGAGGTCCTCCCGAAGGGCGGCGCGCACCAGGTCGGCGCACCACGCCGGATCGAACTCAAGCTTCTGCGTCACTCTCTTCTCCCTTCAATTCTTGTATACGGTCCCGCAGCTCGGCGGCGCGCTCGAAGTCCAGGTCGTCCGCCGCCGCGAGCATGTCCTCCTCCATCTCTCTGAGCTGTTCCCTGGTGACGTATTGTACCTCAGTTTCCCGCACGGAGCGCATCGGTATCTCGGAGCGGGCGACCTCGTCGGCGAGGTTGTCGCGTATCGCCTTGACGATCGTCGTCGGGCTGATGTCGTACTTCGTGTTGTGCGCTATCTGGATGTCGCGTCTGCGCCGGGTCTCGTCGATGGCCCGCTTCATGGAATCGGTGACGTTGTCGGCGTAGAGGATCACCTGGGCGTTCACGTTTCGCGCGGTGCGGCCGATGGTCTGGATGAGAGAGGTGTCCGAGCGGAGGAACCCCTCCTTGTCCGCGTCCAGGATGATGACCAGGGACACCTCCGGGAGGTCGAGGCCCTCCCGGAGCAGGTTGACGCCGACGAGGACGTCGAAGTCGCCCAGGCGCAGCTGCTTGAGTATGCGCACCCGGTCCAGCGTGTCTATCTCGGAGTGGAGGTACGTGCATTTGAAACCGTCGTCCTTGAGATACCGGGAAAGGTCCTCCGCGAACGACTTGGTGAGCGTGGTGATGAGCACCCGCTCCTTCTTCTCGACCCTGGCGCGGACCTCCTTCATGAGAGACGGCACCTGGTCGCGCGCCGGCCTGACGTGGACCTGCGGGTCGACCAGCCCGGTGGGGCGGATGATCTGTTCGACCATGTGTCCCTCGCACTTCTCCATCTCGTACGGGCCGGGAGTGGCGGAGACGAAGACGACGGTTTCCACCGTCTGTTCCCATTCCTCGAAGCGCATCGGCCGGTTGTCGAGGGCGGAGGGGAGCCGGAAGCCGTGCTCCACCAGCGTCTCCTTGCGGGACCGGTCACCGTTGTACATGCCGCGGAGCTGCGGGATGGTGACGTGGGACTCGTCCACGATCACCAGGAAATCGTCCTTGAAGTAGTCGATGAGGGTGTACGGCCTCTCGCCCGGCGCCCGGCCGCTGATGTGCCGGGAGTAGTTTTCTATGCCGGGGCAGTAGCCGACCTCCATGAGCATCTCGACGTCGTACCGGGCGCGGGCGTCCAGCCGCTGGGCCTCCAGCAGCTTGCCCTGCGAGCGGAGTTCCTTGAGCCGCTCCTTGAGCTCGGCGAGTATCGAGCCCTTCGCCGCCTGGATTCGCTCCTCCGGGGCGACGTAGTGCTTGGCGGGGTAGATGACGACCTCGTCCAGCTCCTCCAGGGCCTGCCGGCTGACCGGGTGTATCCGGCGGATCCTCTCGATCGTTCTGCCGAACAGCTCGATGGAGTAGGCGCAGTCTTCGTACGGCACGTTGATGTCCACGATATCGCCGCGTACCTGGAAGGTCTTGGGGGCGAAGTCGGCGTCGTTGCGGTCGTAGTGTATGTCCACCAGCTTGAGCAGAAGGTCGTTCCTCTCGATCACGTCGTCCCGCTTCGCCCTGACGAGCATCTTCTCGTAGTCCTCCGGGTCCCCCAGGCCGTAGATGCAGGACACGCTCGCGATGACGACGACGTCCCTGCGGGACAGGAGGGAGCTGGTGGCGGCGAGGCGGAGCCGGTCGATCTCTTCGTTTATCGAAGCGTCCTTTTCTATGTAGATGTCCCGCTGGGGAATGTACGCCTCAGGCTGGTAGTAGTCGTAGTAGCTGACGAAGTACTCCACCGCGTTTTCCGGGAAGAACTCCTTGAACTCCCCGTAGAGCTGGGCGGCGAGCGTTTTGTTGTGGGATATCACCAGGGTGGGGCGGCCGAAGTGGGCGATGCAGTGGGCCATGGTGAAGGTCTTGCCCGAGCCGGTGACGCCGAGGAGCGTCTGCCTCTTCACGCCGCGGTCGAGCGCGGCGCAGAGGGTCTCTATCGCCTCGGGCTGGTCCCCGCTCGGCTGGAACTCCGAGTGAAGCTTGAAGTCGGCCATCTCTTACCCGATGGCGGGGCCGGCGAAGGCGTACTGGCGGCCGGGAGCGGGGGCGGGGTCGCCCTTCGTCATGCGAGTGAAGGTGCGCCGGGTCACGAAGCCGAGGGAGCGGAGGTGCGTGATCCATGCCTCGTCGTGAAGCGGCACGTCCACCAGCACCGGCCTTCCCGCCGCCGCGGCGAGCGCCTTTCCGAACAGGTTCGCGGCGGCCGCCGCGTCGGGGGCCACGAGCGGGCCGAGCTGTTCGGCGCGGACGCCGGCGCGGCCGAGGACGTACCCGGTGATCGGGCCGTTGTCGATGGCCTTTAACCCGTAATGAGGGGCGCCCTGGAGCCAGGCGCGGAGCACCGAGGAGCGGTCCGCTCCGAAGACATTCGCGTCGAAGGCGGCGAGATCGTCGATATGGTCGGGCGAGAGAGGCCCCACGGCCTGCCCGGCGTCCGGGGCGGCCGCCGGGGCGGCCGGCAGGAGCATGCGATGGACCTCGTAGTCGGCGCTGAAGCCGGCCTTCTCGTAGAGCGGTCTTCCCTGGGGCGTGGCGTCCAGGCGCACGGAGGCGCAGGGGTCCAGCTTCTCCAGGCAGGCGTCGAGAAGTCTCGCGGCGATTCCCAAACGTCGGTAGTCTGGGTCCACCAGCACCATGCCGATCCAGGCGAGTGCGTCGCCGTAGCGGGTCGCGGTGGTGGTGCCCACGACCAGTCCGTTGTGGACCGCCGCGACACAGCCGTCAGGATTCATGTCAAGAAGCACCTCCCAGTCTCGCTCCGTCTGGTTCCATCCGGCGATGTCCTTTAGCCGCATCGCCTCCGGGATGTCCGTCGGGCACAGCCGGCGGATCGCAATCTGGCTCCTGCCGCCGTACGGTCTGGTGCCGTCGAACCAGGGGAGACGCTCGCGCACGTGTTTGACCAGGTGCTTCTTGGCATTTTCATGGACGCGTTCTCCCATCTCCCTGGTGGCCTTGGATGGCTCTCCCCAGACGCCGTCGGGTGACACCGCGCCGATGCCGAAGTGGTTCAGGTCGTGCTGTGTGAAGGGGACGCCGTCGAGCGACTCGGGAATAAAGTCCGTCCGTTCGTCCTTGACCAGGTCGGGGTGGATCGCGAGGAGCCTTGCCGTTTCGATCATGCCGGAGTGTATCTCGGGGCCCTTTCGGGCGGGGAGGTCTTCCAGTTCCTCGGGATGGAAATGTTCCCAGAGGTTGACCAGGAATATCTTGAGAGGCCGGTCGGATCGGTTGATGTCGCGTACGACGGGACCCAGGAAGTAGTTTCCGCCGTGGCTGTTGAGGACGAGCAGGACGCGGAACCGCTGTTTCCCGGCCTCCTCTGCGAGGTCGCGGACCACCTGCATGGCCGTTTCCGGGTGGAGGGAGAACGAACCGCGGCACCCCGAATGCTCCAGGCTGGAGGCGATACGCATCGTCGGAAGCAGGGCCGCGCCGATCTCGCCGGCCAGGTACCTGCCGAAGTACTCCCCGTGCATCGCGTCCGTGCCGACCGGGAGATGGCGGGAATGCTGTTCCATGGCGCCGACGGGGAGGATGATGACGCGGCTCTCCAGCGCCTGCCATTCGCCGCTGGTCGCGGTCCAGTCCGTGATCTTCTTCGCCATGGGAAAATCCTGTCACCACGGAAAAGGGTATTGTAGCAGGAACCGTGACGGGCCGTAAGCCAAAAGTTTTCACGGAGGGGTCGCGGACGTTTCCGTCGTCGGCTTAATTGCTTAACTCCGTCATTGCTTCCGAGTATACTCGTGCATCATGCAGGAACAGATAGACGCGTTTCTCGATTACCTGTCCGTCGAGAGGGGGGTGGCGACGAACACGGTGGTGTCGTACGGGCGGGATCTGGCCCATTTTCGCGATTACCTGAAGGGGCAGCGTGTGTCCGAGGTGAAGCGGATCGCCGCGAAGCACGTGACCGGCTTCGTCGGGACGGAGAGGGACCGGGGACTGGCGGCAAGGTCCGTGGCCCGCGCGATCGTGTCCGTCAAGATGTTCCTGGCGTTTCTCGCGTCGGAGGGGGTGGTGAAAGAGAACGTGGCGGCGAACATGGAGGCGCCCACGACCTGGAAGAGGGTGCCGGGCGTGCTTACCAGCGAGGAGGTGTTGTCGATAATCGAAGCTGCCGACGGGGGAGACGACATCGAGGTTCGCAACCGAGCGATGCTGGAGGTGATGTACGCCTCCGGTCTTCGCGCCTCCGAGGTGGTGAGTCTGAAGAAGAACGACTTCCACAGCGATTACGCGTACCTCAGGTGCAGGGGCAAGGGCTCGAAGGAGCGGGTGGTGCCCGTGGGGAAGCCGGCGGTGGAGGCGGTGGCGGAGTACCTGTCCGGGCCGAGGGACCGCCAGCTGAAGGGCAAGGAACGGGATGAGCTTTTCGTCACGAGGAACGGCCGGCCGCTTTCCCGGCAGACGGTGTGGCGGGTGCTGAAGAAGTACGCGCTGAAGGCGGGACACGGGGGAAGGGTGTATCCGCATATCCTGAGGCACTCGTTCGCGACGCACCTTCTGGAGGGGGGCGCAAACCTGAGGGCGGTGCAGGAGATGCTGGGCCATGCGGACATAGCGACGACCCAGGTGTATACTCACGTGGACCGGAAGAGGCTGAAGGCGATTCACCGCAGGTTTCATCCAAGGGGGTAGCCGGGGATGGAGATACTTCTGACGAACGACGACGGGCCGCATGCGGAGGGACTCCGCGATTTCGCGGCGGCGCTCGGGGAGATGGGAAAGGTTACGATAGTGATACCGCAGGTTCCCCGAAGCGGCGTCGGGCATTCCATGTGCATCTCCGACCCGCTGCGGGTGGTGAAGGCGGATGACGGCACGCACCTGGCGAGCGGGTTCCCGGCCGACTGCGTGAAATACGCGCTGAACCGGCTGTATGACGGGAGGCCGGACCTGGTGGTGTCCGGGATAAACAGCGGGGAGAACACCGGGGTGAGCGTGTTCTACTCCGGGACGGTTGGCGGGGCGCGGGAGGGGGCGCTTAACGGCATCACGTCCGTGGCGGTGTCCGTGAGCAAGAGCTGCAGTCCGGCCTCGGAGAAGATCATCGGTATCGCGCTGGGCATCGTGGATAAGGCGGCCGGCGACGGCCTGCCGGCCGGTTCGCTTCTGAATGTGAACATACCTTCGGAGGAGCCGAAGGGGATCAGGGTCGCTCCGCAGGGGAGGGGCAGGTTCGAGGAGGAGCTGCTCGAGTCGAAGGACCCCCGCGGGGGCACGTACTTCTGGTTCGACGGCAGTCAGAACACCGACGGCGAGGACGACTCGGACGTCGTTCTCTTCGACCGGGGGTACGTCACCGTCACGCCGCTCTGCCGCGACGAGACGGACCGGGAGCTACTGGGGCGGCTGGACGGGGTGTTGTAGCGCCCGGCAAGC
>CAYMFW010000087.1:0-19857 GCA_964389785.1 uncultured Planctomycetota bacterium
GAACGTCGACGAGAAGCAAATCATGGCCGAGAGCAAGAACGGCGTGCTGATCGTCGAGTTCATGGACACCGCGGGCGACCCGTCCGTCGAGACGGCCTGAGGAGACGGCCATGGCGCTGAGAAAATTCGTTGAAGAGGACCGGGACAGCAACACGCTGAACCTGATGCCTCTGATCGACGTCGTCTTCAACCTGCTCATCTTCTTTCTGGTCGCGACACAGTTCTCCCAGGAAGAGAAGGCGCTCGACGTTCGCTTGCCGGAGAGTCACGAGGCGAAACCGATAACGCGCGCCCCCAAGATCCTGGTGGTCAACGTCTATCCCGACGGGAGGCTGATGCTGGGACGCACCGAGGTGAAGGAGCCTCGCCTGCTCTCCGTCCTTCGCAGCTCGCGGGCGAACTTCCCCCACCAGATCGTGGAGCTCAGGGGGGACACCACCGCCTTCTACGGGAGGATGGTGCGGGTGATAAGCCTCTGTCTCGAGGCGGGCGTTCCCAGCAGCAACATCCAGCTCGCGGTCGTCGAGCCGAAACGGACATAGGAGGCACATTGAAGCGTCGCGCCATCCGGACGTCGGCGGTCGCCGCGGCGGTCCTTGCCGCGGCGGCGCTCGCGGCGGACGCGGTTCCCCGTCTCACATGGGAACAGCCCACGTCGTGTCCGGACCTGCCGGCCGGCGAGAACCTGCAGTGCGCCTTCGTCACCGCGGACGGCGCGGTGCTCGTCACCGCGCGCAGCGCAAAGGACCGCGACTCGGACCTGTATCTCTCCTCCAGGCACATCGGGCAGTGGGAACAGCCGATGCCGCTCGAGGTGATAAACGCACATCCGTGGAAGGATACCGCCCCGACGACGGCCCTGGACGCGCGGGTCCTGATATTCAGCTCCGACCGGCCCGGCGGCCGGGGAGGCTTCGACCTCTGGATGTCCCGGCTTGAGGGAGGACACTGGGGCGCCGCACGAAACCTGGGGCCGGAGGTGAACACGCCCGCCGACGAGCTGAGCGCCGCGCTTTCACCGAACGGCCAGCTTCTGGTGTACGCCCGCCGCGACGGCACGAGCGGGATGTTCACGCTCTGCTCCGCGCATCGCGACAGCCCGTTCGGATGGCGGACCGGGCACCCGATACGCGCTCTCGCCGGTGAATTCGAAAGCCTGTGGCCCGCCTTCTCTCCCGACGGACGCTTTCTGTACTTCTCGTCCGACCGTCCGGGAGGCGCCGGCACGATGGACCTGTGGCGAAGCGCGCTGGACCACGGCTCCTTCCGCGCGCCCGAGAATATGGGGCCTAAGATAAACACCGCCGGCGAGGAGACCTGTCCCAGTCTCTCCGCACAGGGATACGTCCTCACGTTTCTGTCCGCCGTCCCCGCCGAAAGCCCTCCCAGCATCTTTCGCGCCCGCTCCCGGGAAACCCTTCTCGTGGTCGAATCCGACCTGAAGGTGATCGCCGGACGAATCCTCTCCGACATCCCACTGGAGTGGTACGTCTTTGCGTCTCTCCTGATCACCTCCCTGGCGATGTACGTTGTGCTCGCCAGGCTGAACCGCGAGAACCTTCTGCGCCGCTGTCTCGTCGTGGCCTTCGTCGCCCACCTGGTGGTGTGGCGGCTCTCCGCGATGCTCGTCCTGCGCACCCCGGGCGACGATCTCAAACAGCCCGGACCGCCGTCCATCACCCTCAGAGGGCTCGCCCTCCGCGCCGCCGCTGACGAATGGCCGGAGCAGGAGCAGAAGGACGAGCCGGCGCCCTGGCAGAAGCCGACCCCTCTTGCCATTCCCAACCGGCCGGCGGCCATCCTCGAGACGAAGCCCGTCGACCGGCCGATACCCGGCCCCGCGGCTCCCGCGATCTCGCCGGACACCGTTCCTCCTCACGTCCAGGAACGCCCCAAGCTGGTGACGCTCACCCGGCCCATTCCGGTGATCGACTTCCACGAACAGACACAGTCGTCCGATGCGCTGCCGGAGGGCCCGTCTGCCGTCGCCGACCGCGACCCCCACGCGCCCGCCGACACACCGCGCGAGGACCAGCCCGTTGATGACAGGCTCTCGATACCGGATGCCCCCGCCGTTCCCGTCAGCTCCCTGACGGATCCGATGCGTCACACCGCCGTCCCGCCTGCCCCGGTTCCCGACGCGGCCGCACCGTCCCCCGGCGGTGTGCAGCCGCACGCGCGCTTCCAACCCCCGTCTCCTCAGGAGGCGATCCCGCGGATGGCCGCGCTCACCTCGATCCCCGGGATGGAGAAGAAGACTTTCGTCCCGGGAGGCTCCGCCGCCTCCGGAAGGCTGTCCCCTTCTGCAGCGGCGACGGACGCCCGCGGGACGGACGGCGAGGCCTTCCTGCTGCGGGAGGAAAGGTACCGCGGACGCGCCGCCGCGGCGGCCGGCGGGGGCAAGGAAACCGAGAAGGCGGTCGAGATGGCTCTCGCCTGGCTCGCGGTCCGACAGGAAGCCGACGGCAGATGGAGCTCGCGGCACAACGGCGGCGGCGAGGACCACGATATCGGCGTCACCGGTCTCGCCACGCTCGCCTTTCTCGGCGCGGGCTACACCGACACAGGCGGTCCGTACACAAAACAGGTGACCGCCTCCCTCGGGTGGCTGATGAAATCCCAGCAGGAAGGTGGACAGTTCGGCTCCGGAACGGCGTTCTTCCACGGATACTACCACGCCATCGCGACGCTGGCGCTCGCCGAGGCCTACGGAATGACGAGGAAGCAGGAATACGGCAGCGCGGCACAGAAGGCGGTTGACTACGCGGTCGACGCCCACCAGGCACCGGGCTCCGGGTGGCGTTACAAGGCCCGTCAGGCCCCGGACACGTCCGTCACCGGCTGGTTCGTCATGGCGCTCAGGAGCGCCTCCCTCGCAGGTCTCCGCGTGAAAGAGGAGTCCCTCCGGGGCGCAGACAAGTGGCTGGACCGCACATTTCACAAGGACGGCTGGTACCACTATCAGAACGCCTCACCCGGCAACTACAGGCTCACCGCGGTCGGAGCGTACTCACGCCTCCTTCTCGGCCATAAGCCGGAGGAGCGATGCGTCTCCGCCTCCGCCGACATCCTGCTGAAAAACCCTCCCAACGCCGGCAAGGGGAGGGACTACTACTACTGGTACTGCGGCACGCTCCTGATGTTCCAGATGGGCTCCCGTTCGGATTACTGGACGGTCTGGAACAACGGCCTCCGGGCCACGCTGCTCTCCCAACAGCAAACCACGGGGAAACACGCCGGCACGTGGGACTTCAATAACTCGGCCTACGGTAACCGCGCGGGACGAGTGTACTCCACGGCCATGAGCACGATGTGCCTGGAGATCTACTACCGCTACCTCCCGCTCTACAAGTAGCCCCTGCTGCTATCCGCCGTTCTTCCTGCCGTTTCCGGTGGTCTTGTGCATCTTGAGCGGGGCGATCTTCGCCCTGCGCCTGCCGTCCTTGCCCGGCGCGCTCACGCTGATCTCGTACCGCTTCTTCCGGTACACCCGCCGCACCGTGTACTTCTTCCAGCACGATGGCGCGCAGGGATTGACCTTCAGCTCGTCGAAGTCGGCGGTCACGCCGAGCATCAGCGCCATGGAACGGCGTATCCAGCACAGCGACCCGGTGAAGTTGCTGTACAGGTGGCGCCCGAAGTGCGGGTGGGACGGCCCCACCGCGAAATTGGTCAGCTGGTGCCTCGGCCCGGTGGTCAGGTCGGGCAGGGTCGCGTTCGGCAGCATCTTCTTCAGTTCCGCGTAGGCCTCGTCAGCACGGTTCTGACACAGCAGTGCGTAGGCCAGGAACGCCTGACCGTGCGTGTAAACGGACCCGTTCTCGAACTGGCCCGGTACCATGTCCGCGATCCGCCCCACCTTCCGGCTCTTGGCCGTATACGGAGGCGAGAGGAGTACGTGCCCGATGGGCGTTTCGAGCTGCTTGATTCCCTGCAGCACCTTCGCCGTCCGTCCGGCGGCGTCTGACACCCCCGTGAACATCGCCCACGAATTGACGTTGAGGTGTATCTTGCCCTCACGGTTCTTGTACGAGCCGACGGGAGTCTGCCGGTCCGTGAACGCGTAGATGTAATGATCCTCGTCCCATGCGTTCCTGTTGATGCAGTCCGTCATGTCGGCAACCTGGCTCTCCAGATACGACACTAGCCCGGTGTCCCCTATCCGCACCGCCAGCTTTGCCAGCCGCGTGGCCGCGAAGATGAACGCGCAGGACAGCCATACGCTCACCCCTTCGCCGGTCCTGCTGAGGCCGTCGAGCGCGTCGTTCCAGTCTCCGTGACCGACGTTGCAGAACCCGAGGTAGCCGCGGTTGTTCGCCAGTGCCTTCACCGCCCTCACCGCGTGCTCGAAGATCGGCTCCGCCCAGTCCTTTCTCAGTGTTTGGGATTCCGGATCGAAGTACGGCACCCGCTCTTCGAGGATCGAGAAATCACCCGTCTCCTCGATGTACGTGATAAGCGTGTCGGGAATCCACGACGAGCTGTCCATGTACATCCTCATGTCGCAGTCGCCGCCCTTGAACTTCGGGAACTGCCTCACCGCCCGGCCGTCTCTCAACTGGTAGGAAAGCGCGACCGGCAGCATCGTCCGTATGTATTCCGGATTGAAGCTGACGATACCTATGAGGTCCTGCAGTATGTCCCGGTAGCCGACCTTGTCAAGCGCACGGGTGAACCGGGAGGAGTTCTGCGCCTGGTACTTCGACCAGACGTTGTGAAAGCGGTCGAATTCCTCGTCACCGGTCTTGCACATGCTGCGCATCACGTAGTTCTTCCACGTGGACGCCGTCCTTCGGAACTCCTTCTGGAACCCGCCGCTGAAGTAGCTCTTGCGCAGAGTCGCGAGATGATCGCGGCACTTCTTTCTCTCCCGCTGGGTGCAGCCGAGCAGGAAATATATCTGCTTCTTTCCGTTCGACGGGACATCCACGTCCACCTGCATCGCCGACACCAGGCCGCTGTAGGGCTGGATGCCCGTCGAGCCCGAGAGGCGCCCCTCGAAAACCGTCTTGGGAAAGATGCGAAGGTGCCCTCCCCCGTCGAAATCCTCGCAGGACATATCGTAGGACACCATCGGGTCGCTCGACATCAGGAACCCGGTTCTCGGGTGCTTGTTCTTCTGGTCATTGTTGATCGCGACCTGCGCGTTGAGATCCTTCATGATCCTTCCCTTGCTGACGATGCGCGGGTCGAAGTAATGTGAAGGGTACGAACACAGGTCCCACTTGACGTCGACGAAGAGGGATATCTTCCGGTCGCGCCCCTCCGTCTCCTCCAGCGTCACCATCCACGCCTCGAGCGGGTCGTCCACCGGCACGAAACACCGGAATTCGGATTCGATACCGTACCGGCCGGCGGAGATCGAAACGTAACCGAGCCCCTGTTCGCACCGGAAGTCCTCGTACTCGGTCTCCCCCCGTCCTATCTGCGGGTTCAAGTACCATATCCGCGGGCCGTCCGGCATCATCTCCCGGAGCACGAACGCGCGGAAATCCTTCGGTCCGGGAGCGGTCGGCACGTAGCTCCGGTCCGCGTGCGACGTGATAGGGCCGGCGAGCACGCTGTCCAGGCAGGAGAACCCTCTTCCCACCTGACTCCAGAAGCTGCCGTAGGCCTGATCTCTCTTCTTGTGCAGACTCGCGATGAGATGCAGAAACGGGCGCGGCGTGATTATCTCGTCGACCACGTGAATACTGCTGACGACGAACCCGTCCCGGTCCCTGCTGTCCTCGAAATGGGAATATCTCTTCTGCAGCGCCTCGACCGACTTCCCGTCCAGACCGTCGCACCACGGACGGCCGGCCAGGAGATTCTCTCTGGCTTGTTCGAGCAATGTACGAACCTCTTCTTGTGTCATGGTCTCTAAAATGCCCCCGGGGAAACCCCAGACTCACCCGCCTCAACATCTTTCACGTATATCGGCCCATTCCCGCGCCTTCTTTGTCCCGCGGGCGGTGTGCCGGAACGTTTTTCGATCCTGAAGCCGCACAGGATACCTGACCGCCGGCCCGCTGGCAATAGGCCGCAAGACTACTGCGAATAGAATTTTGGAGCGTCGAATATGTCCCGTTTCTTGTGCTCCTCCGGATTCCGGCGGTGCCATTCCACCGCCGCCTCCAGGGAGCGGCGCACGCCGTATTCATGCGCGCCGAAAAGCGTTACGGAAAGCGACGCGTCTCCCAGGAAGGTTGGCATGGACTCTCGAGTGTCATCGAACTCCGGGACCTTGCCGAGGATCTCCCCGGTGATCTCCGCCATCTCCTTCAGCGAGACCGTCTCCGGCCCGCTTATGTTGATCACCCGCGGCACGTCATCCGCTTCGGCGCACGCGATGGAATGGCGCACGCAGTCGGGCATGAAGATCGGCGTGAACCTGTTCGGCTTGGACTCGCAGACCGACACCGGCTCATCCCTCAGCATCGGCACGATGATCCAGGTGTGGGGAAAGCCGTTGTGCTCCGCCCAGGGCCAGTAGTAGCGGGCAATCACGACATCCACCCCCTCCAGGTCGGCGAATGCCTCGCCTATCACCTCCATCGCGAACTTGTATGAATGGTATGCGTCCTCGTTCGGAAGGCGAAGTGCGGTCTCCTTCACCAGGTCCTCGGACGCGGCGGCGACGCCGCCGGTGGAGCCCAGCACGATCCGTTTGGCGCCCGGGCCGTACTTCTTCAGCATCTCCACCACGCCCTTCACGGAGACGTTGTAGGCCGCTTTCTCGTCCTCGGGCGTGGCGACGCCCCAGGTAACCGCCTGGTGGAATATGTAATCGAAATGCTCCGGCAGCGCGTCGAACCCGTCCTGGCCCATCCCCATCTGGTGAAACACGCCGCCGGCCTTCTCCAGGCACTCCTTCGCGTACCCGCCGCCCCGGCTGATGCCGTGCACCTCGTTGTTCCCCGCCAGCTCCAGCGCGATCGACATCCCTACACGTCCCCGCACGCCGGTGATAAGCACTCTCTGGTCCTTCATATACTTCGTTCCTTTCCTTCCGAGTGTTCAGGTCGCACATTATCCGGACCGGCCTCCCCCAATGCAACCCTGGCAGCGGGAACGGAGTTAAGTAATTGGGTTAGCCGGCCGGCCCGCCTTCTTCCACGCACGCCCCGCCGCTTGACTCTCACGCCCGTTCGCGTATAATGCCCCGTTGCCGGGCGAGGGTGGACCAAGCCAACGGCACACCGAAATATGGCAATCACAGACGAAGTCAAGTTCGACGAAAAAGGACTCGTTCCTGCGGTAGTGCAGGACGCAGACAGCGGCGACGTGCTCATGGTCGCCTACATGAACCGCGAGGCCCTCGAGAAGACGCTCGAGACCGGCTTCGCCCATTTCTGGAGCCGCTCCCGCCAGGAGCTGTGGAAGAAAGGCGCCACTTCGGGAAACCTTCAGCGCGTCGAATCCGTGAAGGTCGACTGTGACGCGGACACCATCCTGCTCCAGGTGATTCAGGAGGGCGCCGCCTGCCACGAGGGATACCGGTCGTGTTTCTATCGCACGGTCGACGGCGACTCCCTTCAGGTCAATTCGGAAAGGGTCTTCGACCCGAAGAAGGTGTATGGACAGTAGCGACTCTGAGCCTGGTGAACGGCGCGTCCGTCACCCGGAGGCGCCGCAGTGATAGCGGTCACCCTTGTTCTGATGCTGGCAGCGCTGTGCTGTTCGCATTTCTTCTCCGCCTGCGAGACCGCGTTCTTCTCCCTCAAGAAGACCCACCTTGTCTCGCTCAAGCCGCACGATACGCGGCGACGCAGGGCGGTCGCGAGTCTCGTCAAGAGACCGGAGGAGCTGCTGCTTACCGTGCTGCTCGGCAACATGGTGGTCAACGTCTTCTACGCCAGCCTTTCCGTGCTCGCGGCGTTCGAGATCGCCGGCGGAAAGCTGTCCGTCGCTCTCGGAGCGGAGCTCGGCGCCCTGGTGATGCTTATCCTCGGGGGCGAGATACTGCCGAAGTATATCGCGCTGTCGAATCCGTCCCGCATGAGCCTCGCCTTCTCCATCCCGCTGCTGGTGTTCCACAAGGCGGCCGCGCCGGCCGTTGCCGTGGCCGGCCGGGTGTCCCGCGGCCTGACGGACATACTGGTGCCCCGCCGGAGACGGCCGGAGGTCACCGCGGACGAGTTCGACGCCATCCTCGAGTTGGGAGAGGATCGGGGCGTGATAAACAGCTCGGAGGAGGACTTCCTGCAGGGCATCCTGGACATGAAGGAGACCCGGGTGAGCGAGATAATGACGCCCCGGGTGGATCTCGCGGTCGTCACGGCGGACATGACCAGGAACGAGCTCGAGGTCTTCGCCAGGAAGGAGAAGCGTTCCAAGTTCCCGGTGCTCGACGGAGACATCGACAGCGTCGCGGGCGTGCTTCACGCGAAGGACCTGATCTTCTCCTCAGGGAGGCGCGTGAGCGATCTCATCAAGCCGGTCGAGTTCGTTCCGGAGAACTCCAACGTCGGCGACCTGCTGGCCACGCTCCGCAGGGAGATGAAGAACTTCGCGGTAGTCGTGGACGAGTACGGAGGTACGGCCGGCGTGGTGACGCTGGAGGACGTGATGGAGGAGGTCGTCGGCGAGATCGAGGACAAATACGATCAGGAGCAACCGCAGGTCAGGCGAATCGAACCGGGATCCTTCGTCGTCAGCGGCGGGCTGTCCATACGCGACTGGAACGACGAATTCGGCACGGACATCGACGAGGACGACATCGACACGATCGCCGGCCATATGATGTCGGTGCTTGACCGGACGCCGCGCCAGGGCGACACGATACGCTGCGGCAGCCTGAAGCTCACCGCCTCGAAGGTGGAACGCAGGCGTATCACGGAGATATCCGTCGAGAAGGCGAAGAAGCAATGACGATTGAAATGCTGCTCGCCGTAACGGCAATCATCTTCTGGCTGGCGCTGGCCGGATTCTTTTCCGGCGCGGAGACCGGGATGTACTCGCTCAACCGCTTTCGCCTCAGCGCCCGCGTGACCGAGCGTGATCCCGACGCGATGCGGGTGCACGACCTGCTCGCGAAGCCGGCGGACCTGATCATCGCGCTGCTGATAGGAACCAACCTGTCCATCTACGCGGCGACGGCCGGATGCACCGGGATATTCAGGGGCCTGCTCCCCGCCGGCAGCGAGATGCTCCCCGCGATACTCACCACCGTGGTAATGAGCCCGATCGTTCTCGTGTTCGCCGAGATGATTCCGAAAGAGATATTCCGCCGGCGCCCGTGGCTGCTACCCTACTCGACCTCGCGGGCGGTGAAGGTGTTTACCATTCTGTTCCGCCTGCCCGTCATCGTCCTGCGCGCGTTCGTCCTCATCGTGGAGCGGGCAGCCGGCATGAACACCGAAGCAATGAATCCGTTCTTCAGCAGGCAGCAGCTCGCGGACCTGATCGTCGTGGGCGCCGACGAAGGCGTCATCTCTCCTCACCAGGCGGACATGGCGCGGAAGGTGATGAAACTCGGAAAGGTGAAGCTGAAGGACGTCATGATCCCGCTGAGAAATCTCACCATGGTCGAGCGCGGCACCTCGGTCGAGTCGTTCCTCAGCATCGCCGGGAAGAGAAGGCATTCGCGTATCCCGGTCTTCGAAAAGAATCGAACGAACATCGTGGGCGCCGTGAACATATTCGACGTCTTCTACCAGCCGGACAAGGGCCGCACGGTACGCGATTACGTCGAGCCGGTCATACATCTCTCCGACCAGCTCTCCCCCTCGCATGCGCTCCCCGTACTGCAGCGCGAGAAGCGGATCATGGCCCTGGTCGTCGACGGCCGCGAGAGGCCCGTCGGCATCGTCACAGTCAAAGACCTGGTCGAGGAAATCGCCGGCGACCTCGCCGACTGGTAAAGACGGGAACGTTCTCAAGATTTCAAATTTCTTCGGCCAAACGGGACAAGGCAAGAAGACAAATTTGAAATCTTGAGAACGTCCCCTATTCGTGCTTTTCGTAGGCGCGGACGATGTCCTGCACGATCCGGTGGCGGACGATATCCTTCTCCGAGAGCTCGACGAAGCCGATGCCCTTGATTCGCTTCAGGATCTTCCACGCCTGCCGCAGACCGGACTCCTCCGTATCCGGCAGGTCGACCTGCGTCACGTCCCCGGTGATCACCGCCTTGGTGTTCTCGCCGAGCCGGGTCAGGAACATCTTCATCTGCTTCTTCGTGCTGTTCTGACCCTCGTCGAGGATGACGAAGGCGTCGTTGAGCGTCCTGCCCCGCATGAACGCGAGCGGCACGATCTCCACGATGCCCCGGGCGAGGCACCGCCTGACCTCGTCGAAGTCCATCATGTCGTCCATTGCGTCGTAAAGCGGACGGAGGTACGGATTGACCTTCTCCTCCAGGTCGCCCGGCAGGAACCCCAGTTTCTCGCCGGCCTCCACCGCGGGCCGCGCCAGCACGATCCGGCGCAGCGTTCCCTTCTTCAGTGCCGACACCGCCAGCGCAACCGCCAGGTACGTCTTGCCGGTCCCGGCCGGCCCGATGCTGAATACGATCGAGTTCCGGCGCATCGCATCGATGTACTTCTTCTGGCCGTCCGTGCGCGGCATGATGAGGCGCCCCTTCCGGAACACCTCGATGGCGTAGTCGCCCGCGGCCTCGACGTCCCGCGCCGCGCCGTCGATGATGGTCTCCACCTCGTGCGCATCGAGAGCCTGCTTGGCCGCCACGATGCCCCGCATCTGCTCGATCGCCCCCTTGGCGCGCTTCACCTCGTTCTCGCCGCCCTTGATCAGCAGCATCTCGTCCCGAGCAACCAGCTTCACATCGAGGGCCTTTTTCAGCTTCTTCAGGTATCGCTCGCCCGGTCCGAACAGGATCCTTGCCTGGGCCCCCAGGGTAACTTCAGCTTCCATGACACACCAGAAGGAAATACACGATCGGACTGCTGACGATAAACGAATCACCCACGTCCAGCACTCCTCCGTACCACCGGAACAGCAGACTCGAGTCCTTCACGCCTGCGCTCCTCTTGAAACACGACTCTATCAGGTCCCCCACGATCGACGAGACGCCGATCGCCAGACCCAGCACCGCGGCCCACCACGCCTCCGCGAATGTGTAGCCCCACCGCGCGAAGAACCAGTTGAGAAAGACGGCTATCGCGACCGAGCCGGCGACGCCCGCCAGGCCGCCCTCCCACGACTTCTTCGGAGAGATCCGCGGAATCATCTTCGTCTTTCCGTATTTCCGCCCCACCCCGTACGCGATGGAATCCCCTCCCTTGGCGCAGAACAGCAGAATCATCAGCGCCGCGAACCCCCCCGACAGGTGGCGGATACCAACGATGAAGAAGACCCCGAGAAACCAGACGTACAACAGGCCCAGGACCGTCGCGGCCACGTCCGTCAGGTAGTTGGACCCCCGCGACGTCGACATGTGAGCGATCAGGATGGTGAGCATCACTGCGAGCGCCGCCGCCGCGAGCGGCCGGGTGAGCGTGACGTCCCTCTTGATGCAGGCGATCTGGACGATCACCAGGCACACCGCGCAGGCGATGCCGAACCACTTCAGCGGCTTTGCCCCGTTCGCGCGGCACATGCCGTAAAACTCCGCCAGCCCCGCCGCGACGAAGAACACTGCGGCGACGTGACAGCCGATATCCGTGCCGAACCAGAAATCAGCAGCGAAGAGGGACAGCGCGCCCAGCGCCACCAGGACGGCGGACCTGGCCCTCAGCCCCACGATATCGGGCGCCCCCTGCGCTTCGGGGCTCTCAGCTGTCTTTGAGTGCTCCAAATTTCCTCACCCTGTTCGAGTAGGCCTCGATGGCCTTATCCAGTTCCTCCGTCCTGAACTCCGGCCAGTACAGCGGCGTGAAATAGAACTCGGCATACGACAGCTGAAACAGCAGAAAGTCGCTCAGCCGTATTTCACCCGCGGTCCGTATAAGCAGGTCAGGATCGGGCATGCCGGCGGTATCGAGATGATTCTTGAACATCTCGACGTCGATGTCCCCGGCCGTCACCTCGCCGGCCGCCGCCTTCTCTGCCAGCCGCCTCGCCGCCTGAACGATCTCGAAGCGTGCCCCGTAGTTCAGCGCCAGGCACAGTACCATGCCGGTGTTGCCCGCGCTCATCTCCTTCGTCTTCGCCATCTCCTCCTGCACCTCATCCGGCAGCGCGGTGACATCGCCTATCGTTTTGAGGATTATGTCGTTGTTCATGATGCGATCCCGCTCGCTGATGAGAAACCGGCGGAGAAATTTCATGAGGATGCCGACCTCCGTCCGCGGCCGCTTCCAGTTGTCCCGGGAGAACGCGTAGAGAGTGAGCTGTTCGATCTTCCTGCGGGCGCACTCCTCGGTGATTTCCCGGACCGACTCGACGCCGGCGCGGTGTCCCGCCACCCGGGGCAGGTGGCGCTTCTTCGCCCACCGGCCGTTGCCGTCCATTATAATCGCGATGTGCCCGGGAAGCGTCAGGTCGGACATGGGCCGCTCAGAGCGTCAGCATCTGCTTGCGGTCGCCACCGACGGAGACCATCTTCACCGGAACCGCGATGCGCTCCTCCAGAAAGCGCACGTACTTCATCGCGTTTTCCGGCAGATCCTCCGTCTTCCGCGCGCCGGTGATGTCAGCCATCCATCCGGCAAGCTCCTCGTACACCGGCGTGCACTTCGCGAGCGTGCGGAGCGACGCGGGAAACGTGTCGATCCTGGCGCCGTCGATCTCGTAGCCGACGCACACCCTGATGCGCTCCAGCTCGTCGAGCACGTCCAGCTTGGTCAGCGCCACGTACGTCAGCCCGTTCAGCATCGCGCTGTAGCCAACGGCGCACGCGTCGAACCATCCGCAGCGGCGGGGCCTGCCGGTCGTCGCGCCGAACTCTCCACCCTTGTTCTGCAGATGCGAGCCGATGTCTCCGGTGTCCTCGGTGGGGAACGGGCCCTCGCCCACCCTCGTGGTGTACGCCTTCACGATGCCCACCACGTCGCCGATCCGGCCCGGCGCCACGCCCGCGCCGGCGCACAGCCCGCCTATCGACGAGTTGGACGAGGTGACGAACGGATACGTGCCGTGGTCGATGTCCAGCATCGTCCCCTGCGCCCCCTCGAACAGCACGTTCTTCCCGTCGTCCAGCGCCCTGTTTATCAGCGTCGCGGTGTCGGTGACGTACCCGCCGAACCGCGAGTAGCACTCCATGTACCGCTCGAAGGTCTCCTCCCACTCCAGCGACTCGGCGTCGTACACCCCGGTGAGCACCGCGTTTCTCAGCCTCACCTCTTCCTTCAGCCGTTCGCGGAATATCTCCGGGTCGTCGAAGTCGCACAGCCGTATTCCGGTTCGAAGCATCTTGTCCGAGTAGCACGGGCCGATACCCCTCCCGGTCGTGCCCAGCTTCTTCGCTCCCTTCCACTCCTCGGAGAGGCCGTCCAGCCGCTGGTGATGCGGCAGCACTACGTGGGCCCGGTCGCTCACCGCGAGCTTGCCTTCGATATCCATTCCCTTCTCCGCCAGCTCGTCCATCTCCTTCACCAGCTGGATCGGATCGATCACGACACCGTTGGCGATAACCGACAGCGTATTCTCCCTGAGAATCCCGGAAGGAATAAGATGCAGTACGAACTTCTCACCCTCGACGATGACTGTGTGGCCGGCGTTGCTGCCCCCCTGGTACCGGACGATCAGGTCCGCGTCCTCGGAGAGGTAATCGACTATCTTGCCCTTGCCCTCGTCACCCCACTGCGTACCAATCACACACGTCGAAGGCATGCTTTTGCTCCACGATAATTGACCGCGAATAACTTCCTTCGGAAAGACTCGTCATTCTAGCGCCGCACGCCGCGGTTGGCAAGGAAGTTGTCGTGGGGGCGGCGTTGACGAGAACTCGCGTTGTGGTAGAATCCCCGCATGAATTTCCAGGAGATCATCCTCGCGCTGCACGGCTACTGGGCGGACTACGGCTGTGTGATTCAGCCGGCGTACGATGTGGAGGTCGGCGCGGGCACCTGCACGCCCGCCACGTTCCTGCGCGCGCTCGGACCCGACCCGTGGCGCGTCGGCTACGTCCAGCCCTCGCGGCGCCCCACGGACGGGCGGTACGGCGACAACCCCAACCGGCTGCAGCGGCACCACCAGTACCAGGTGATCATCAAGCCCGCCCCCGAGGATTCTCAGGGCATCTACGTGAAGAGCCTGGAGGCGCTCGGGATAGACGTGAAACGGCACGACGTCCGGTTCGTCGAGGACGACTGGGAGTCGCCGTCACTGGGCGCAACCGGGATGGGCTGGGAGGTCTGGCTTGACGGCATGGAGATCACCCAGTTCACGTACTTCCAGCAGATGGGCGGCATCGAACTCGACCCGATCTCGCTGGAGATCACCTACGGCCTGGAGCGCATCGCGATGCTGGTCCAGGGCAAGAACAGCGTGTACGACATCGACTGGGCCCCCGACTTCACCTACGGGAACGTCTGCCACGAGGACGAAGTGCAGTTCTCGCGTTACAACTTCGACCTGGCGGACACCGACGCGTGCGCGAAGGTGTTCGAGATATACGAGGCGGAATGCCTCCGCCTGCTCGACGAGCAGCAGGCGCTGCCGGCCTACGACTGCGCGCTGAAATGCTCGCACGCGTTTAACCTGCTGGACGCCCGCGGCTCCATCGGGGTGGTCCAGCGCACGAAGTACATGGGCAGGGTTCGCAAGCTCTGCCGCCGCTGCGCCACTACCTACCTGAAAAACACCGGGGACCAGGACGGCGATGAAGACTGATTTCGAGACGGTGAGCGAGAACAGCGTCTACAAGGGCTCGATCTTCGAGGTCTTCTCGGACAGCGTGCGGCTGCCCAACGGGAACGTGGCGGAACGCCAGTACGTGAAGCATTCCGGGTCGGTCGCGATCCTCCCGGTGGCCCGCGACGACACCATATATCTGATAGAGCAGTTCCGGTATCCGGCCAGGGGAGCGATCTACGAGGTGCCCGCGGGCACCCTCGACCCCGGCGAGGACCGGGACGCGTGCGCGGCACGTGAGCTGACGGAGGAGACCGGCCTGCGCGCCCACCATATCGAGAAGCTGATCACGTTCTATCTCTGCCCGGGATACAGCGACGAACAGATATCCCTCTACCGCGCCACGGAACTCGAGGAAGCCGAGATGAACCCCGACGAGAACGAGATCATCGAGCCGCGCGCGATGGCCCTGGAGGAAGCGGTCCGGATGGTGAAAGAAGGAAGGATAGTGGACGCGAAGACGATCGCCGCGGTCTTTTACGAGAAGATGCTGAGAAATGGCTGAATTCCTGCTCGACATATATACCGAAGAGATTCCCACCTCGTATCAGGCCCCGGCCGCCCGGGCGCTGAAGAAGGCGATCTGCGACGGCCTGACGGAGTCCGGCTTCCTCGATCCGGCCGCGCAGCCGACGGTGCTGCACAGCTCCCGGCACCTGGTGCTGCACGTGCCCGGTGTGCTCGACCGGGAGCCGGACCGGACGGAGGAAATGACCGGTCCCCCCGCGGACAAGGGCTTCGACTCCAACGGCAAGCCCACCAAGACGGCCCTCGGCTTCGCCAGGTCCAAGGGGGTGTCGCCCGACGACCTGTTCGTGAAGGAGACGCCCAAGGGGAAGTACTGCGCGGCTACCGTTACCGTGAAGGGAAAGACCGCCGCCGACGTGCTCGCGGTGCTGGTCCGCGGCGCGATTTCCGACGTGCCGTTCCCCAAGAACATGTGGTGGGGCATCGGTGGCCGTGAGTTCCCCAAGCTGACCTACGCCCGTCCGATACGGCGCATTGCCGCCGTCCTGGATGCGCATGTGGTCGAATTCTCCATCGGCTCCCTGAAGTCCGGAAGGACCACGATGGGCCACTTTTTCGCCGACCCGGTCGAGATCGAGATCGCGTCGGCGGACCTGGACGCCTATCTGGCAGAGATGAAGAAGCACTACGTGGTGGTCAGCCGCGAAGAGAGGGCCGCGATCCTCGGCTCGAAGGCCGAGGGATTCCTCGGCGGAGCCGTGCTCGGCCGTCCCGACCTGATGGATACCGTCGTCAACCTTGTGGAGTGTCCGAACCTGGTCGAAGGAACGTTCGACGAGAGCTTTCTCGAGCTGCCCCCCACCGTCGTCTCCGAGGTACTGGTATCGCATCAGAAGTACTTCCCCGTCCGGAAGAGCGACGACGATGGATTGGAGCCCCGCTTCCTGGCGGTCTTCGACCGTCCCGACGACGCCGACCTCGACGCGATACGCCGCGGCGCGGAGCGGGTGGTGGGTGCCCGGCTCGCCGACGCCCGATTCTTCTGGGAAAACGACCGGAAGAAGCGGATCGACGAGAGGATAGCCGATCTCAAGGTGCAGACGTTCCACGACAAGCTCGGCGACTACCTGCTGAAGACGGAGCGACTCACGGAGCTGGCCGGGTTCATCGCGGCCGAGCTCGGCTTCGATGCGCATGCGGTTGACAAGGCGAGGCGCGCGGCGGGGCTCTCCAAGGCGGACCTGACCACGAATATGGTCTACGAGTTCCCGGGCCTGCAGGGGACGATGGGAATGATCTACGCGCAGGCCGACGGCGCCGATGAGGACGTGGCGCGGGCCGTCGGCGAGCAGTACCTGCTGGAGCCCGGACCGCAGACGGTGCTCGGAAAGGTGCTGTCTCTCGCCGACCGCTTCGATAACATCGTCGGGTACTTCGCGCTGGGCGAGGTGCCGACCAGCTCCGGCGACCCGCACGGGCTTCGCCGGCAGGCGCTGGCCGCGATAGAAACGATCGATTCCCTCGGAGCGCACCCGTCGACGGGGGGCCCTCTCCTGCTGTCGTCCGTCATCGCCGAGGCGGCCCGCCTTCACGGCTTCGTGAAAAAGGACGGGACCGCCGACCCGGACGCGTACGCGGCAGCGGACCTCGACGAGTTCCTGCGGGACCGCATCTACTACCACCTGTCGAGGGACACCTCGTGCCGCCCGGAACTGATACGCGCGGTGCTGGCGGCGGGATTCGACGACGCGCACGACCTGAAGAAACGTCTCGCCGCGGTGATAGAGCTTTCGGGCACCGAGCACTGGGAGAAGCTCGCCGAGCTGGTCGAGCGGACCTTTAAAATCGGCCGGGCCGCCGACCTGTCCGGTGACGTGAACGAGGACCTGCTGGAAGAGGCACAGGAAAAGGCCGTCTGGAAGGTGCTCAATGACGCCCGTCCGGAGATCCAGGCGCTCTTCGACAGCGGCGACTACCGGAGGGGCTCCGACCTCTACCGGGAGAAGCTCGCCGGGCCGGTGCACAAATTCTTCGACGAGGTCTACGTCAACGTCGATGACCGGAAGGTCAGGAACAACCGAATGCTCCTCATGCGGCAGGTGTACGACCTGTACGCCGCCAGCGTCGCTGATCTCTCCCTCGTCCCCGGCGGCTCCTGATCCACTCAGGGACGGAATTACGCAGTCCCTGCATCCAGCTGGTCGCTGAACGCGAGCAGCGCGAGAAACACCCAGCGATTGTAGCGGTCGAACAGGTGGAGATTTTCCAGCTTCGCGTCCGCCAGCGTATCTCCCTCGATGAACTGCTGGGCCATCGGCGAGAATATCACGTTCATCTCCTCGGCGACACCCGCGATGTCGTGGACCACCTGTTTCATGTTGGCGTTGGCATTGTTCTGCAGACGCTCTCCGAGATAGCCGTAGCAGCACGCGTTGGATTTCATCCGCAGAATCTCAGTCGGCTCCCTCAGAAAGATATCCACCACGTACTGCTCGCCTTCGGCCGGCATCACGGTGGCTTTCTTCGCTCCGGAGGCCGGACGGAAGGCCTTCACCGCGGCGAACGCTCCGCCGATGGGACCGAACGCGAGCAGGCCGGCGCCGATGCTCATGAACGGGCTGCGGACACGCTTGCCGGCGGAGGGCACCACCTTCACCGGCAGCTCCCAGTGCAGACAGATGCTGAGCATGTCCACCCGCTGCCAGGGAATCGTATCCATCCCGGTGTAACCGAGCTGGACGGAGAGGTGATCGTTGGACACCGCAATCTCGCGGATCGGCCGCGGCTTGTGCTCGGAGCCGAGTGGAGCGGCATCCGCCGCGCCGGCCTGGATGCCGCGGGAGGCCAGTTCCGAAACGATCTTCCGGGCCTTGAACTCTGAGATATTCTCGATCAGCAGGCCCTGCGCGTTCTTCGCCAGCCGGGTGGCATCGTAGGCGATCATGTCGGTTGCCGTGGCAAGGGCCTCCGTCACCTGCTGTATGGTTTCCGTATCCTCGATTACCGGATTCGCCAGCAACACCGCGAATGTCCCGCTCATAGGTCTCCTCCCCGGCGTTTGACATGCAGTAACATACGGTGACATAATACTTAATTAGCGACACCGATTTCAAAGGGCAACACGCGGACATGAGTGACGCGAGACTGACGGCGCGGGAGAAGCTGAAGAAGCGCACCGACATAGACCGCGTGTTCGCGGAGGGCAGGCGCTGTTCGAGCGGCACCCTCAGGGGTTCCGCGGCGCCCAACGAGCTCGGCTATTCCCGCCTCGGCGTGGGAGTCTCCACCAAGGTCTGCAACGCGGTCGGCAGGAACCGTCTCAAGAGGATCACGAGAGAGGTATTTCGCTTGAACAAGGGTGTGATCCCCGCCGGGCTCGATATATTCATTACGCACACGAAAGAGGACGCGACGTTCGAGGAGGTCACGGCCGCCCTCCTCAATATTGCCGAGGCCCTCCGGGATCAGCGACCCGAACCCGGGGACGGAGTCGGGTGATCAAGTCATGCTGAGAGTGCGCGACGTTGCGGCAGGTGCCATCCGGATATACCAGAAGACAATCTCGCCGATACTCCCGCCCGTCTGCCGCTTCGAGCCCTCCTGTTCGGAATACTTCCGACAGGCCCTCTTGAAGAAAGGATTCTTCAAGGGATCGCTCCTGGGAGCGTACCGGATTCTGCGGTGTAATCCGTTCTGTCGCGGGGGAAGAGACCCGGTCGAATAGTCGGCAAAGAAACTGGATTATCGGAGAACGTCCCCGTCTGATGGTCAGCGCAGGCGGACGAAGTCCTCTTCCGGAATGCCGACCCGCACCGCGTACGGTCTGATCTGTGTGAGGAACCGCCGCCCGTCGGTGTAGTAGCCCGCGGTGGACGCCACCTTCGGCGCGTGCCTCTTCCAGAACGCGTTAAACACCCGCATCTCGATCTCTCTGAGGTACTTGCTCTGCATGGACGCGAGCGCGATCAGGAACTCCGTCTGATCCCCCTGTCGGACGAAGCTCAGTTCGAACGACCCGTCCGGATGCGTCACCCGGTAGGTCGAACGGTGCCGCTCCTCGCTCTCCGCATGAACGGACCATCCCCCGAGGAAGCGGTCGAGAAGGCCGGTGTACCGCCTGGTGCTCCCGAGCTTGTCAACGTTGACCCGTGCAAGCTTCCCGCCATGCGCTTCCACCGCCTGCCGTATCAGCGCGGCCACGTGCGTGAAGAGCGTCGCCTGCTTGTTCCCCGTCGAGGCGATGCTCTCGTTGAACCGCCTGGGAGACACCACGCGGCTCGATACGAACGCCGGCTTCACCCGCATCTTTTCCATCACGCAGCGAAGCAGAAACGTGCGTTTCTCCAGGTCGCCGCGGTTTTCGCCAAGCGGAATCTTCACTCGCTGAGGTCGGCACCACTCCGTGGGAGAGCCTGCCACGTCCTCGGGTACCACCGCGTCGATCAGGTCCTCGTACGTAGAGACCTCGATGTCCGACGCGCCCAGGAAGGAGAGAACCGTCTGTTCCAGCCGCCCGAGCCCGCTTCGCGAAGAACCCACCCCTGCCCCTCCCAGGAGGGGAACAGGAAGAGCGAACGTCCAACATCGAACCAGGGAACCAGAGACCGCAAGCGGTCACGGTTCCGGGCACGCATCGAACGCCCAACATCA
>CAYMFW010000088.1:0-19692 GCA_964389785.1 uncultured Planctomycetota bacterium
TGGCGCCGGCGAGCCGTACCACCCTTATTATTTCCTTCACGTCGTGCACCCTGACAATGTCCGCGCCGTTCATCACGCCCACCGCGACCGCCGCCGCGGTACCCTCAAGCCGCTCCTCCACCGGAAGGTCGAGCACGTTACCGATGAAGGACTTGCGCGAAGGCCCGATGAGCACGGGACACCCGACCGCACGGAACGCCCCGATGCCGGACAGGATCTCCAGGTTGTGCTCCGTCGTCTTACCGAAGCCGATCCCTGGATCGACGATCACCAAATCCCGTCCCACACCCCGATCCGCCGCGTACTCCACGCGCTCCCGGAGAAAATCGGCGATTTCCTTCACCGCGTCATTGTATGTCGGATTCTTCTGCATGTCCCGCGGCGTGCCCTGCATATGCATGAGCACCACCGCGATTCCGGCGGACGCGGCCACACCGGTCATCCCTTCGTCGAAGCGCAGTGCGCTTATGTCGTTGATGATGGCGGCGCCGGCGCCGATCGCTTCCCGCGCCACCTCCGCCTTGTACGTGTCCACCGATATCGGGACGTCGACCCTCTCGACGAGCGCGGACACCAGCGGCACCACCTTTTCGATCTCGTCCCTCGCGCTCACCGGCTCCGCCCCGGGCCGCGTGGATTCGCCCCCGACATCTATGATGTCCGCGCCGTCCTCGCACATCGCGAGGACGCGATCGATCGCCCGGGAGGTGTCCGCGTAGCGTCCGCCGTCGTAGAACGAATCATCGGTCACGTTGAGTATCCCCATGACCATCGGACGGCTGCCGACCTCCTCCGGAACACCTCTGATCGTAAGCTTCATTCGTTGTCCCCGGGCTCCATGATGTCGTCCAACAGAAGATCCTTCAGGTCCTCCGGCTTCTTCCCCTGCAGTATCTCGTCGACCTCGGCCGCGTCAAGACTTTCGTACATCAGCAGGCCCTCGGCGATCCCTTCGAGCGCGCTTCCATGGGACTCGATAATCTTCCTGGTTTCCGCGTAGCACGTGTCTATGATCTTCTTGGTTTCTTTATCGATCATGACGGCCGTCGCCTCGCTCCGCTCGCTCTTCGTAGAGATTTCCCTGTTGTCGAGCATGTAGCGCTCCGCGTCGTTGTAGCTCACCGGCCCCATCGCGTCGCTCATCCCCCACTCGCAGACCATGCGGCGCGCCAGCGTAGTGGCCCGGGTGATGTCGGAAGCGGCGCCGGCGGATATGTCGTCGCAGAAGAGCTCCTCGGCCACACGGCCGGCGAGGAGCACCTTGATGTTTCCGAGCAGACTCTTCCGGAACATGTGATACTTGTCCTTTTCCGGAAGCTGCATGGTAGAGCCAAGCGTCATCCCCCGGGGAATGATCGTAACCTTATGCAGAGGCTCTACTTCGGGAAGCATCTTCGCGGCCAGCGCGTGTCCGCTCTCGTGTATCGCCGTCACCCGCTTGTCGTCGTCGTCCATCACCTTGCTGCGCTTCTGCCTTCCCCAACAGACCTTGTCCCGGCTTTCCTCCAGTTCCTCCATCCCGACCGAGCTCTTTCCGTTCATCACGGCCAGCAGCGCGGCCTCGTTTATGATCGCTTCCAGGTCAGCACCTGAGAACGTCGGAGTGGACCGGGCAATAACCTCAAGGTCTATGTCAGGAGAGACCTTCACCTTCTTCGCGTGCACCTTCAGTATCTTCTCCCGGGCATGGAGATCGGGCAGGTCGATGTAGATCTCCCGATCGAAACGCCCGGGCCGCAGCAGCGCCGGATCGAGCACGTCGGGTCTGTTGGTCGCGGCGATGACGATCAGCTTCTCATCCGTATCGAAGCCGTCCATCTCGACGAGCATCGCGTTCAGCGTCTGTTCCCGCTCGTCGTGACCCCCGCCCCAGCCGGAACCTCGACGCCGTCCGACCGCGTCTATTTCATCCAGGAAGATGATGCACGGAGAGTCCTCCTTCGCCCGCTGAAACAGGTCCCTCACCCGGGAGGCGCCGACGCCCACGAACATCTCCACGAAGTCGGAGCCGGAGATACTGTAGAACGGCACATCAGCTTCACCGGCGATGGCCTTCGCCAGAAGGGTCTTCCCCGTTCCCGGAGGCCCGATGAGAAGCACGCCCCGCGGCACCCGTCCGCCCAGACGCTGGAACTTGGCCGGGCTCTTGAGGAACTCGATGATCTCCGTCACCTCATCTTTCGCCTCATCCATCCCGGCGACGTCATCGAAGGTGATCTTTGTGGACTCCTTCGCGACCCGCTTGGCGCGGCTCTGCCCGAAGGCCAGTACGCTGCCGGGGCCCCCGCCCACACGCATGTGGCGGAAAAGGAAGTACCAGACCACGGCCAGTATCACGATCCACGGCAGTACGTTCACCAGGATATGCAGCAGCAGCTGATTCCTGGGCTTGTATTCGTAGTCCTGGATCTTGCCCGCCTTCTTCGCCTCCCGCAGCATCTTCTTGAAGTCGGGTATCTGCTCCATGCTGATGGCCGCGCTGAAACTGTCTCCCTTGAGATCCGCCGGCCGCATGTCCTCTTTCCACTTCGCTTCCATGTGGTCGTCGAACACGGTGACCTCGCTCGCTCTCCCGTCGTCGAAAACGTACGTCTCGAACTTCCCGAGACTCACCTGCTCACTGTAGGTCAGCTTCTCACGGCCGTAGTAGAGCAGGAGAAACGTCATGCTGATTATCAGCAGCACCCACCAGAGGAGATGCTTGGACCTCCCCGAAGGCGGCATATCCCCGGGTCTTCCCGGTCCGTCTCGTCTGTCATCCGGCATGGTTTTTCCCCAAAACGTCTTTCTGCCTTTTCACCGCGTTCCCTCTCCAGCACCACTCCTCGGCGAGTCGGTAGACCAGCTCCTCCGCGATCTCCCGCAGCGCCCTGGAACGGGCGATTTCCTCCGTCTCCCCGAGCGCGACCACGTACCGAACCGACTTGCTGAGCTGCTGCTGGCTGAAGACCGCCTCTCCCGCCCGGTTCCGCGCGTTCGCCGAGATCGCCACCCGGAGCTCCACCTCCTGCGGCAGGTCGTTCTCGTCCTCCTGGAGAACGGACTTGTCCACCTTCATCAGCGCGCACGACAGCACGATATCGGCCGTCTTCTCCCGAACCACCGCCAGGTCGGTCCGCGCCAGTATCTCCGCCTTCACCAGTTCGGTCAGCTCGAAGTCCAGTCCCCGGTACAACGTGTTGTTTTCGAAGACCGCGACATGGATTGTATCCATACCGTCGGGCATAGTGAAGCCGGCGCGGTAGCCGCATCCGAGAAAGAGCACGGCGGCCGCACAGACCCCCGTCACTGCCCGGACAGCTTCGCTACGAATCCCTTTGCCTTCCCGGCCCATTCCGTTCCCTCGAAAGTCTTTACGATCGATCGATAGCAGGTGAGAGCAGCCGTCTTCTTCCCGGCCTTCCTGTAGAACTCGGCGACCAGGAAGTCCTTCTCGGCTCTTCTGCTGCGTATGACCTCCGCCAGCTCGGCGGCCTTCTTTGCCATCTCGCCTTCGTTCTTCGCTTCCAGCCGCCTGCACTTCTTCTCGATCGCCGTGCACGCGCCGGTGTCGTACATCACGTCCGCCGCCGCCCTGGAATCCGCCAGCACCGCCCTGTATTCCGCCTCCGCGCGGACATCGCTCTTCGGATAATTCTCGGCGACGCGTGTGTACACCTGCTTCGCCTCCGAGTACCACCGGGTCCGGAAGCGGGAATCACCGATGAGTACCAGCGCCCGCGGGACGCGCGTGTGGAACGGGTCATGACTTATCGCGCGCTCGATGATGTCGACGCCCTTCTCCCTGTCCCTGACCAGCTTCACCCCTCCGACCCAGTCCTTCTTCGCACCGCCGAGGAGCCGTTCCCCGATCTCGACCTCCCTCTCTATCGCGGCCGCCCGCTTCTTGCTGTCCGGATAGCGTTCGAGAAACCCCTCAAAAATCTTGTAGGCCGACACGTTGCGTCCGAGCAGGAAGAGACATTCGGCCTGCATGAAGTCGGCCTCCTCGATGAATTCGGAATCCGGATAGAAATCCCTCACCAGGGCAAAGGCCACCACCGCTTTCTCGTATTCGCCCTTCCCGTGGAGCTCTGCCGCGTGATCGTACTGCTCCCGGGCCGTCGCCTTGGGTATGTACTTCTTCCTCATCCAGCCGGTTTCCGAGGTCCATATCCAGCCCGCGTCGGCGGCGGAGACCAAGATCAGCACCCACAGCGCAAGCGCCGCGGCCCCGGACAGACGCAACCTCATCAGCCAATCCTCCGCAAACACAATTTCCATCTCAGTTTAACAGATTCCGCGCTCGAAAAACAGGGACAGCTCCTTTTTCCCGCCTTGCGTGGCTGACGGCGGGGACTTGGTTTGTCCCTACTTTTCGGCGCCGACGAGCTGACTGAGCAGGGTGAGGAGGATGCTGGGATTGACCGGCTTCACCAGATACGCGTCCACCGAGGCCCCCAGTGACTTGCGAACGTTCTCGCCGCCCGGGAAACCGGTGATGATCACCACCGGGATGGCCGTGTCCCTGGACTTTATCTTCTCCGCGAGATCCAGACCGCTGCTGTCCGGAAGGTTGATATCCACGATGGCGAGAGCGAACCGCTCCTGTTCGAACGCCTTCTCCGCATCCCCCGCCTTGAATACTGCGACCGCCTCCAGACCGCCTTTCTCCACCACCGACGACACGAAACGAGCGACCGCCTCGTCGTCATCTACGACCAGCACCTTCTTCACAGCCGGCTCTTCACTCAATGTGATTTCTCCCTTGTCGCCCTATGCGGACCCCGACATCACGCCGGCGATGGCCCGTTTCAGGCCCTCCAGCGTGACCGGCTTCTGCAGCACCAGGTCCACCCCTTCCGGCCTGGACCCGGGCGCGTTGCTCATCTCACCGAACCCGGTCAAGAGTATGACCGGCGTGTCTATGTTCCGGTGCTTCACCGCGACGGCCATCTGGGACCCGGTGAGGCCGGGCATTCCCTGATCCGTTATCACCACGTCGAAGACGTCCGGATCGAACATGTCCAGCGCTTCTCTCCCGTTCTTGGACGTCTCCACCTCGTGCCCGCTGCGCTTGATGTACTCCACGATCGATCTCTGTACGCGCGGGTCGTCCTCGACCAGCAGCACCGTCACCGGGCCAACGTCGGCCATGTCCGTGTCCGCCAACTCCTCTTCTTCCTCCCTCGACGGTTCCAGGACCGGAAAGCGCAGCGTCACCTTGGTGCCCTCGCCCTCCTTGCTCTCGATGTCCATCATCGCTTTGTGGCGTCTCACGATCCAGTATGTCATCCACAGGCCCAGCCCGGCGCCGTGGTTGCCCTTCGTGGAGTAGAACGGGTCCAGGCAGTGGTCCCGCACCTCCTGGTTCATGCCGGTCCCGTTGTCGCTCACTTCGACGATCACGCGATCGTCCTCCGCGTAGGTACGAAGCGTTATCGTACCGCCCTTCGGCATCGCGTCCACCGCGTTGAAGATGAGGTTGGTGATCACCTCCCGCACGTCCGATCCGCGCCCGCTGAGAGGCGGCACGTCCTGGTAGTCCTTCTCGAACCGTATCGTGCGGCCCTCCGCCTGCGCCTGGCTGCTCCATTTCGGGTGCGTCAGCTGGATGCACTGTTCCAGGAGCTCCTTCATGTCTATCGTGCCCTCGGATTCCTGGCTGTCCCGTATATGGGTGAACTCGTAGAGGCGGCTCACCACCCTGGAGGCATCCTTCGCCGCCATGCTTATCTCTTCCAGGTAATTCTTCACCTTGTCCTTCAGCTTCAGGTCCTTCGCTTCCATCAGCAGGAGATCGCTGTAACCGAGTATCGGCTGGAGCACGTTGTTGATGTCGTGAGCCACTCCACTGGCCATCTGGCCCACCACCCTGAGCCGTTCCTGCCGGATCATCTCCTCCTGGGTCTTCGAAAGCTGTGCCAGCGTGTCGCGAAGCCGGCCGTGGCTCTCCCGAAGGGCCTCCTCCGCCGACGTCCGCTCCTCTATCTCCTTGCGCAATTCCTTGTTGGCCGCGGAGAGCTCTTCGGTACGCTCCTTCACCCGCTTCTCCAGCTCCTCGCGCGCCTTCGCCAGTGCCTCCTCGACCTCTTTGCGCTTGGTGATGTCCGCGAGAACGGAGACCATGCCCACCGTCTTCCCGTGCTCGTCCTCCACCACCGCGCTGCTGGCTCGTACCGTTCTCTTCGTCTCGTCATCCGTGCTGGCCAGCTCTATCTCCCGCTCCTTGTCTCCGGACGAACCCCTGAGCAGAGACACCAGCTGCTGGTCCTGTATGTTCTCGAGGAGCGCCCTGCCGACGATATCCTGCTTGTCCTCGAACCCGAGCAGTCTGAGCGCGGCCGGGTTGGCGAGCTTCACCTCTCCCTTCTCGTCCACCACCACCAGGCCGTCCGCGATGCTGCGCACGACCGATTCGGTATGCTTCTTCTCGGTCCTTGCCTGTTCGCATCTCTCCTGGGCCAGGTCGAGCTCGTGGCCGACCACCTCGAGCTCCCTCTCCTTCTCTTCGATCTTCCTGCTGTAGTCCGAGTCGATCTCCTGCTTCGCCTCGGATAGCTGCTTGTCCAGCTCCTCCTGGAAGAGGCCCGCTATCTGCTCCACCCCTTCCTCTCCGACGCGGCTGGTGCCGATCAGGTTGCGAATCCTTCCCGACACCTCGGGAGACGCCTGGCACAGGTCTGTCGGCACGCCCCGTCCCCCCGACCCTCCCTTGAACACCTTCTTGCTCTGAGCGACGAGGGAGAGAATGATGGCAACCGCGAGTCCTATACCGGCGGCCCAGAGCAGGTAGGGAGAGGACGAGCTTTCCGGGGCGCCTTCCCCGGCGTGAACCGTCCCCGACAGCGCGACGAGGACGGCGAAGGCCGACACGACATACATCCTAACGTTCAGGAACACAACAGGCTTAATCCTCTCTTGCCCCGAGCGGGAGGTATTATATCGGCGGGCCGAGAGTTATTCCATAGCCTTGTCGTACTTACCGAGCGTGATCCGTATCTCGGACTTCCTGCTGTGCGACATCCACAGCTTCGTGAAGCGCTTGCGGAGCCTCCTCATCCCGGCGCGGTGCCTCGCCTTCAGCTCCCGCGCCCTGCCCGGATTCCTGTTCATGCGGTGATGCAGCAGTATCTTTTCCGCCGCGGCCCGCATCGTATCGGCGGCAAACTCGTACTGTTTCAGTATCGAGGGCGCGGTGCCTTCCTTCCTGAAGGCCTCGAACACGCCGCGGGCGTCGCCGGCCATGGAGAGCGCCCTCTTCGCCAGGGAGACGGAGAAATTGTCCAGCATCTCGTCTCCGAGCGGCGCGAAGAACGCCATCATCGCGTACGACCGATTGGCCCAGTACTTCAGCTCCGCGGACCGGCCGAGCGTCCACACCGCCTTCCCGAGCTCTCCGGTGGGGTCGCCGAAGAACGTCATCGAAAAGCGCCTCGCGAAATCGTTCCGGCCGGACTTCACGTTCCAGGAACAGTCCGCGCCGACAAGGTAGCTGAACCAGGAGTAGTCGTGGAAGTTGAAGTGCCCGCCGTCGCCCCAGTCCGTGTTGAGCAGTCCGGTCGCGCCGGCATTCAGCCCGGCCTCGGCGAAGCGGGATATGTTCTGGCTCGCCCTCCACACCCGCGGAAACAGTGACGCCCACGATCCGGTGCCGGGGCAGACCCACTGCTCCCGTCGCGCGTCGGCGAACTGCCGGCAGCGCTTCCGGAACGGATGATCCGGCTCGTATCCCCAGTTGAGGACGATAACGTCGTCCGGAATCTTCCTTATGAGCTCGGGGTAGTGCAGGATGATGTCCCCCCAGAACATGATCTTCTTTCCGTAGCGCTCCGCGATCCTGCGGATCTTCAGAACGTGTTCGAGGTACACCTTCCCCCGCCCCGCCTTTCGGCAGCGATCGTACGACCTGCCCTTGCCCAGGTCCCACGTCTCGTCACAGCACACGTTGAAGAGACCGGACGAGAAGTTCGGAAGAAACTCGCCGTACAGGTCGTCCACGAAATCGTACACCTCCGGCACGACCGGCGAGAGCGTCCACCCCCGCAGATCCTTCCTTCCCCTGAACCGCACGTCCGCCTCGGGGTGGTAGATCCCCTTCCCGCCGTCCTCGGCCAGATGATGGTAGTCGGGGATGGAGAGGACCGGGTGCAGATGGCCGAACGAGGCGAGCGATGGGGTGAATTCCACGAAGTGCTGCTTCGCGTGCCGGTCTATCCGGAGCATGTCTTCGGCGGAGTACGGCGACGCGCCGCGTCCGATCTTCGGATGTTTCCGGAACTTGAACGTGTGTTCCACGTAAAGCTGAAAGTGGTTTATCTTGTACGTTGCCAGCGTCTCTATGATGCGGCACACCTCGTCCACCTTCGGCACCCGTCCCCTGGCCATGTCCAGGTACACCCCCCGATTCGGGAAATCCGGCCAGTCGGCGATAACGAGCCGGGGCAGCCTCGTTCCGTACTGCCGCCCGAGCTGGAGCAGCGTCTGGACCCCATAGAACAGGCCCCTCTCGCCGGCCGAGTCTATCTCGATGCGATCTCTTCCTACATGAAGCCGGTACCCTTCTTCCGTTCGAATGGTACGCGTGCCCGTCCTCAGCACGACGCACCCCTTCGAGGGCCTGGCATCCTCGGAGAGCCCGGTGATCTGCCGGCTCGGAAGGAGACCGTCCCGGAGGGTCTCGGCAATATCCAGGCCGCGCTCCATGCGACCCGCCAGGCATATCAGCCCGTTCCGGTCGAGGGAAAGCGTTCCCCCGGTCATTCTCATCTGTTTCGGCTGAGGTACCAGAAGCGGCTTTTTCATGACAGATAGTCCTTTTTCCTACTTGGCGTGATACTGCAGTCCTTCCAGCTTGCCGCCGTCAGGCTTCCTGAATCGCGCGCAGGCTCCCCATCCGCCGCCTCCCTGATTGACCTTCAGCAGAAGCACGTTGTCGCCGGCATTCAGATTGACCTTCACCTTGTCCTGCCCCGGAACCACGCCCCTCATCACGTCGTTCTTGTGGACCACCTCACCGTTCAGCCACACCTTCACGCCGTCGTCGGTGCCGAGCTCGAGCAGCGCCTCTCCGGCCTCCGCCGCCTCGACCGTGCTGCGAAGATACGCCGCACAGTTGGAGCCGTTTCCCACGACCTTCACGAGATCGATCGACCATGAGCCCGCCGACAGCTCCTTCCACTTGACGTCCTTGGATCCCGGGTCCTCCGGCGGGAACACGACATCCAGGAGCTGGGAGGCGCTCTTGCCTTCCTGAGCGTGCGGTCCGGAGACGAGCCAGGACTGAACGTAGTCCTCATACATCTCGATCTTGCCGATGATATCCTGGGCCTGCTTCTTCAGGGGTTCGTCCTTGGAGGATTCCTGGAACTTCTTGAGCGTTTCCTTCGTTTCCTTGGGATGGGTTCCGCTCACTCCGCCCGCGATACTCAGGAGCGCCCTGCCGGCGTCGGCCTCGAGGCCCTCCTCACCGAGGTATCCCTCGACGGTCTTCATCGCGTCCACGGTCTTTACCCAGGCGAGAATGCCGAGGAGCACCTTCTTCTCGCCGGGCTCCCCCGCGATCTCCATCCCGGCCCTGCACATCTCCAGTGTCTCCTCCGGCTTCCGCTTGTTCGGCATCCTGAGCAGTCGAACGTAGTTCACCCGCGCCAGGGCGCGGCGGTCTTCGTCCCGGGTCTCCCGCGCTATCTTCAGGAGCGCGGGCGCCGCCGCCGCGTCGGGCCACTTCGCCAGCACGCCGACCGCGGTGTCGGATACTTCCTTCTCACCGTCCGTCACGGCCGCCTCGGCCGCCTCCGCCCCCTTCATCCCGCCGATGCGCCCGAGCACCCGGAGCAGCGAGCCCCGCGCGGCGGGAGAGGCGTCGGCCATCGCCTTCGCGACGATCTCGGCGCTCTCTTCCTTCTTCTCGATCTTTCCCTCCGCGATCGCGCAGAGCGAGTCCTCGGCAGCCTTACGCTCGTCATCGGACTTCGATGCCGTCAGCAGGGACGTGATCTCCGCCAGGTGGCTCTCGCCCGCCAGCGATCCGAGGGCCGCCAGCGCCGCGAGGCGAACGGCCTTGTCCTCGTGCTTCGCGGCCTCCAGGATGATGCCCACGTGACCGACGGCGCCGCGGGCCGCGAGCGCACCTATAATTGACGCGCGCACCGCGGGCGCCGCGTCCTTCGAGGCCTCCGCCAGAGCGTCAGTCGCCTCCCTGCCCGGTATGCGCCCCAGCTCCGTCGTTGCCGCCTGGCGCTCCTTCGCGCCGCCGGTGCGCAGCACGTCGAGCAGGGCGGGAACGGACTCCTTCCCGCCGAGCCGGGCCGTGCACGTTATCGCGGCGAGGCGAACGGATTCATCCTTGTCACCGATACTCGCCCTGGCAGCATCGAGGGCAGCCGTATCGCCGCGCTCGGAAAGCGCGACGAGCATGTGGGCCCGGACGGCGCCCTTGGCGGCATTCATCTGATCGATCAGTCTCTTCGTGATGTCCTCCCCATCGAGGGCGCCGATCAGCCTCGCCGCCACGGGAAGCACCTCGGGACCGCCGCCCTTCATCGCGGCGACGAGATCGTCGAAGGCCTTCGCGCCGAGAATCCCCGCGAGACGGGTCAGTCCCGCGTTGCCGGCGTACGGATTACCGGCATTCTCCTTGATGAAGGCACGGCACGGCGCGGCGTCTTTGAACGAAAGCACCTTCCTCTGGACCTCCCTTCTCTCGTCGTTCCAGACATCGGCGCCGGACCTGTCGATGTAGTTCTCCTTCCCGCCGGTTTCGACCCGGGCGAGCCCCTTCGAGAACTCCCACCCGACATCGTACTTCGGCTCCACGATCACGGTACCCGACCTGTCCACGTAGCCGTGTTTGCCTCCGGCCATCACACGCGCCAGTCCCTCCGAGAACGGCGCCACGAAATCGAACTGCGGCTTTATGACGACGGCGCCCGTCTTGTCGATCCAGCCGTACTTCCCCTCCTGCTTCACGCCGGCAAGCCCTTCCGAGAAGGGATACGCGTCCTCGTACCGCGGCTCGATGACGAAGTTGCCCGCCTTGTCTATATATCCCCACTTGTCGCCGAGCTTTACGGGCGCGACCCCCTCGGAGAAATCACGGGCCGCGTCGAACTTCCCCTGTATCGCATACTTCATCTCGTGATTGAAGTATCCCCACTGCCGTCCGATCATCACGGCGGCCCGGCCCTCGTGAAAATCCTGCGGCCCGCGGTAGAACCCCCACGAACGCCCCTGCTTGTTGAGATACACGTTGAGCTGGTAGCCCGACCCGTGCGTCTTGTAGAGCGCCTTTCCCTCGTGGAAGTCTCCCGCCCACTTCGCCGGCCCGCTGGGAGGGATGGCGATATTCCCGGCTCTGTCCACGTACGCCCACACGCCCGCGTTTACTGTCTGGTCGAACTTCCCCTTTGGGATCATCACCGCGGCGAGCCCCTCACTGAACGGCCAGGCGAGATAGTATTTCGGCTCCACCACCATCTTCCCGGTCCTGTCGATGAACCCGCGAAGCCCCTTCACCTGGACGCGGGCAAGTCCTTCCGTGAAGTCCCATGCGCATTCGTACTGCGGGCCGATGGCGATCTGTCCGTATCTGTCGATGAAGCCCCACTTCCCGTCGAGCTCCGCGGGGAACAATTCGACCGGCACGGCATCCCACGGCTCGACGGGCTTCTTCTCCGCATCTCCGGCATACGCGGCCACGCACGCGAGAAGCATTGCCGGTACCGTCCATCGCATGATTCTCATTGATCCCTACCTCCCTTCGTGCCCGAACTTGCCGCGAAGGATCTTCTGGGTACGTTCCCTGATCTCTTTGGCGACAGGCGCCACCTTCGGATTCCTCGCCATCTCCACCGCCGCGTGCTGCCGGAGGATCTTCACCTCCATCCGGCAGAGCGCCACAAGATCGTCCTGCCTCCCGCCGACGCCCCTGATGTTCCCGACCAGCCCCTCCCCGCTCGATTTCGGAATGTCCGCGGTTATGTCCGGGTGGAAGTCCGCGATCCACTTCCCGACCCCTTCAGGGGTCGCCACCCCTCTGGCGTTGTGCTTGTCTATGTTCTTCGTCAGCGTTTCCATCTTCGTGATGAATTCCTCCATCTCGGGATTGGCCTTCTTCTGCTCGGCCAGGTACACGAGCATTTCCTCCCCGAACTTGCAGAAGTCCTCGATGCGCCGCCGTATCGCGGTGACGAAGACGAGTCCCTCGCTGAGCGTCTTCTTGACGAAATGCCTCTCGTCCTTCTGCCTCCCGCTCGAGAAGAGCGGCGCCAGCTGGTCGAATACCGCGCAGGTGTACAGTCCCTTGCTGTGCACCTTCTGCCCCTCCACGTCCATTATGTATGCGCAGGGGCCGACGCCCAGGCTGTGCTGCATCAGATCCACCACGGTATAGCTCTTCAGCGGCGTGTTCTCGACCCGGTCGATGGGATACGCGAGAACCGGCCCGATGAATTCTCCTCTCGGCGCCTGGATCTCGGCCACGTGCTTCGTCTTCTCCTTGTCCGCCCACTTGCTCCAGGCAGGGTAGTTGTATCGCCCGATGCCGGTGGCCCACATACTCCGATTGCGCAGGTGGAGCTTCAGGTCCCAGCTGTCCGTCGTCAGGTCCTTCCTCGTGAAGTCGACCTTCCACTTCGCCTCGAAAGGCACGTTCCAGTCGAATTGGACCACGTTCTTGGCGTTCTCCGCAGTCAGCTCGGTCATGGCCCAGACGCCTTCGCCCTCCAGGATGGCGGCCCAGATGCTCCCGTCCTTTCCGTAGAAGGCCTCCACCCCGCGTATCACCCGCGCCTCTCCCTCACCGGACAGCGTGATTTCGACGTCTCTCTCGTTCTTGTCCCATATCGTGGTGACGATGGAGCTCCCGCCCGGGATCATGTTCATGAAGAAGTTCTCGCTGGGTACCTCGGCCCTGTCGGGAGGGATCTTCGTCGCGTCAACCACCATGTCGTCCGCGAAGAAGTCGGGCAGCACGCCGAAGCGGCTCGGGGCCTCCACGCGCATGCCGGTCACCGTCTTGACGGACTGTGTCTTCACGACGGCGTTGCCCGCCTTCACCAGCACGCTCACCGCCGCGTCCCCCCCGAAGCCCGTCTCGACGGATGCCTCACCGCTCTCGTTCGTTTTCACGGAAACCGTCGAGATCTTCGGCCCCTCGACGCCCAGGGGGATGAGTGTCGTCCTGAGGGCGAATCCGCCCACCCCCTTAGCGTGGATCTCGAAGCCCGCGGCGCCCTTGCGCAGCACGACCGCAATCTGCGTGTTCATGACGACGGCGTCACCCCTGAAGGAACCGGGCTTCTGCCCGGACTCTATCTTCGTCCAGCCCTCCTGCGAGGAGAGCGCCTCCGGCTTCACCGGCTCCGCCGAGGCGGCACCGGTGTCGAAGATCGTCACGTGCGGCCTCCCCCCGCCTGCCTGCGCGGCTGCTGCGGAGACCAACACGACGAATACACACAATATGGTCGAACTTCTCACCATGGTCCTCCTGCCGTTCTTCGAACGAATTGCGTAACTACGACTGATTCAAGGAACTGTAAATGCTGTCGCCGGGTCGAATAGATGATATCATACTCGCCATGAAAAGTGAAACCGGCGAATGCGGTCTCGTCGAGCTGGCTTCGGGGATGCAGTTCGCCGAGGGCCCGGCGTGGATAGGGCGCGATAACTCATTGCTTTTCAGCGACATACACGCGAATCGCATCATGCGCTGGTCGGAGGGTGAGGGGCTGTCCGTCTGGCGCGAGCCGAGCGGCAACGCAAACGGCAACACGCTCGATACCGAGGGCCGTCTCGTCACCTGCGAGCACGGGAACCGGCGTGTGAGCCGGACCGAGCGGGACGGCTCCGTCGTGACGCTGGCGGACCGCTACCGGGGCAAGCGTCTCAACTCACCAAACGACGTCGTCGTGAAATCCGACGGGACCGTGTGGTTCACGGACCCGCCCTACGGCATCGAGCCCGGAGAAATAGAACAGCCGGCGAACTGCGTGTTCCGGCTCGACCCCGAAACGGGTGAGCTCACGGCGGTATCCGATGATTTCGACCGCCCGAACGGACTGTGCTTCTCGCCGGACGAATGCAGCCTCTACGTCGCGGACTCGTCGCACGAGCCGGGGAGGAGCCACGTGCGCGTCTTCGACGTCGCCGCCGACAACACCCTCACGGGCGGCGTGGTGTTCGCGCCGATCGATCCGGAATCACCGGACGGGATGCGGGTGGACGCGAAGGGAACCCTCTACGTCGCGGCCGGCGACGGCATACATATATTCGACCCCTCGGGAGGGATGAAGAAAAGGATACCGACGCCCATCCGTCCGACCAACTGCGAGTTCGGCGGTGCGGACGGCCGTACCCTTTTCATCACCGCGAGGCAGTCGCTCTACTCCATCAGAACTACAACCCCAGGTCCTCGCTGATCCCCTGCATCGCCTTCAGGCACAGCTCGGCGAATTCGGCGAGCGGGATACCTATCTCCTCGCACTCGCGGATGATCTCGCGGCTCACCGATTTCGCGAACGCCTTTTCCTTCATCCTCTTGGTGATGGATTTCGGCTTCACGCTCGCCAGCTTCTTGTCCGGATAGACCAGCGTCGTTGCGACGATAAGCCCGGTGATGGTCTCGCCGGCGGCGAGCGCGTGATGGAATACGGTGCTTCGCTTCTCGCCGTGGGCCTGTTCGTTGTGTTTCTTTATCGCGTCCACGATCTCGGGGTCGACTCCCCTCTCCTCAAGGATCTTCACCGCTTCCAGCCCGTGCACGTTCAGGTCCGCGTTGGTGTCCTCGACGTCAAGGTCGTGAAGCAGACCGGCAAGCGCCCACTTGTCCCGGTCCTCGCCCAGCCGGTCAGCGAGCGCGGCCATCACCGCCTCCGAGGCGAGACAGTGCTTCATCATGTTCTCGTTCTTTACGTGTTCGTTCAGCAGCGCCAGCGCTTCTTCTCTCGTCATCATGTCCTCCCCACGTCTATGAGCTTCGCGGAGGGCGGCATAAAGCCGCCCATCTACGGTTTGTTGGTGACCCAAACCGGGCTGGACCAGACGCGCTCGGTGCCGTGGATCGTCACCCGCAGGTAGTAGCAGTCCTCGCTCCGTTCTGAGGGCCGGTCGTCGGTGAAGACGATCTTCCCTTCCACGTCCGACGGCATCTTCCGGTGCCCGCCGGCCGGCTCCGTCGCGATCACCTCACCGTTCCGTATCAGCTCCGCGTGACTCACGAAGTCCGGGGCCGCCGCGAACGCGCGTATCTCGCGCGGGTACCCGGCACTTCCGATCTGCCCCATGGAGATACCGGCCACCGACAGACGCAGTATCGTCCTGGTATACGACGTTGCGTACACCCGGCGGGCGAAGAACGCCTCCCAGAGCGCCTCCCGGGTCAGCTCCCGGGCCCATACGGCCGCCAGACCGCTCCGGTACTGGAGCGTCCGGTACGGCCCCGGGTCCTCCAGGCTGGAGCCCGGGTTGGCCTGGTGGCTGTCGCTTCCCCCGACGAACCCGATATGCGCGCCCGCCTCCAGCATGTCCTGCGCGAAGTGCCCCGGTATCTGTCCGCGGAGCGGCCGCGGGTTGTGGAGGTACTCGCTCGTCCCGTGCTTCGAGTAGATCTCGACAAACGGTTCCACTCCCTCCGGAACCGTGTCGATCTCCAGCCCTTTCATGTCGGTGAACACGCCGGCGTTCCACCATATCGGCGGGTGGTGCGGAACGATCATGATACCGTCACGGCCGCCGCCCCATTCGCCCAGGTACCCCTTCGGCAGAGGCCACTCCGGCACCTCGATGGGCGGCGCGTCGTCATCGCGATAGTACAGATTGCGGTGGCCGATGTGACCGGAGGTGTCGAATTCGAAACCGAGAAACGTGACGAACCGTCCCGGGTCGTGATACCGCTTCGCCGCATCACCGGTGGCCTGCCACCTCCCCTCGAACCGGTCGAACCGTATGCCGGGAAGCCCTCCGGGATGACACGCGAACGGGGTCGTGGTATTCCCGTAGCCGGTCCGGCCGGTCATGCCCAGCATGTGGTCCGTCGCGGCGGCGAAATCGAGGCACGCGGTGTCCCGCGCGAACGTGTAGTATTCATCTATCGAACCGGCCGCGTCGTAGCTCAGCTCGGTGTGAGCGTGCAGCTCACCAAAGAACAGCCGGTACTCGGGCGCCGCCGCCGTCACCTCGACCGGTCCGGCGACCTGGTCGCCGCCCGGGGACGACACGATCGGCCGGAACAGCCCGACCTTCCCCGGTCGGAAGAACAGCTCCTTCCTGCCCCGGTCCGCTTCCGAGAAGGTGACGGTCGCCGGAAGGCCGTCGAGCACGTCGGCGCCGCGGATTTCGACCTCGCCTGCGAACCCTTCGTTTCTGTTGCCGTATCGGTCCTCGGCAACGAGCGTCAGCGTTCCCTCCTCGCCCGCACCGAGCACCGGTGTCGCAAAGCCCCGAACGATCGCGCATCCCGCGGGGCGCACCGCGACACGCGGGGATTCCTTCTGTATCGGGGGATGCGGATTTTCCGGCTGCCGTACCCGGTAGCACGCGACGAGGAGACCCTGCAGCGCCTGGAGACTCGCCCGGGCGCCGGGGCCGCCGGACGACCGGTCGCCGAACACGAACTCCATCGACTCTCCCGCGGGAATCCCGTCCTCGTCGAGCCACGCGATGACGCCCCGTTCGAACAGGACCCCGTCGATTTCGTAGGGGGTGAGGCGAAGCGCCGCTCCGGTCGAGGACGAAGCGGTGGCGTAGCCCGGCGCGCCGGGCATCGTCAGCTGGGGAAGAGTGAACCCGAACGGCGCGCAGGCCGCCAGTCCCTGCCCGCCGTCGAGCTTCTCCGCGAGCGTAACAGTAACGGTGAGCGACACATAACGGCCCGCTTCGCATTCCGGATCCGACGCGACCCGGATCCGGTCACCGCAGGTGTCTACGTCGTAGTCAGCGTAGTTATTCGGGATCTCCGGCATTGTCGCCCTTATCCGCCTCGTCCTTCTTCGGCTTCCGGGCGGCCGGCTTCTTCGCGGGAACCGGCTTCTTGGCGCTCGCCGCACGAAGCTTGTCCTGGATTTCCTTCCTCTTGGCCTCGAGCTCCGCCTTCTTCGCGACGAGCTCCTTGCCCTCGGGATCCTCCCCGACCTTCTTCTCGAGCGCCTCCGTGTACGCCTTCTGGGCGTCCATGTAGGCCTTCCGGGCATCGTCCATGGCGGTTCGCGCCGCCTTCACGGTCTCTTCCTCGGCGAACTTCTTGGACAGCGTCATGATCTTCGGCTGGATCTTCCTCAGCTCCATGAAGACATCCCGGGCCTGTTTCTGAAGCTCTTTCCGGTCCACCACCGGCTTCTCCGCGGGAGGATCCGCCTCGCCGCCTTCTTTCGCGTCGCCCTCGGCCATCACCGGGACGGCGGACAGCGCAAGAACACATACACACACCACCAACAGCCACAGCCTGCTCATACCGCACCTCCTTCAATCTGGCTTGTGTCTACGACATGCCCGTCGAATGAACCGCAATTATACCACAAGGCGTGCCCGGCGGCTACGCAATACCCTTCAGCCGCTCCAGGTAGTCCCGGTTCTCCCTCACCCATCGGCGCATCAGCAAGTGGCCTCCGGCACGGTACTTGAGACGCCACGCCCGCCCCCGGCGGTACGACCCGGCGACCCTCTTCAGGCTGTAGAACCGCCGGAGCTCCCGCACGATCGCCATCTGCATCTCGTAGGGCGATCCCTTCTCCCTCTCGACGACCACGTGCATGCCGTCGAAGTACTTCCAGTCCCGATGAAGGAGCTTCTTCTCACAGTCTCGGTACGCCCCCGTTCCGGGAAACGGCGTCAGCGAGCAGATCTGTATCGTGTCTATATCCTTCTCTATCGCGTAGTCCACTATCCGCGTCACCGCGTCCGCGCCGTCGTTCATGCCGACGACGAACATCCCGTGGATCCCGATGTCGTGATCGTGCAGCCTCCGGACGCACTCCTCGACGGCGTCGACATTGTGAGCCTTGCCGAACTCCTCGAGCGTGTCCGGCTCGATTGACTCGATGCCGACGTACATGATCCGGCACCGGGTCTGCCGCATCAGGTCCAGCAGCTCGTCGTCGCGCGCGGCGTTCACGCACATCTGCCCGGCCCACCGGAGCGGCACCGCGTCCTGGTCGATCATGTCCCGAAGAAGCGACTTGGTGCGGGACGGCTTGGCGCAGAAGTTGTCGTCCCCGAAACACACGCTGCGGTCCAGAAGCGGCCTGAGCTCGGCAATCACCTGGTCGTTGCGCCGGAACCGGTACTTCTTGCCGAATACCGCGGTGACGCTGCAGAACGTGCAGTCGTGGGGACAGCCGCGGGACGTCATCACTATCGGGGGCGCCGTGGTACGCCTCACCTGGGGCGACAGGGAGAAGTCCGGCGCCGGAAGGCTCTCGTAATCCGCCAGGTCGGCCGGGCCGGTATGTTTCACCTCGCCCGACGGAAGACGATACGCGATCCCGCGCACCTCCTCCGGCGCGCCGCCGTTCGCGAGGGCCTCCACCAGCGCAGGAAACGGCACCTCCCCCTCCCCAACCACCACGTACTCGCAGTGCGCCAGCGCCTCCTCCGCAGAAAAGGTGACGTGCGGCCCGCCCATCACGACCGTCGCGCCCTCCCCACGGCAGTAGTCGGCCAGCCGGTATGCTTCTTCTATCGTGTTGGTGAGGGACCCGATCCCGACAATATCGTACCCTTTGAATTGCTCGTCCCGGACCTCCGACATGGACTGGAACCACAGGTCGCATTCGTACCCGCGGTCCTTCAGCATCGCGCCCATCGTCGGTATGCCGATGCGGGGCAGGTGCGCCATGCTGTATATGTGGGTCGAAGGCGTTCCGGCCTCGACGAGCGCGATCCGAAGACGTGTCATAGATACGAGTCGTTCTTCAAGTGCTCTGCCCCCTTGAAAGGTTCTGGTCGACCCTCCTTCGCGAAATCCGAACCTGGTTCGAAGGCCAACCCAACGAGGAATGATAGCATAGGCCTCGACGTCTTGGAAGATAGGAGATTCCGGAGCGTGCGAGAGTCACCGGCGGGGTGACACTCGCACGATATCTCATATGAAGTCCCACCCCCGGCGTGCCAAGGAAGGCCGTCACGCCGCAGACGGCGTCACGGCGGGCACGCCGCCCCCTTCCGCTCGGCTCACCCCAGTCGGTCGCCCGCTCGGCCACAGAACCGCCGCTTCACATCCGCCTCCTCATTCTTCTCTGATTGCCACGGCGCACCGGTTCGCGGCCTTCGCAGGGCTCCCTCCAGCTGCGTTCGGCCCAAAGGGCCTCCGCAGTAAGGTATGGTCCCGCAAAGCGGGACCGTTCATTGCCGCCGTAGGCGGCCCAAATCTCGCACGCGTTATGATAAGGAATCCTCATGATGAGTTCCGGAGGCGTCGCGCCTTTCAATTGGTCTGCCCGCCAGCCTGCCTCGCCAAGCCTCGGCGTGGGCGGGCATCTCCAAATCGAAGGCGCTCCGAAAGAGCTGCGGAGTCTACCTTGAAACTGAAGAACGGCTGTCGCAGGGCCAAGGAAACACTCGATGATGCCTTCTATTTTCTATATCAAGGGGTTGAGGAGAGGCGGGTTATGATGTTGAAACGATCCATCTTCATTGTCTGCGTTATGGCATCACTATCAGGAATTGTGGAAAGACATGTGGCTGCAGGCGTCTGTAACGGTCACGCCGAACCCGAGG
>CAYMFW010000089.1:0-19596 GCA_964389785.1 uncultured Planctomycetota bacterium
CTCGAGCGCCTCGGAACTGGAAGGAGCGCTTATCTACTTCGTGTCCCCCAACCGGCTCGTCGCTTTCCTGGAAACCGCCTCTGGAATCCTGGGGCACCGCCGTGCGGTCGTCGCCCGCGAGCTCACCAAGCTCCACGAGGAGCTTGCCCGCGGCACTCTCGCGGAGCTCGCCGACTCGTTCTCCTCCCGCACCATCAAAGGGGAGGTCGTGGTCCTGATCGCCGGCCTCTAGGAACGGCGTCAGCAGCTACGGGTTCTTCGCCTTCCGTCAGGGAGAGAAGTAGCGGGTGACGACGACGCGGTAGCGAAGAGGCATGGATTCCACGTCGATCTCGGCGGAGGGGCCGGCGGCGACGTCGCCCGGCGCAACGGAGGCCTCATCCTTCGATGCGGCCGATTCGAGGGTCCGCCCCACTTCCTCCAGCGAGGCCGGGTCGGCGGCCCCGACGTATTCGGCAAGAAGCATCGCCAGCTTCGGAAGGTCCTTCACCCCATCCAGGCCCGACAGTTTTCTGCGGAGGTCGCCGTCGCGCACCGAATCGAACAGCCGGGCGAGCTGTTCCCGAACGGCCTCCTCGTCGAGACCGGGTTTCAGCGCCGCCGCGGCGGCTGCCGACGCGGCACGGGGATCGCCCTTCTCGACGGCCTGGCGCAGGTCCGTCATGCCGAGCTTTTCGAGCTCCCGAACGGCATCGAGAACGACCTGACTGCTTCGCATACGAACACGCACCGCCCTGCGAATCTCCTCCAGGCGGTCGACGGCCACGTTTCCCTTCTTCAGCGTTTCGGCCGCTTCCCTAATGGCGGCGGCAATCTCTTCGTCGCTTTCCTGGCTGGAGGCGGAAAGCTGCACGGCGGCACTGTCCAGCCTTTCTGCGATCAGTGCGGCGGTTTCGTCCGGACTAGCCCCCGATCCTGAGATGACCACCAGGAGCGCAGCGCACAGAATGACCGGGGCCGCGACGAGGATGGGATGCACGCGTATCGGGACGGCCTCGCTGACGTCGCATTGCTTCGCCGCGGCGGCAGCGCGGCTGCGGATCTCCGCGGGGATGTCCCCCTGCGTCCGCTCCACGTCCAGGGCGGCAGCGAACAGCTCGTGCGTCTTCAGCGCCCTGTCCAGGACGAGAGCGGACGTAGTCCCGGCCGGGATCCCTGCGATCCCCTCGACGACGGCGGAAACGGCCAGGAAAGACCCGAGCGCCGCGGCGAACGGCGCGTTCCAGGCCGGGCGTCCGGCCCGGATCGCGATGATCGACGTGACGATGAGGATGAGCAGCGCCACAATGGCGTTTCGCAATGCGGCCCTGGCAAGACGGGCCGCCGCGAGCCGCGCGCGGGCGCTGGACACCACACTATGGACTGTATTCATGTTTCTATACCTATAATCGGGATTTGCGGCCGTCGGGTTCAGCGAAAACGGAAGGTTCCTGAACGGACTCAATGGGCGCCGAGAATGAGCGGGCAACGGCCCGGCCGCTTCCGCCTACAGCTCCAGCAGCATCGCCTCTTCGTCGCAGTCCGGGAACTTGGGACAGTTGACGCAGTCGGACCACACCTTGTGCGGAAGCACGGCCTTATCCACGACGGCAAAGCCGAACCTCGCGAAGAACTCCTTCTCATACGTCAGCACGAAGATGGACGGCAGTGCCAACTCCCCGCCCTCCTCCAGGCACGCCTCGACGATGCGGGACCCCGCTCCCTTGCCGCGCGCGTCCTGTCGTATCGCGACGGACCTGATCTCGCCGAGCTTGTCCCATACCACCACCAGCGCACCGCATCCGACCAGGCCGTCGTCGTCCCTGATGACGTAGAACTCCCTGATATTCCGGTAGATGTCGCCGAGCGGCCGCGGGAGCATCCTTCCGTTCCCGGCGCACTGCGCTATCAACGCGTGGATCGCCGGCGCGTCCTCTACCGTGGCTTTCTCGACTTCCATATTTCCCCTCACAGACTCACGACGTGGACGGAGGTAACCACGTCCAGCGAGGCGAGCTCGTCGATCGCCTCCTGAGGCGCCGGGTTGTCCAGATTGAACACGCACACCGCCTCCCCGCCCACCTCGCGGCGCGCGTTGGTCATCCCCGCGATGTTCACGCCCTTCTCTCCCATGTCTATACCGACCTTCCCGATGAAGCCGGGCTCGTCCTTGCCGAACACGATGAGAAGCTCGCCGGTTGGAGCCAGGTCGGTCCGGTAGTCGTCGATCCGGACGATACGGGCATCGCCCTTACCGAGAATGCTTCCGGCCACCCGTTTCCTGGTGTCGCCGGTGAATATCGTAACGTCTATCAGGTTCGTGTAGTCCGCCCTCTCCCCGCTCTTCTTCTCGGTCACCCGGATACCCCTCTCGGCGGCGAGCAGGGGCGCGTTGATGGCGTTCACGTTGTCCTCGGTGGTCGTCGCGAGCAGCCCGGCGAGCACCGCGCTGGTCACCGGAGCGGTCGCCAAGTCCGCCACCTCCCCGCTGCACGTCACCTCCACAGAGCTTATCCTCGTGTCGGCCATCTGGCGATGAAACGCGCCGATCTTCTCGGCGAGAAACAGGTACGGGCTCAGCGCTTCCATCTGCGACGCTTCTATGACGGGCATGTTCACGGCGAACCGGACCACGCCGCGCACCAGCGCGTCGGCCAACTGGCGGGCGGCGTCGATCGCCACGTTCGTCTGAGCTTCCTCGGTAGAGGCGCCCAGATGCGGAGTCGCGATTACCTTATCCAGATCGATAAGTGACCTGTTCTTCGGAGGTTCTTCGGGGTAGACGTCCACGGCCGCACCGGCGACCTTACCGGATTCTATCGCTGCCTTCAGAGCGGCCTCGTCGACGATGCCCCCCCTGGCGCAGTTGATGATGCGCACCCCGTCTTTCATAATCTCGAACCCCTTCGTCGAGACCATGTTCCTGGTGTTGTCGGTCAGCGGGGTGTGCACGCTGATGTAATCGCTCTCCCGAAAGAGCACCTCCAGGTCGTCGACCAGCCGTATGCCGAGCTTGGCGGCCGCCTCGCCGGTGACGAACGGATCGTGCCCGATCACTTTCATCTCCAGACCAAGCGCTCGCTTGGCCAGCTCGGTGCCGACGCGGCCCAGACCGATCAGCCCCAGCGTCTTGCCGGTCAGCTGGGTGCCGACGAATTTCTTCCTGTTCCAGTTGCCGGCCCGTAAGTCCTCGCAGGCACGAGGGATATTGCGCGCCAGCGCGCTCATCAGCGCCAGCGTGTGCTCGGCCGTGGACACGGTGTTGCCGCCCGGGGTGTTCATCACGATGATGCCCTTCCTGCTGGCGGCGGGCACATCCACGTTGTCCACGCCCACGCCGGCCCGTGCGACGGCCTTCAGCTTGCCGGCCCTTGCGATCACGTCGGCCGTCACCCTGGTCGCGCTTCGGACTATCATCCCGTCGTACTCGCCGACCACCTTCAGAAGCTCCCCGGGGGAGATCCCGGCGCGATCGTCGAACTCCAGCCCGGCCTCGCCGGCGAGGACGTCTTTGCCTTCCTGCGCGATGGAATCACATACGATAACCTTCATCATCCCTGCTCCATGAATATCTTCTCGGCCGCGGCAGGTCCCCTGCCCGGCTCCAGGCGATGACCGAGCCGGGCGAGCACGATCTCCAGCGCCGACAGCGCGACGATGACGTCGAACAGGTCCATCCAGCCCATGTGCGCGATACGGACGATCCTGCCCTTCAGGTCCTCCTGCCCGCCGGCGATGGTCACGGCGTACTCGTCGCGCATTATCCTGGGAACCGCGTTGCCGTCGATGCCGTCCGGAAGCCGGACGGCCGTCACCACGTCCGCAGGAGCCTTGGAGAACAGCTCCAATCCCATCGCCTGAACGCCGGCCCGCGCGGCGGCGGCGAGCCGCCTGTGTCGCGTCCACACGTTCTCCATCCCCTCGCCGATCATGCGCTCCAGTGACCTATTCAGCCCGATGATGAGGGTCAGCGCCGGGGTGAAGGGGGTGTCCGGGTCGGCGAGCTTCTTCTTCGCCTTCCGAAGGTCCAGATAGTACCGTGGTGTGTCCACCGTCTCCACGCGGGCCCAGGCTCTTTCACTAAGCGCAATCATGGCCAGCCCCGGAGGAAGCATCAGCGCCTTCTGCGAGCCGGTTACCAGCACGTCAACGCCCCAGTCGTCCATGCGGATCTCCTGGCCCCCCACGCCGCTTATGCCGTCTACCACCAGCAGCGCGTCCGTCCCGGACACTACGTCGGCGATAGCCTTGATGTCAGTCACCACACCGGTCGACGTCTCGACGAGCGTGGTGAACACCGCGCCGGCGTCCGGGTTCGCCTCGAGAGCCTTCGCCACGTCGCCGGGCGATGCCGCACTGCCCCACTCCATATCCACGGGAACGAACTTCACACCATACGCATCGCACAGCTCGCCGAACCTCTCACCGAACTTGCCGCCGCGCACGACGATCGCCTTGTCTCCCGCCTTCAGCAGATTGACGACGGCGGCCTCCATCGCGCCGGTGCCGGAGGAGGTGAGTATTACCACGTCCTGCTTCGTCTGGAAAACTTCTTTCAGCTTGTCCATCGCCTCCCGGAGTATCTGTTTGAACCTGCCGGTCCGGTGATGAAACACCGGTCCCGCCATCTCCAGCAGGGTGTCGGGCGGCACCTCGGACGGCCCAGGCGACAGAAGAAAGCTCCTACCCCTGTTCCTGAGCGTATCGTCAGCCATAGCTCCTTCCTTTCCTCGTTTCGAATGGTCCAGAGTCGCGGATTATAGGCGACCGATTCCGGTGACACAACACCTAATTCACGCGCAAATGAGGGGACAGCTGCCATCCTCCTCGAGAACGAGCAAGGCAACGGCGCGCCGGGCGCCCGGGCGCAGGCAGAAAAAGGATCTGTTCCCGTTCTAGAATTCGGGGCGGGGCAGGCGCGTCATCAGGTCCCGGGCTGCCGCTACGGGGTCCTTGCCCTCGTAGATCACCCGGTACACCTCAAGGCATATCGGCATCTCCACGTTGTGGATCCTGGCCAGTTCGCAGACGGATCGCGCGGTCAGCACCCCCTCCGCAACCGCGTCGGTGGACGACTCGATCTCGGCCGCCTTTTCTCCTCGTGCGAGCCGTATACCCACCTCCCGATTGCGGCCGTACGGGCTGCTGCAGGTCGTGATCAGGTCGCCGATCCCGGACAGCCCGAAGAAGGTGTTCCGGTCCGCGCCCATCTCTCCGCCGAGCCGCCGCATCTCCTCCACCCCCCGGGTCAGCAGGGCCGATTTCGCGTTGTCTCCAAGACCCAGGCCGTCGCACATGCCGGCCGCGATGGCGATCACGTTCTTGAACGCGCCGCCCAGCTCCACGCCGGTCATGTCAGCGCTGGTGTATACCCTGAAGGTCTCGTTCCTGAAGAGCTTCTGCACCCCCTCCGCCACGGCCGCGTCCGGCGACGCCGCCACCACGGCCGCGGGGAGCCCCTTCACCACCTCTTCCGCATGGCTCGGGCCGCACAGCACGGCGACGCGCGCGCCGGCCAGGAGCTCCTGTATGATCTCGGTCGGCCGCATCCGCGTCTGGTGCTCTATCCCCTTCGTCACGGAAACGACCACATGACCGGGATCTACGGCGGCGGAGAACCTGCCCAGCGTCACCCGCATATACTTCGTCGGGATCGCCATCACCAGCACACTCGCGTTCAGCGCGTCCCTCGCGGCGCTGGTGATCCTGAGATTCCCGGGAAGCGGCACGCCGGGGAGGTACCTGACGTTCTCCCGCTTCACCTTCAGCGTGTCCGCGTAGTCGGGGAACGCGCTCCAGAGCGTCACGTCGTGGCCGTTCTTCACCAGAACGAGCGACAGCGCGGTACCCCACGCACCGTCACCCAGCACCGAGACAACGCTCATCGCGGAACCCTCCTCTTTCTCGGCATCGTGGACGGCTTCCTGGAATAGACCTGTATGTAGTCGATCTCTTTCAGGTCACGGATACCCGCAAGCTCTCTGTTGAGATTGTGCAGTTTTTCCTCCGGCGTCAGATCGTCGAAGCCCGGGTGGCTCCGGGCATGTCCCCACAGCACCCTCGTCTGGGTATATGTCCACAGCACGATGTGGGTCTGCGACATATCGATCCGCCCGCCGAAGTTGCTGACGTCCACAGTGGTGATGCCGGCGTTCACCCTGGATTCGTGCTCGGCCACGTCTTCCACGGTGGATATCCCCGCCAGCAGCGCCTCGGTGTCAGACCACTTCGCCCCCTCGTCGGGCACCCTTCCCCGCACGCCCTTTATGCACAGCAGGTCCGGCTCCCCGGGCACCTTCCTGTAGTACTTGCTCGGCAGACGCACGCCGAGACTGTCGGTCAGGTACGGCTCTCCGTCCTGCATCACGCGCGCCACCGGCTTGCGCAGGGACAGCTTCAGCTCGAGCGTGTTAGGATACTTCTTGCGAACGTAGGTGATCTCCCGAAGCCAGTGCAGCCGCTTTCTCGTGTCCTCGTCCGTCTCGCGATACTTCGTGATCAGGTCCGGAATCAGGCTCGCGTCCAGTATGTTCGCCTGAGGGGGAATCAGCATCCTCTTGAGGTCGTTCTTTATCATCAGCCCGTCTACCCACTCCGGAGCGTCCGCGACCGAGATGTTTCCGACGTTCACCTTGAACTCGGGAAGCGACCGCACCTGCTCCCTCAGCAGACAGAAGCTGAAAACCGTCCCCCCCGCCGCCGCCAGCACGCCGACGGCCAGCAGGATGTTCCAGACGCCCAGCCCGTAGAAAACGGAAGAGAGCTTCCTCCCGATAAAAGCGAACACCCTACGCATTCCGCCCTCCCTTCGCCCTCGCGAGCGCCAGGAGCACTACCTTCTCCACCAGATCGCCGTAGCTCATTCCCGCCGCGGCGGCAGCCATCGGCACCAGGCTCCTCGAAGTAAATCCAGGAATCGTATTCAGCTCCAGCACGTACGGCTCCCCTTCTTTCGACAGTCTCATGTCCACCCGCGACAGGTCCCGACACCCCAGCGCCCGGTGGGTCGCGACCGCCGCCTCCATCACTGCCCGTGCCGTCCTCTCGGGCAGGTCTACCTCATTATTGTATCGGGTTCCGTCGTCCTTGTACTTTGCGGAATAATCATAGAATTCCCTCGCGGGGAGTATCTCGACGATGGGCAGCGCGCCCTCTCCCAGTATACCCACCGTCAGCTCCATGCCGTCTATGAAGCTCTCCAGGAACGCCCCCTCGCCGTACGCCAGCGCCTGCTCGACCGCCTCGGGGATTTCGCTCTCGTCGCGCACGATGGTGATCCCGAGGGTCGAGCCCTCCGACACCGGCTTCACCACCACCGGCAGGCCAAGCTCCCTGGCCGCCTGCAGAGCGCTCTCCTGCGGCCCCTCGTGCCCCAGCTCGACATAGGCGGGTGTCGGTATGCCGCTGTCGATCATCACCTTCTTGGACTTGACCTTGTTCATCGCCAGCCGGGACGCCTCGGGACCGGAGCCGGTGTATGCCGCGCCGATCTTCTCCAGCCGCGCCTGGATCGTGCCGTCCTCTCCCGCTCCGCCGTGGAGCGCGATGAACACCACGTCCGTCGTGTCGGGCGTAAGCCCGTCGGGAAGCTCGTCCGCGATCTTCAGCGCGCGCACCGGATACCCCTTTTCCTCCAGCGCGGCCGCGACGGCCTCGCCGGTCATGATGGACACCGCCCGCTCGCCGGAGGTGCCGCCCATCAGCACGGCGACCCGCCGTTTCGAGGCGTCGGCTACCATATCTCGACCTCCAGCTCCAGCTCCACGCCGGTCGAATCCGCCACCGTCTTCCTTACCAGATCTATGAGCTCCAGCATGTCCTTTCCCGCGGCCCCCCCGGTGTTGACGATGAAGTTCGCGTGCATGCCGGACACCTCGGCGCCTCCCACCCTGGTGCCCTTCAGCCCGGCCCGCTCGATCAGCCGGCCGGCGGAATCCCCCGGCGGATTGCGAAATACGCACCCGGCGCTCCTCATGCCGTACGGCTGGGTTGCCTTGCGACGATCGCGCTCCTGCTGGACGCGCGCGTGCACCCGGTCCGGCTCGTCCTGCGACAGGCGAAGGGCACAGGCGACGATGGCCGGTCCCACCCGCTCAACGTTCGTCACGACATCCTTGAACGCTCCGCCCCGGGTGCTCGCTCCTGCGGCGGCCGCGCCCCCCACCGTACCGGGAACGCCCGCCATGAACTCGATGCCGGCAAGCCCGTGTGCGGCGCATTCGGACACCAGACGCTCCATCCGGACCCCGGCCCCGGCCGTCACCCGGTCGCCCTCGAACCGCAGGGACGCCATCGAGGGGGTGTGTATCCGCACCACCATCGCGTCCACCACATCCGAGGCGATTATTATGTTCGTCGCTCCTCCCAGAAACTTCATATCCACACCGCAGTCCCCGCAGCGGGCCTCCAGCTCGCCGAGCCGCTCCGGGTCCTCCGGGGCGCAGAACCAGCGCGCCGCGCCGCCGGTGTGCATGCTGCTCAGCTCCGCCAGCGGCCGGCCGGTCTCCACCGCGCTACCCAATCCGTTCCACAAGCTCATCGGCAAGCTCCACAATGTCCCCCGCGCCAAGAAATACGACCACCGAGAACCGTTCCGCATCCTTCGACGACGAACCGGAGAACAGCGTCTTCTGTCCCCCTTCCGCGACCGCGTCCAACACGTCGCCGCGCCCGACCACCCGCACCTCGACGAACGAGGAGCGGGAGACCGATTCGGCCACCCCCTCCGAGGTCGCCCCCGGTATCGGGGATTCGTTCGCCGGATACACCGGCAGTATGTACAGCAGGTCCGCGTCGCCGAAGCAGGACCCGTATTCGTCCATCAGATCCCTCGTCCGGGTGTACCGGTGCGGCTGGAAAACGCACAGCAGTCTGCCCGGCATCGCCTCCTTTATCGTCCGGAGCGTCGCCTGAATCTCCGTCGGATGGTGCCCGTAGTCGTCCACCACGGTGATACCGCCCGCGGCGCGGGCGTGCAGCCGCCGGTCGACCCGCGGGCAGGTGGCCAGTGCGCCGCGGATGCCGTCTATCGGAAGGTCGAGCGCCAACCCGGTCTGAATCGCGGCGAGCGCATTCAGCACGTTGTGCCTTCCCGGCAGCTTCGTGGTGAATCCCTCGACGCGCTTCCCTTCCAGCTCGACATCGAAGGACGCGCCCTCGCGGTCGAATCCCACGTTCACACCGATCAGGTCGGCCTCCGCATCCAGCGCGTACCGCAGGACCCTGGCGCCGACCGATGATGCCGTCTCGACCGCGTTCGCGTCGTCCGCACAGACGATCACCCCGCCGTCGGGGGCAGTATTCTCCAGGAACCGCCGGAACGCGTCCTTTATCCGTTCCATCGTCCCGTAGCTCTCCATGTGCTCCCGGTCTATGTTTGTCAGCACGCTGCAGAACGACGATATCCCCTCCGGCACCCCGTCGCTCTCGTCCACCTCGCTGACGAACCATTCACTTCCGCCCCACCGGAAGTTGCCGTTCATCAGGGACACGGTGCCGCCGAGCATCACGGTCGGGTCAAGCCCGTTCTCTATCAGCATGTGGGACGTCAGCCACGTGGTGGTCGTCTTGCCGTGGCTGCCGAGTATCGAGATCGACTTGTGGTCCTGCATCAGATGCGCCAGCATGTGCGACCGGGACAGCACGTGCAGCCCGAGCTCGCGCGCCCTCACCAGCTCGTCGCATTCCTGGGGCACCGCCGCGGAGTACACCACGATGTCCGCGCCGTCCACGTGCGCGGCGTCGTGGCCCTCGAAGCACCGGTAGCCGCGGCGCACCAGCGTGCGCACGCACCCGTTCGAGCTGAGGTCACACCCATCCACCGCCGCGCCCTTCTCGCCGGCGATCTGGGCGATGGCGGACATTCCTATCCCGCCGACCCCCACGAAGTGGACTCTTTTTCCCTTTATGTCGAGCATCCCGCGATCCTCATTATCTCGTCGGCCGTCCGCGCGGCAGCCTCCTTCCTCGCAATCCCCGCACTCGCCGCCTCCATCCTTGCCAGCGTCTCTCCTGCAAGCGCGTCCAGCACCGCGTCCCTCAGCCGGACCTCGAAACCGTCTCCCTCCTCCACCAGCCTGCCGGCGCCGGAGTCGCAGAACGCCTTTCCGTTCAGATCCTGGTGCCTGTCCACCGCGTACGGGAACGGCACCAGCACCGCGGCCTTCCCGTTGGCCGCGATCTCCGCGGTGGCCGATCCCCCGGCGCGCGACACCACCAGATCAGCCGCCGCGTAGGCGCTCCCCATATCATCGCAGAAGCTCATCACCCTGGCGACCGTCCCGGCGTCCTCGTACGCCGTCCGCACCGTCTCCTCGTCGCCGGGTCCGCTCAGATGAATCACCTGAATTCCTTTCTCAGCAAGCATTTGTGCCGCACCGGCACACACACGATTGAGGGCGGCCGCCCCCTGGCTCCCTCCCAGCACCAGCACCGTCCGCCTCCCGGGCGAGAATCCGAATCCGCCCAGCGCCTGCTCCCGGGAGCCGCCGATCACCTCCCGCCTCACCGGGTTGCCGAGAAACTCCGTCTTCACGGAGGACGGCAGGTACTCCACCGTCTTCTCCCATGATGTCAGCACCTCCGCGGCGAAGCGGCACACCAGGCGGGTCGCCCTTCCGGGCAGCACGTTCTGTTCCATCAGCACCCGGGGCACCCGCAGCAGCGTCGCCGCGACCATCGGTCCGATCATGGACGCGGCACCCAGACCCACGACCGCGACCGGCCTGAGCCTGCGGTAGTACAGGGCCGACCCCACCGTGTCGCACGCCGATTGTAGCAGATGCAGGGGCAGGGGCAAGAGCCCCCCGCTCCGCCTGGACAGCCGCACCTTCCGAAACGTGAACCCACCCCGCTCCGTCTCCCTCACCTCTATCGCGGTGCCGGACCCCATGAAAACGCAGGACACGTCGCGCGCGGCCAGCTCCCTGGCGACCGCGATGCCGGGAAACAGGTGTCCGCCGGTGCCGCCGCCTGCGAAGATGACCGTGCCCACCGTGACCCCTGGCTAGCCGCAGGACCGGGGGGAACCTGAACGGATTCGAGATTTGGCCGACGGGCCCGCGCAGCGGGCCCCTTTCACTGATCGGTCAAAGCTCGTCCTCGGAGGCGCCCAATCTCCTGCGGGCGCCGAGAATGAGTGAAGGTTCTCCCCGGTCCTGCGCAACTGCGTCAGGTGATCAGGAACGCTCATCGGCGGGTCCCTTCCGGGAATGGTCGGCGATATTCAGCAGTATACCCACTATGATCATGGAGGAAACCAGGTTGGACCCTCCGAAGCTCACGAATGGAAGCGGCAGGCCTTTCGCGGGGATGCACGCGGTGACGACCGCGATGTTTATCGACGCCTGCAGGACCACGGCCATCACCAGGCCGAACGCCATGAAGAAGCCGAGGTCGTCCACCGCCTCGCGGCTGATCCGCATCGCGTAGTACAGGAATGCCAGGAACAGCCCGGCCACGATCAGACAGCCGAGGTGCCCCATCTCCTCCGCCACGATCGCGAACAGGAAGTCGGAGTAGGCGGACGGGAGGTAGTGCAGCTTCTGCGCGCTCCTGCCCAGGCCGATGCCGAAGAACCCGCCCGAGCCGACCGCGATAAGCGACTGCACCGTGTGATACCCGACGCCGCGCGGGTCCGCCCACGGGTCCAGAAACGCGGTAAGCCGCTGGAGACGATACGGGACCCTTATGATGGCGAAGTAGAGCGCCGGGAGGGATATCCCCGCCAACGCCAGTATGTAGACCAGCTTGATGCCCGCGACGGTGAGCATGCTCACCCCCACCATGCCGATCAGCACCGCGTTTCCGAAATCCGGCTCCATCTGTATCAGCATGCAGACGAGCACGATCACCGCCATCGCCGGGAGGAACCCCCGGAGCAGCTCCGAGGAGCGGTCCCTGCTCCTGGCCAGGAAGTCGGCCATGAAGACGATCAGTGCGATCTTGGCGAACTCTGACGGCTGGACGGTCACCGGGCCCAGGCTGAACCAGCGTCGCGCCCCGTTTATCTGTGCCCCTATGCTCGGCACCAGCACCGCGCCCAGCGCCGCCACCGCCACGGCCAGCATCACCCACTTCAGCCGCCCGAGCAGATGGTAGTCCGTCCTTCGGGCGATCAGCAGGCCGGCGGTGCCCACCAGCGCGTATATCACGTGCCGGAGCGCCATGCCCATCTGCATCGGGGTGTTGCCCGCCGAGGAGACGCTGAATATCATCAGCGCCCCGAAACCCACCAGCGCGGCGGTCGCGCACACCAGCCCGGGCCTGGGATCGGCCTTGGCCAGTGCTGCCGTCCTCTTCTCCGCCTCATCCTCCTTGAACCGTGCCCTCACCGACATCCTCTTGAGGGCGTCATCGGATACGACTGAGATCCTGCTTATTCCCTGCGACATATCTACCTCAACTTGAGTGTACAGAGACTTGCGATAGCGAGTATCGCGCTTATTATCCAGAACCTGGTCACCACCCGACTCTCCGGCCAGCCCTTGAACTGAAAGTGATGGTGCAGCGGCGCGATGGAGAACACCCGCGTGCCCCACATCCGGAAGCTGATTATCTGCAGCAGCACCGACACCGCCTCCATTACGAACACCCCTCCGACCAGGAACAGGAGCAGCTCATGCTTGGTCACCACCGCGATATAGCCGAGCGCCGCCCCGAGCGGCAGCGCCCCGGTGTCGCCCATAAAGACGTCCGCCGGGTGACAATTGAACCACAGGAAGCCGACTCCGGCCCCCGCTACCGCGGCGGCGAATATCGTCAGCTCGCCCGCGCCGGGCACGTGCTGCAGCCACAGGTACTGGCTCGCGTCGGCCCGCCCGACTACGTAGGCGATCACCATCATCGCCAGGCTCACCATCGTGGTGCATCCCACCGCCAGGCCGTCCAGCCCGTCGGTCAGGTTCACCGCGTTCGACGAGCCGACCAGCACGATCATCACGAACACCACGTACAGCACGCCCAGGGAAAGGGTCGCGTGCTTCAGAAAGGGAAACTGCAGGTCAGTCCCCCAGTCCTCGAACCTGAGGAACGACCACAGCGCGAGCGCGACACCCAGGCTTATCGACGCCTGGAGCAGCAGTTTGTGCCGTATCGTCAGCCCCTTCGCCTCGCTCCGGAGCTTGATGAGGTCGTCCACCGCCCCCACCGCGCCCAGCGCCGTCACCACCAGCAGGGCCAGCAACACGTACGCGGAGCACATGTCCGCCCACAGCACCGTGGATATCGTTATGGAGAAAATGATGATCAGGCCGCCCATCGTCGGGGTGTCCTTCTTCGACCGGTGCAGCTTGTACAGGTCGGGAGAGTCGCCCTTCTCGACGTTCTCCTTGATGCTCATGCTCGACAGCTTCCTTATTATGTACGGGCCGAGCAGCATGCTGATTAGGAACGCGGTGATGGCGCCTCCCGCGGTGCGCAGCGTGATATACCTGAACAGGTTGAAGAAGATATTGTGCTCACTCAGCGGGTAGAGCAGACGGTACAGCATCCCTCAGCCCTCCAGTCCGTCCCGCTCGGCGCAGGCTCGTATTCTGTCGGCCACCACTTCCATGCTCATTGCCCTCGATCCCTTCACGAGAACGGCGTCCCCTTTCCGGAGAAACCCTTCTATGAACTCCACCGCGGTCTCGAACGTATCGAAGGTGTGAATGGAATGAGAAGGCATCCCCACGTCCATCGCGGCCTCCGCGGCCGCCTTCGCCGCCTCGCCGACGCACACCATCAGCCCGACCCCTCTGCGCACCACCTCCACTCCCAGCTCCCGGTGATACTCCGGCGAGCGCTCGCCCAGCTCCAGCATGTCGCCGCATACCAGCACCCGCCGCTTCGCCTCGATCGACCCCAGCATCTCGAGCGCGGCGCGAAAGGACGCCGGGTTGGCGTTGTACGAGTCGTTTATCAGCGTGAGCCCCCCCGCCTGCGTCACCGTGCTGCGCATCCTCGGCGGCCTGAAACACTCCAGCCGCTCCGTGATATCCGCCCGGCCCACTCCGGCGTACTGGCAGACCGTCAGGCAGGCGAGCGCGTTCATCACGTTATGTCTCCCGAGAAGGGGCAGGCTGCATACCGTCCCGTCCGCCAGCGAGAATTTCGTCCTCAGCCCGTCCGTCTCCGCGCCGGTGCACCTGACGTCCGCGTCTCTGCCGAAACCGAACCGGAATGTCTTGCCTCCGTACCGCACCCCGATCTCGACACAGCGCGGGTCGTCGCCGTTCACCACCAGCAGCGCCCCGTCCGCCATGCCGTGGGTGATCTCCCCCTTCGCCCGGGCCACCCCGTCCAGGTCGCCCAGCCCCTCGGTGTGGGTCTCGCTGACGCAGGTGAGCACCGCGATGTTCGGACGCGCGATCTTTGACAGCCGGGATATCTCACCCGGCGCGTTGGTCCCCATCTCCAGCACCGCAAACTTCTGGCGCACCCCTATCTTGAATATGCTCAGCGGCAGGCCGATGAAGTTGTTGAAGCTCTCGTCGGATTTCACCGTGGGGTGGAACGCCGACAGCACGTGATGGATCATCTCCTTAGTGGTGGTCTTCCCGTTGCTTCCGGTCACCCCTATCACGTGGGTCGAGAACCGCCGCCGGTAGTTCGCCGCCAGGTCACCCAGCGCCAGCAGCGTGTCCTTCACCCCTATACAGCAGGCCCCGGAGCCGCCGGACGAGCCCCTGCGGCACACCACGGCCGCCGCCCCCTTTTCCTCCGCCTGAGGAATGAAGTCGTGGCCGTCGAAGCGCGGACCCTTCAGCGCGACGAACAGGTCGCCGGGCGCCACCTTCCGCGTGTCGGTGCTCACCCCGGTCACCTTCTCCTCGGTCGGAAGGCTCTCGAAATCGCCTTTCACGGCGTTCTTAACTTCTTGTACAGACAGCGGATCCATTGACGTTCCTCAGTATCCCGGAACTCTCCTCCCGCACTACCTCCCTGTCCTCGAAAGGAATCATCGTGCTCCCTATCGTCTGGAACCGCTCGTGTCCCTTTCCGGCCACCAGCACGATGTCGCCCGCGCACGCGCCTTCCAGCGCGCCCCGTATCGCCGCCCTCCGGTCCGCTTCCACCCGGGCGACGCCCGGCTTCTTCATCCCGGAGAGTATCTGTTCTATTATCGCGGCCGGGTCTTCCGATCGCGGGTTGTCCGACGTCACCCACACCTCATCAGCGATCTCCTCGGAAGCCGCCCCCATCAGCGGCCGCTTGCCGGTGTCCCGGTCGCCGCCGCATCCGAACACCACTATCAGCCTGTTCGCGACGAGCTCCTTCAGCTCCTCCAGCACGCTCTTCAGCGCCCGCGCGGTGTGTGCGTAGTCCACGAATACGGTGCAGGCAAGCCCGGTCTCCACGATCTCCAGCCTCCCCGGCACCGGATGGAGGCATTCGAGCGCCGCCACGATCACGTCGGCGCTCACGCCCGCCGCCCGTGCCGCGCCGCAGGCGGCCAGCACGTTCTGCACGTTGTGCCGTCCGGTGAGCCGCATCCTCACCTCCGCGTCCATGTCCATTCCGACCAGCCGCAGCGCGGTGCCGCCGACGCTGTATTCGAACACCTCGGCGCGCAGGTTGCCCCCGTCGCCGTACTTCACCACCTGCGCCTTCGTCTCACGCTCGAAGTGAGCGGACGCCGGATCCTCCGCGTTCAGCACCGCCCATCCGTCCGCCGGCAGGCAGGCAAACAGTATCCCTTTCGCCTTCCGGTATTCCTCGATCGTGTGGTGGTAGTCCAGGTGCTCGGGAGAGATGTTGGTGAACACCCCCATCCTGAAATCTATGTCGGCCACCCTCTTCTGCACCAACGCGTGCGAGGACGTCTCTATCACCGCGTACCTCAGACCCTCGGCGACCATGTCGGCAACCAGCTCCTGCAGCGTTACCGCGTCCGGGGTCGTCCGGTCCGCCCGTATCGTCCTGATCCCGTAGGTGTAGCTGACCGTCCCGGTCAGCCCGGCCCCGCCGTCCCGGTCCAGCATATCGCGTATCATCGTCGCGGTGGAGGTCTTCCCGTCCGTGCCGGTCACTCCGACGCACGTGATGCGTTCGGACGGCCTGCCGTAATACTCGGCCGCCAGCGCGGACAGGGCGGCCCGGGTGTCCTCCACGATGTAGTGCGGAACGTCCGCCGCGGCGTCGACCCGGCGTTCGCAGACGTAGCCGCAGGCCCCGGCCTCCATTGCCCGGGCCGCGTATTCGTGCCCGTCGGCCGCCTCTCCCCGAACCGCCACGAACAGCGCCCCCCCGCGCACCCGGCGCGAGTCCTGGGTGACGCCAGTCACCTCCGCGTCGCGCGGGTTCACCGCGCGCGCGCCGGGAAGTATGCGCTCAATGTCTCGAAGCCGCATCAGCCACCTTGAGGGACGCACTGGTCGGAACCATCAGATACTGCAGTGTCTTTTCCAGGATTTCCCCGGCCGCCGGGGCCGCCACGCGTCCGCCGTAGTACGGCTTGCCCGGCGCGGTTTCGTTCACCATCACCACCACGCACACCCGCGGGTCCTCCACCGGTCCGAACCCGGCGAATGCACTTATGAATTTCGAATGGGAGTACCCGCGCCCGTCCTCGAGCGGCTTCTGCGCGGTGCCGGTCTTGCCCGCCAGTGTGTACAGCCTGGATTTCGCCCTCCGGCCGGTTCCGCGCGCGACCACCTCGGCGAGCATAGGCACCACCTTGTCCCGGGCCGTCTCTGCGGACACGGCGCGCCCGACCGACCTCGGCCGGGCCTGCCTCACCACGTTCCCTTTCGAGTCCAGCACCCGGGAGACCACGTATGGACGCATCACCACGCCCTCGTTGGCCAGCGCGGAGAAGCCGGTGGCGAGTTGGAGCGGCGTCACCGCCATCTCCTGCCCTATCGCAATGGAGGGCGGTGAATACGACGTCCACCGGGAGGGGTCCGCCAGCATCCCCGGCGCCTCGCCGGGAAGGTCCACCCCGGTCGGCCTGCCGAACCCGAAGCCCTGGAGGGTATCGTGCAGCAGCTTCGGCCCGCACTTCACCCCGATCTTTGCCGCGCCGACGTTACTGCTGAGCCTGATAATGCCAGTGACGTCCAGCGTGCCGTACAGATGGTGGTCCTTCAGTATCCGGCGGCCGAACGTCCCCTGACCATTCCCGCAATGGAATTTCGTCTTCGGCGTCACCAGCCCCTTCTCTATCGCGGCGGACACGGTGAACGGCTTCATCACTGAGCCGGGCTCGTAGCAGTCCGTCACCGCCCGGTTCCGGCGGGAGTCCTCCTGGGACGTCCCGAGCTCGTTGGGGTCGAAGTTGGGCCGGTTCCCGATCGCCAGCACCGCCCCGGTTCTCACGTCCATTGCCACCGCGGTGGCGGACACCGGCGCGAACTCTTCCATCACCTTCGCCAGCGTCGTCTCGACTGTCTCCTGGATGAAGGAATCGATGGTCAGCTCGACGTCGAATCCGGCAACCGGCGGAGCAGCCACCTCCTCCTCGCATGAAAGGAAGTTGCCCCTTCCGTCCCGCTCCCTCCGTCGGATGCCGTCCGTGCCGCTCAGGGTCCGGTCGTACAGGTACTCCAGATTGCTCAGCCCGTCGTTGTCGACCCCCACGAAGCCCAGCAGATGGCAGCCGGACACCCCGCGGGTATAGATCCTCTTGTACTCCGGCGTGAACGCGACTCCCGGCAGCTTCGCCATCGCAATGCGCCGCGCCTTCGCGTCCTCTATCTTGCGCGCGACCCAGATGAAGCGTCCCCTTTTCTCGGGCCGCATCGCGTCCCGTATCCTCCCGCGCAGCCCGTCCGCGTCTATCTCGAGCACCCGGCCCAGGAACGCCGCCACCCGGTCCACGTCCCCGTCCTCCATCAGGCCGGGATCCACGAACACCGAGTCGTGCTCGACGCTGACGGCCAGCAGATTGCCGTTCATGTCCCGGATCATTCCCCTCTTGGAGGGGACCCTCAACGTGGCAAAGTGCTGGCATTCGGACAGGTCGCGGAACCTGTCGTTCTCGATGCACTGGAGGTAGTACAGGCGAAGAATCAGCCCGCCGAATACGAAGATAAATACCAGGCTGAGCGCCTTTGCCCTAGCGAGTCTCCGATCGTAGTCCTCCAGGAACCTCGGGATAAGACCTATCAAGGCTCCACCCTTCCCTACGGTTCCAGGACCTGGCCCTCTTCCGCACTCATGGCCAGCCTGGGCGCGTCAACGACCGGCAATTGGAACGTCATTCCCAGTTCCTGCGCGCGGCGCAGCAGCCGATGAGGCGACTTCAGGCCCGCGATCACGCCCTCGTACGACTCCTTCTGCAGCGTCAGCTGGGAGATCTCTCCGCGCAGGTTCTCGAGTTCGTAACGGGTGTTGACCGACTTGGCTTGTATATTGACCACCAGAACCAGTACCAGCATCGGCGCGAATATCGCGACTGCATATTTCTTCAACAGCATTGTGCTACCTCCTTTCCGATGCCCTCAACTTGGCGCTTCTGCACCGGAGGTTGTCGCCCCGCTCTTCGTCGGTCGCCGTCAGCGGCTTCTTCGTCAACGTCGTGCACCGGCCATCCGATTCCCAGCACCGCATCGCCTGCTTCACGATCCGGTCCTCGAGCGAGTGGTACGAGATGAACACGGCACGCCCGCCCCGCGACAGCAGCCCGGGCACCTTCTCCATCACGTCCCGAAGGTGATCGAGCTCCCCGTTCACGAGGATCCGCAGCGCCTGAAACGTCCGGGTCGCCGGGTGTATCCGGCCGGGCCGGCCCGACGCCTTCTCCACCACTGCGCTGAGCTGTCCCGTCGTCTCTATCCGGCCGCCCCGGCGCGCCTCCACGATGGCCTTCGCGATACGTCCGGCTCTTTTCTCCTCGCCGAACGTACGCAACGCCTCGCGAAGCTCGCCCTCCGAACAGGTATTCACGATGTCAGCAGCGGTGCGATCGGGCGCGCTCCTGTCGAAACGCATGTCGAGCGGCGTGTCGGACGCGAAGGCGAACCCGCGCGGCATCCTGAAATGATAGGTCGATAATCCCAGATCAAATACCAGACCGTCTGCGCGGTCCCCGCCCAGCTCCACCACCACCTCGTCGACCTGCGCGTAGCTCCCCACGAACAGGCGCACTCTATCTCCAAACCTCCGCAGCCTTTCCTGCGCCACCTCTATGATCTCCGGATCGCGATCCAGCCCGGCCGCAACACCATCGGCCGGCATTCCCTTCAGGACCGCCTCCAGATGTCCTCCTTCCCCCACCGTACAATCAACGAACAACTTCATTCCTCCCGGTCGAATGAGACTCAGGACCGCGTCTGCAAGACACGGCTTGTGGTGCTCTCCGGCCACCGCAGCTGTCATCTCTCTGTCCGTTCGGACCGTCTGAGCACGAGAATCGATCGCAGGCTCGCGGCCTAGACCGCTATGGCGCGCCTCTCGACCAGCTTCATCAGGTCCTTCACGTGAGGACTCACCTCGATGCCGCGGAACCTGCTGGCGAGCGAGCGTACCCTTTCGACCCTTCCACGTATCTCTTCGAGGTTCGCCTCGACGTCCTCGATGTGGTCGAATACTTTGCCCAGGTTCGAGCCGGCCTCGGTCATCAGCTGGTGAAGACTAACCACCGCATCGGCACTCTTCTTTACATGGGCATCGGCGATACCATCCGGGTGTCACTGA
>CAYMFW010000090.1:0-19555 GCA_964389785.1 uncultured Planctomycetota bacterium
CCCCTGATATCGTACCCTCCCCCGCCGGTCGGTCTGGCCAGCACGTTCGTCACTGCCCGATAGTGGCCTATCATATCGAAGTTCGCCGCCGTGAAGTTCTCGACCGTGTGGCCCAGATTGCGGGCGACGGACAGCGTCTTGAGGAACACCTCGGGAAGCACGACGGTGGAGCCGACGTTCAGTATCGCCCCGTCCTCCATCGCGGCGACGGACGCGGCGAGTATCCTGAAGTCGGTGAAGCTGGCCTCGCCGGCGGCGGCGCCGGAGAAGTCCGGGTGCTGGTTGATGATGTCGGTGCCGATGCAGACGTGCACCGTGGCAGGGATGCCGAGCCGGTGCAGGTTCCAGAACAGGCTGTTCCCCTTGTGCGGCAGGTCGTCCTTCTCGATGCGGCACCCAAGCGTCTCGCCGTAGCCGGCGCCCTTCTCGGCGGCCGTCTTCATCGTCTCGCTCAGAAACTTCCCGGTCTCGTCGGCCATACCGAAACTGCCGTCCTTGATGGTCTCCGTCACATCCTCGGACGTCTCCCCGTGGTAGGCGAGCTCGAAGTCGTGTATCGCCCCGGCGCCGTTCATCGCCACGTGCGACACGAACCCGTTCTCGGCCAGGTCCACGATAATCGGGGTCAGGCCGCATTTCACCACGTGGGCGCCCATCATCCAGATGATGGTCTTCTTCGCGTCGCGGGCCTTCAGAAGCGCCCGGACCAGCTCGCGAAAGTCCTTCGCCTTCAGCACGTTCGGCAGGCCGGCGACGAGATCGGCCACGGATCCCGACGCGGGAACCGAGGCGGCGTCCGCAAGCCTCTCCTTGCTCTCCCGGCCTTTTATGGGATACGTCTTTATCTTCGAAAGGTCTATCGGGTCCACTCTGCCTCCCTAGCGGATGTCAGTCATCTTGGTAAGAGTCGTTTCCGTCACCTGGCGCGGCGTCAGGCCGCCGCCGAACTTTCTCAGGTCGTCCAGTCGTTCGGCCTCGCCCATCACTATCAGCACGTCACCCGGCTTAAACGGCCGGTCCTGCGGCGGATTCGGTATGTACTTCCTGGTGCCCTCCTCGCGTATGCCGACGATAAGGAATCCCGTCTTCTGGTGTATGCTCGAGGATATCGTCGTCTGCCCTATCAACGTGGACTGCGGGCCGAGAATCACCTCCTCCAACCGTATCGCCTTGCCCTTCATCCGGAGCATGCCGTCCAGGAAGGCCACCGTCTCCGGCCTCACCATCTGGGACACCAGCCGCATCGCGCCGATGTGGCTCGGCGACACCACCGCGTCGGCGCCGGCCTTTATCATCTTGTCGGTTATCTTGATGTTCACACCCTTGGTGCAGATCTTGATCTTCGGATTCAGGCTCCGGGCGGTGATCACGCCCAGGATGTTGTCCCGGTCCTCCGGGAGGGCGAATATGATGCCCACCGCACGCTCTATCCCCGCGGCCTTCAGCGCGTCGTCGGTGGTCGCGTCCCCCGTCACGTAAGGCACCTGGTAGTCCTTCGTCACCTTCTCGATACGGGCCCGGTCCGTCTCGATGAAGACGACCCCCCTGCCGGTGCTCACCAGCTCGGCGATGACGTGTGTCGCGGTCTCGCCGCCGCCGCATACGACATAGTGATCGTTCATCTTGGCCAGCTGTTTGTCCATTCGTCTCCTCCCCAGCATTTGAGCGAGCTCTCCCTCCACGACGAATGCCGTGGCGGTGGTCATCATGTACATGAGCGTGCCGACGCCGCCTATGATCAGGACAATGGTGAATACCTGCGCCCCGGGGTTGCCCTTCACCGTGATGATCTCCTCGAACCCGACCGTGGTGAGGGTGATCGTCGTCATGTAAAGGGCGTCCAGCACCGTGGTTCCGTGGGGGCCGATCCAGATATACCCGGCGAGCCCCACCACGTACACCCCGGCGAGCATAAGAATCCCTATGAACAACCTGGTACGAATGTCGGTAGCCATAATGCGGTATTGTAGTTGAATATTCGGCCCCTCTCAAGTAACCTATGCGCCATGAGCATCAAGGTCCTCGTCATCTCCTCCAGTCCCCGGGCGGGCGGAAACACCGATCTGCTGGCCGACGAAGTGCGCCGGGGAGCGGCCGAGGCCGGAGCGGACACCGAGAAGATCATGCTCCGTCATATGGATATAAGCCCCTGCATGGAATGCGGCTTCTGCGCCCGGAAGGGGAAATGCCGAATCGAGGACGACATGTACGTGCTCTACGACAAGTTCCTGGAATACCACCGCCTGGTCCTCGCCGCCCCCATCTACTTCATGGCCCACTGCGCGCAGGCGAAGATAATGATCGACCGGTGCCAGGCGTTCTGGTCCAGGAAGTACGTGCTGAAACAGCCCCTGCTCGAGAAGGAGCCGGAGCACGACAGGATCGGCGCGTTCGTTTCCTGCGGCGGCACGAAGGGCGAGAAGGTGTTCGCCGGTGCCAAGGTGACCATGAAATACTTCTTCGACGTGCTCGCCATGGAATACGGCGAGAATCTGCTCTTCAACAGGATCGACGACAAGGGAGATGTCCTGGAACATCCGACCGGCATGAAGGACGCATTCGAGCTGGGCACCAGGATCGGACAGCCGTGGAAAAAGTCAAACTGATCTGCGGGGTGATGACCGGCAGGGAGGACCTGCTGGACATCTTCCTGGACTCGCTGATGAACGAGTTCGGCCCCATCGACGCTGTCTCCGAGGTGTTCCCGTTCAACCACACCGATTACTACGAGGAAGAGATGGGCTCCGGCTTGGTGAAGCAGGTGGTGTCGTTCACCCATCTGGTGGATCCGGGGGCTATCGGGGCAATCAAGCTGCGGACGATCGAGATGGAGGGAAACCTGACGACCTCGACCAAGTCGCGTCTGGGGAGGATCGTCAACCTGGATCCCGGCTACGTCGGGATGCAGAAACTGGTGCTCGCCACCTCCAAGGACCGGTCGCACCGCGTCTACCTGCACGACGGGATGTACGCGGAGGTGACGCTGCAGTACACGAACGGCTCGTTCGAGCCCCTGCCCTGGACCTACCCGGACTTCAGGCTGCCCGGGTACATCACCTTCCTGAACGGCGTCCGTAATCGCCTCAAGAACCATGAATAATGCAACAGATGACGCCCGTACTGCACATAAGAATATGAAGCGCACTGTGCTCCTGTTTGCAGCTTTGACGATGCTTCTGGCCGTCCCGTGTGCGGGCCGGGCGGCGGCCGGAACCGGCATCAAGGCCACTCCCCCGCTCTGGGTGCATTCCATCGAGGAGGCCCGGAAGCACACCAAGATCAACAAGCCGATGTATATCTATTTCGCTCTCGACGACGACAAGGCCGAGATGCCCAAGCAGTTCGTGTACAACGTCGGCATGTACAACATCTCCAGAAAGGACGCGGTATTCGTGCTGCTGAAGATCCCAAAGAAGCCTTCCGACGAAGAGAAGGAGCTGCTCAAGAAATACGGCGTGAGAAGAATGGGCACCGCGGTGCTTGCCGACAAGGACGGCAACCTGCTCGGGTCTGCGGAGGTCCGCAGCCCGAACGCTCTTCTCCGGCAGATACGGAAGATACGGGTGACCATTGAGGAAATCGCGAAGGACATCTTCGAACGCACGGAGAAGGGCAAGGAGGCCGTCCAGGCCGGCAACATGGACGTCGCCAGGATTCACTTCCAGTCGGTGATTCGCAAGTACCCGACGTACGACGAGGCCAAGACCGCCCAGGAGTACATCGACAAGATCGACAACCCCGGCGGGGAGAAGAAGGAGCCGGCCGGGGATGAGAAGCCGGCGGACAAGCCGGAAGATAAGCAGGGCGACGACCCCGGGAAGAAAGCGGAAGGGAAAGAGAAGGCCGAAAAGAAACCGGAAGACGCGCTCGACGGCAAACCTCGCGAGAAACCAGAGAAGTAACTCGCCCGGTCTACTTAACCGATTCGACCACGGGCGGCGGGCACAGGTGCGGTCCCGGGTCCGCCGCCTTCGGTATCACCACGAGCGGGTAGGCGGCCTTCATCAGCTCCCAGCACGAGGCGGGGTTACGCGTGTCCTTGTGGTTCTGCTTGGAGCAGTACTCCGTCGCGCCGGTCCACGAGCCCGCCATGATGCAGCCCGGGCAGTACGCCCGCTTGGTGTCCTGCGCGAATTCGTCGGGCATACCGAAGAAGTAATGCGACAGCTCGTGGGCGACCACGCCGGGCCCGGCGGGCCCCTTCCACACCGCGGAGTCGAGCGGCAGAATCACGTCCCGCTCCACCACCGCCGTCTCCCTGCCATTCACCAGCTTGCGCATCGTGCGGGCGATCCCGTGGATGTCGAAGTGGGTGTTGCGGGTGAACATGATGTCCGGCTTCGCCACTTTCTTCCAGGTCAGCGTCACCTTGTTCAGCCGGAACTGCCCGTCCGTCAGGTCGTACAACAGCGGCGCGGTCCCCAGGAACAGCCGGGTGAGCATCTTCTCCTGCTCGTCGGCGTGGACGTCCCCCACCTGAACGACCAGGTCGATCCCGTACTTCTCCCACGCGGCGAACTTCTTCTTCAGCTTGAACACCTTCTGCTGGGTCTGGTTCCTGTCCGATTTCAGGTATGCGGGGTTCTTCTCATAGTAGGTCTCGGGGGCGGGCGGGGTGACGCGGAACTTCTGGATCTGCAGGTTCCGGCGCGGCAGGTGCATCACTATCAGACGTATCGCAGTGGCGTACGACTTGCCCGCGATCGGAGAGTCCCAGCTTCCATCGTCGGCCTGCTCGGACACGAACTCGTCGCGGTAGTGCACCCAGTAGTCGTGGTAGTCGTCCGGGCTGCACAGGTCCAGCGCGAGCGCGGTGAACAGGTGAAAGAAGTTGAGACATTCGTCCTTCTTGAACGCGTCCAGTACCGGCATCTGCAGGCGCAGAAAGCGGTAGGACGCGTTCCAGTCCAGGTCCAGCGGGCCGCCGGCCGCGGCGTGTGCGACCAGGACGCCACCGGTCGAACCGGGGTATTCAAGCAGCCGCTTGGCGGGGTCGTAGCCGTACCCGCCCGCACGGCCGCGGCAGGACTTCAGGAACCCGTCGCCGCGTGCCAGCACCTCCTTGTCCGGTGCGATGCCGTGCTCCCCCAGCAGACGCAGCGTCGACAGCGTCAGGTGAGTGGTGCCCACGTTGACCAGTCCCCAGGAGTTGTCACGGCCGAACGTCTTCCAGAACTTTCCGTAGCCCCACGCGCCGTCACGGGGGTCCTGCTGTTTCTCCAGGTATCGGGCGGCATTGGCCATGCGCTCCCGGTGAGCGACGGATTTGAACGCCTTGGGTGATTCTGCCAGCGCCCACGCGGCTAGGGCGGTATGCCAGTTGGAGTATATCTGGAAGAATATCTCGTCGGTCTTCTTCTGGCAGAATTCACCGTCCTCGCGCGCCGCCTTGGTCAGGTAGTCGAGCGCCTTGCGAACGTTCTCGGAGTACGTGCCGCCGTCCGTGGAGCTGCCCTCCGAGCGGAACGCGACCAGCGCGAGCGCGGTGAGCGACACGTCCACGAAATCCAGCGCCTCCGCATCGCTCTCGTCCACGTGCTTCTTGCGGGACCAGCTCCCGTCCGGATTCTGCGCCTTTGCGAGGTACCACAGCGCCTTCCCCCGCACCGAATCGCAGGTGGTGCACAGCGTCGGACAGGTGCGGGTATGGCTGTATTCCTTCGTAACCCTGGCCGGTTGGGAGGGATGCCGCCCGTCCCACACGAATTTGCCGCCTGTCCCCTTCTTCCACTGCCGCGGGGTCCACACCATAGTCCTGGTTTTTTCGAACTGCGACACCGCGATCTTCAGCTGTTCCGCGTACTTCTGAGCCGACACGATGCCGTCCACCTGCCGCACCGGCCGGCGAGTGGGCGTCAGCATGATCGACGACGGGTATCGCCGCGGCGCCAGCATCCTCAGCTCGGCCAGGTTGTCCCCCTTGTTCGCCGTCACCTTCACGAAGCTCTCGTCGAGGATGCACCGTATCGCCGGATTGACGTCCAGCACCTTCTTCATACGGCTGGAATTGCCGGTGCCGTCGCTGACGAACAGCAGTATCAGCTTGCCTTCCTCCTCCGCCTGCTTCGCCGCCTTGTTGAGATCCTCCCCCCACCCGTCGTGCCCCTCTCCTGCGGCGATGTTCGTGGTGAGTGACGTCAGTATTAGTGAAAGCGTGAGAAGGAAACCGGCGGGACACTGTCGAGCGGGTTCGTGGTTCGACCGACGGGCCGAAGGCCCTTCCTTGGTCGGTCGGACCGCGCCCTCGGAGGCGGCCCATCTAATTGATGGCCGCCGAGAATGAGCGAGACTGTATCCTGCCGGTCTCCCCGATTTCATCTCGCCGTCCCCAGCACAAACTTCGCCGTCCTCAGCTCCCTTTCGAACAGACACGAGAAATACCTCATCAGCACCAGCTGCAGATTCTTCCTGTCGCCCGCGTTCAGGTCGGCGGCGTCCGCCCGGTCCGGTGTCAGATCGGACAGGTCCCTCAGCTTCTTCAGGAGCGCCCCGGCGATCCCGAAGCCGTCCGATATTCCGCGCGCGCAGCCGCCGCAGAGCGCCCCTCCCTTCACCGGCGAGAATATCACCCGCCTGGCGGACAGGACGTCCTTGCCGCACGACGCGCATTCGAAGAAGACGGGCAGGTACCCGAGTATCCGGAGCAGGTCGGTCTGGAACACCAGCAGGGAGCCCCCCGGCTCCGGGCCGGCGCTGAGCGCCTCCATGCCGGTGGCGGCAAGCTCGAAAAGCTCCGGGTTCGTGTCTTCCGCGGCGGTCAGTCCGGAGAGAAGCTCCAACACGTGCGAACCGGCGTAGAACCTGAACAGGTCCTGGCGCAGGCCGTAGTAGTCGTCGATCAGCGAGCATTCGGAGAGGGTGTGGATCTGGCCGTGCGTGTGCCGGTAGAACACCGCCTGCACCCGGTTCGCCAGGTCCAGCACGGCGTGGTACGGCGACGTTTCGCGGCGCGCTCCCTTCGCGATCACCTCCACCCGGCCGAAGTCCCGGGTGTACATGCTGACGATCAGGCTGGTATTGCTGTAGTCGGTCGTCCTGAGGACCAGCGCTTCCGTCTTTTCAATTGCCACTTGCGGATTCCTGTGCGACCCATCTGCGGCGGCTGCGCGCCCAGGCGGCGACAACGTCGGCCACCAGGCACGCGGCGGCGAGAGCCACCAGCACCGGCCGAAGGGAGCGCGTGTCATCCGCGCCCGGACGGAGGGCCGGCGCCTCGCCCATGCGCAGCACCTTCCCGCCGGTGAGTGACGCGATTCTCTTCACCGCGGCCCCGTCGATGCCGGTGCCGGCCAGCTCCTGAGAATACGGTATCGCGATGACCATCGTGGCGATGTTCCTGTTCCGGTTCTCCACAGCGCTCACCGAGGCGATGCCGGGTGAGCCGATGTCGAGGCGCGCGCGCCAGAAGCCGGGGCGCGTCTCCTGCATGTCCGCCTGCGCGTGGGCCCCTCCCTGGTCCACGCGCGCGGTCAGCACGGCCGAGTCCCCGGCTTCGTGCGCCAGTTCCACCGTCAGGCCGCCGTTCTCCATCCGGCAGTTCATCGTGTCCGACGACGCCGCGGGCCCGGCAGTCCAGCCGATCACCCCTTCAACCAGCGCCTGAAGCCCGTTCCAGGTCATCCAATCCGGCGCGTGTTTCTCCGTGAGCGGCACGGACACGAAGGCCGCCTTGCCGGAGCCGACCCGCCACGCGGCCAGCACCGGGCCGCCCTTCGCGCTGGACAGCGCGGTCATCGCGCCCTCCTTCGCGCGACATCGGGTGAGGCCGCGGACGCCGGGGACGGATCGGATGTCTCTCACGATGGGGTGCGCAGTCGACCGGCTGACCGGGAACGTCCCCGACGAGAACATCCCGAGCATGTTCTCGCGCGCCTCCTGCGCAACCACCCTCGGCATCTCGGAAGCGTCGCTCAGGTGGATCCACTTGCCGCCGGTTTCGCCCGCAAGCCGGCTGAGAAGCTCCACGTTCACCTCGTCGCCGATGCCCACCGCGGAGACCTTCACGCCGGCGGCCTTGAGCGACTGCACCGGTTTCGTCACGTCGTCTTCGGAGGCGAAGCCGTCGGACATGATTATCATGCTGCGGACCTCGGCCCTCCCGTCGGTCAGCAGGCGCGCCGCGGCCTCCAAGGGAGGCACCACGTTCGTCGCGCCCGCCGCGCGGATCTTCGCGAGCGCCTCACCGAGCGCCGCCTGCGCAGGCTTTCCCGTCTTCGAATACACCTCCGACACCTCGGCGTGGAACGCGATGACGTCCAGCCGGCCGTTCTCGCCGACGAAACCGGCCGACGAAAGCACCGCCTGTTTCGCCATCTCTATCTTGATCGACGAGCCGGCGCGCTGGGCCATGCTGCCCGACCGGTCGAGCGCGATCACCATATGGCGGGTGTCCTTGTCCTTGAAATCCACCGGCAGGATCTCGCCCAGCGGCTCTTCGCCGTGGTCGGACATGTCGACGTTCGGACCGGTCGGGAGAACCAGCAGGCCGCCGCCGTTCCTCACGAACTCGACTATGCGCGATGCCGTTTCGTGCGGCAGCTCGTCGGCCCCCACCCCTTCCAGGACGAGCACGGCGCATCCGGCAATGGCGGCGCCCCCCGCCGCGTCGGCGGGCCGAACCACTCTGGGGAAAAACCCGGGTGACCGCTTCAGTATCGTGTACAGCGCGGATTCCGCCCCGAACCGGGAGAGTATAAGAATCGGCCTGGTGCCGCCGACGTGGACCGGCACCTCCCACCTGTTGTTCCCGGGGTATCCGTCCCCATCGAGAGAGACGGTCACCGCGTACGTGTGCGGACCTTCACTCTTCAGCGCATCTCTGAACCGGAGCAGGTAGCCGGACGGAGGCACGGAGACGGTTCGCGAATCGAGTTCCGAGCCGTCGCGCAGGATGGTCACGTCCGCCCTGCACGGCCGGTTCGCGGTTATTCCCGCCTCCAGCGAAAACGGCTGGCCGGCGAGCACGTGCGCCGGAGCGTCGGCGGTGGATATTCTCACGTCGATCGCGTCCGGCGATTCCGGCAGGACCGGGTAGACCGGAACGGATATGTCCAGGCCTTCTCCCTCGTCCGTTGCCCTTCCGTCGGTGTAGAGAACGATCTCGCTCGGAGGGTCCTCCGTCATCACCACCGCCCGAAGCGCCTCACCGAGAAACGACGCCGAACCGGCGACGGAAAGCGGAGGGGTTTCGACCTTCGTCCCGCCCCTGAACGGCCCGGCGAGCACCAGAGGCGCCTTCCCAAACGTCCACAGCACCCACCGGTCATTTTGCCCCAGGTCCGCCGTGCAGGCGGACACGAACTTCTCCAGCTCCCGCCGTCCCGGCCTGAAGCTCTCCGAATTATCGAACACGAGCGCCCTGAACCGGCCCTGGGTCCCCACCCTCACGCTTGGCCCCGCCAGCGCCGTCGCCGCCAGCACCACCGTGGCGAGAATCAGGGGATCAGGCATCTTCCTCATGCGTGGTATGCCTCCATTCGCTGCAACCCACTATATCAGCGCTCAAACCCCTGTCAGCGTTCAGCTTGCCTCAGGGATTCGATCCCCTGCAGAGGCTACGTCTTCTGGTCGCGCGCCATGGCGACGAGACCGGTGCGGGCGAGCTCCTTTATGCCGTAGGGTCCGAGGACACCGAGGAAGGCTTCGACCTTGTTCGCGTCGCCGGTGAGCTGGATAATCATCTCGCGCTCACCCACGTGCACGCAGTTGGCGCGGAACACGTCGGCCACCGCCACCAGCTCGGAGCGCTTGGCCGGCGGACAGTTGATCTTCACCAGCACCAGGTCGCGCGAGACGAACCCCCGGTCCACGAAATCCTGGACCTTCAGCACGTTGACCAGCCTGCGGAGCTGCTTCGTGATCTGCTCCAGCACCTGGTCGTCGCCCACCACGACGATCGTCATACGCGACACACCGTCGCGCTCGGTCGCGCCGACGTTGAGACTGTCGATATTGTAGCCGCGGCTGCTGAACAGGCCGGCGATGTGCGACAGCACGCCCGGCTGGTCCTCCACCAGCGCCGAGAGAACGTGTTTGGTTGTCTTCGCCATCATCAATCCTTTACGTCATTCCGCCAATCATACGGTCAATCGCCTCGCCGGCCGGCACCATCGGGAACACATTCTCCTCCGGCGCCACCTTGAAATCCATCACGACCGGCCCGTCTATATCCAGCGCCTTCTTGATCGCAGGCGCCACATCCTTGCTCTTCTCCACACGGATACCGGCGGCCCCGTACGCCTCCGCCACCCTGACGAAGTCAGGTCCGGTGATCCGGGTATGCGAGTATCTCTTCTTGTAGAACAGCTCCTGCCACTGACGCACCATCCCGAGATATCCGTTGTTCAGAATCGCGATCTTCACCGGAATGTTGTCCTGCACCACGGTCGCAAGCTCCTGGATGTTCATCTGGATGCTCCCGTCACCGGCGATGTCGAACACCACCCTGTCCGGACAGCCCACCTGCGCCCCCATGGCCGCCGGGAAGCCGTACCCCATCGTCCCCAACCCGCCGGACGACAGCAGCGTCCTTGGCCTTGTGAACGTGTAGTACTGGGCCACCCACATCTGGTTCTGCCCCACCTCCGTCGCGATAATCGCGTCCTCGTCCGTCAGCCGGCAGATCTCCTCGATCACGAACTGCGGCTTCAGCTCCCCCTTCTTGTCGTACGTCAGGGGGAACTCCTTCTTCCAGTCCGCGATCTGCTTCAGCCAGTCCTTCCGCGGGAGCTTCTTGATCTTCTTGTTCATCTCCGCCAGGATCAGCCGGGCGTCCCCCACCAGCGGCAGGTCCACCTGGATGTTCTTGCTGATCGACGCCGGATCGATGTCGATATGGAGAATCTTCGCGTGCGGCGCGAACGCGTCGATCTTACCGGTGATCCGGTCGTCGAACCGGGCCCCGATTGCCACGATCAGGTCGCTCGCCTGCACGCTCTTGTTGGCATACACCGTCCCGTGCATCCCGAGCATGCCGAGGTGCAGAGCGTGGCCTCCCGGGAACCCGCCCAGCCCGAGCAGGGTGGTCGTGACCGGAATGTTCCCCTTCTCCGCCATCTTCTTCAGCTCTTTGTCGGCCCCGGAGATCACGATGCCGCCGCCCGCGTAGATAAGCGGCCGCTCCGCTTCGTTTATCATCTCGGCGGCGCGCGCGATCTGCCGCGCGTTGCCCTCGTACGTCGGCTTGTAGCCGGGAAGGTCGACTTCCTTCGGGATGTGCCCGTCGCATTCGTTGATCGTCACGTCCACCGGCAGGTCCACCACCACCGGCCCCGGCCGCCCGGTGCGAGCGATATGGAAGGCCGCCTTCACCGTTTCCGCCAGGTTGCACACGTCCTTCACCAGGTAGTTGTGCTTGGTGATGGGCCTGGTCACGCCCGTCGTATCGGCCTCCTGAAACGCGTCGTTGCCTATCAGATGGGTCTTCACCTGACCGGTCAGCGCCACCACCGGGATGGAATCGAAATTGGCCGTCGCGATGCCCGTCACCAGGTTCGTCGCGCCCGGTCCGGACGTCGCACAGCACACCCCCACCTTACCGGTCGCACGCGCGTAGCCGTCGGCCGCGTGGGCCGCCGCCTGCTCGTGACGCACCAGCACCAGCCGCATCTTCGAGTCGAAGAGATGATCGAAAAAGGGCAGCAGCGAGCCGCCCGGGTAGCCGAACATCACGTCGACACCCTCCGACAGCAGGGTATCCAGAAGGATCTCGGCGCCTTTCTTTGTTGCCATACCGTACTCCCGTACACACTCTGCGAAACACATTGAATCAGAACAATTTACACGAAGCCCCGGCACCTGTCAACAGACCTCGGCGTGGGCGGGAAGGGCCGATGATGCAACCTGCACGGTCTCACTGAGCGGATTCCAGGTTCGCCCGGCTGTCCGCCGACACGCGGACCTTTCCCTGGCCGGGCGAAGCTTGCCTCGGAGCCGACCAATTCCATAAAGGTCGGCGAGAATGAGCGAAGTGAGATCGTGTAGGTCGCCCTACGGTTTTGAAATGATAACCTGGGCCGACCTGCGCCGCTCATCGCCGACGCGGGCCGTCGTGGCGCCGTAGGACTGGACGATCCGGAACGCGTCCATCACCTGGGCGCACAGCTTCTTGACATGGGGCTTCCGCTCCTGCTCTATCTCCACGTTCGCGTCCACGTAGGAATCCAGCAGCTTCTTCACCACGTCGGTCGCGCGATGCATGTCCAGGAAGACCTTCTGGTGACACGACACCGGCAGCCCGTCCATCGCCCGGGCGTACGCGCTGTCCTTCGATGATCCCTCGCCGCCCGGGCGGAATGCGGCAACAACGTTCTTGACCGCCGACACACTCGTCGAGAACACGAAGAAGTCACCCACGAACGCGTACGCCCGCTCGCGCCCCTGTCCGGCGACCCTCGCCTCCGCCGGCACCTCCATGGCCCGTACCATCGTACCGCGGAACGACTCGTCCTTGCGCACGTATACCACCGGCTTCGCGTCAGGAACCGGCTCATTCTCGCGATCTTCCCTGTCCCGCCGCGACGCGCTCTCCTTCGCCCGTGCGCTCACCTTCCTCATCTCCGCGAGCGCCTTGTCGATCGCGTCATCCACGAAACGCTGCACCTTCGGGCGGTTCTTCACTTCCATCAACAGCACCAGGACGGGCGCCGCCGTCGTCTCGTCGCTGCCAACGCCCACCGTCACCTCCGGCCCGAGCGCCTCCAGCACCTCCTTCGTCACGCCGGGCCCGACCAGCCCTCTCAGCTCCGCATAGTCCTGCCGGAACGCCCCCAGCAGCTCGCGATGCTCGAAATCCAGATACCGGCGAAAATCGATTATGCTCATCCGGTAACTGTACACCAGGAAGAGGTCCGGACTCAGGTATCGCCCCGCCTTGAACGGACCGGCAGGCACCTTGAACGCCTCAGCCACCACCGGCGACTCATGCGCGCTCACCGTGCAGCTGTCCACACGCAGGCCCTGGGCGAACCGCATCGTCGCGGCGAGCGCTCGCCCGCCCCTGACGGACGCGGTCGCCTTCCGCAGCGCCCACACCGTCTGGCCACCCCACATCATCGAAAGCGCTTTGTCCACCGGGGCGCCGGCCACCAGCATCCTCGGCCTGGTGAAGAAGAACAGGTCACCCCCCTCCTCCACGCGAGCCTTCGCGTCCGCGAATTCCGGATCGGACGCGAGATTTTCCGCCCGGCCCGACGCCGTGCGCACCACCTCGTCGTACAGCCGCGGCGAGTTCGACACCAGCAGCGTATTCCGGTACGTGGCGATGTTCAGCTCGGTGCCCTCTTCCACGCCCACCACGGTCAGCGCCCACCCCTTCGAGCGGCACGACTCGACGAAGTACCTGTCGGAAAGACCGGCGATCGCCTTCTGAACACCGCTCACCATCTTCCGCCTGTCCTTCGTGCTGATGATCAGCACAAATGCAGGCAGCTGGGTGAACTCCCGGAGATCACACACGAGCGACACGCCCGCGTCCTTCGCCAGCATCGGCTCACGCACCACCTTGTCAAGCACCTCGCCGATCCGCTGGTACACCTTGGACCCGCTCTGTTCGTCCGCGCCCCATATCTTGTCCAGCCGGTCGGCGATGCCCTTCGTGAAACCCCAGGCCAGCGCCGGCTCGCGAAACTCCACGAACAGCGATGCTGACTTAGGCACGATATCCTCGGGCTGAAACCTCAGCGGCAGCGGCCGCCCCAACACGACCGGCTTCAGAAGGAGCGCCAGAATGAGAATAACCGCACCGCCAGCCCATATCAGTCGGCTTCGCAAGGGACTCCCCCCCTTTCCGATGTGTCACTGTTTGGAATGGTGATACTATCACACGACGGCCCGAAAGGGAAGCCCGCAGCCGCCGGGCATTGCATGGACGGGCGGCCTCGCGGTAGAATGACGTATCAGCAAGGGCGGCTTTCTTGACCTGACCCTGTCGAAGGTACGCCGCCTTCCGGGTGACGATCGATAGGAGTGGAGACGCAACAATGATACTTTCGCCGGCCGACCGCCGGTACCTGGAGATTTTCGAGCAGGCGCTCGAAACCGAACCGGAGGGAGAGATCGACTCCCTCGAGGCCGGCAGGCGCGCCGGTGTGGATCCGCAGGGCGCCGCCAGGGCGCTCCGGCTGTCGAACTGGGGATTCCTCAAGAAGAGGCCCAACCAGCCATCGTTCCGCATCACCTACGCGGGCATCGTGGCGCTCCACCCCTGGCGGGAGAAGAAATCGCTCATCGCGGCCGCGATAGCGGGCTGGATCATCGCCGTACCGGCGGCGATCCTGGCAATCTTCACCGTGCTTCGCTGGCTGAAGGGGTAACTCACCATGCCTGAAATGTTTGCGGACAGGCTGTCCAAGGCGGTCAAAGATAAAGACACGCGCGCGATCGCGGGAATAGACCCGCGGCCGGACCTGCTCCCCGCCAGGCTCGCCTCCCGGTACAAGCCCGGCTCCGAAGGCAAGGCGATGGCAGCCTTCGCCAAGGGCATCGTGGACGCGGTGGAGCCGTACGTCTGCGCCGTCAAGCCGCAGAACGCATTCTTCGAGGCCCTCGGCGTGGAGGGTATCAAGGCATACAGGGAAACGGTCCAGTACGCCCGCAAGAAGGGCCTGCTGGTCATCGGTGACGTGAAACGGGGAGATATCGGCACCACCGCCGCGGCCTACGCCCAGGCGCACCTCACGCCCGGAGCGGATTTCGAAGCCGACGCGATCACCGTCAACGCCTATCTGGGTCACGACGGCATCGTCCCCTTCCTGGACACCTGCGCGGCCCACGGCAAGGGGCTGTTCGTCCTTCTGCGCACCTCCAACCCATCCGCGAAACAGCTCCAGGACATAGGCGGCGAGGGTTCCACCGTGTGGGAGCGGCTCGCGGCGATGGTATCCGAATGGGGCAAGGGGCTCATCGGCAGGTGCGGCTACAGCTCAATCGGCGCGGTGGCCGGCGCCACCTACCCGGAGGAGGCGATTCGCCTGAGGGAGCTGGCCCCCGAAATGGTCCTGCTTATGCCCGGCTACGGCGCCCAGGGAGGCAAGGCGGCGGACGTCGCCCGGTGTCTGGACAACGACGGCCTCGGGGCGATCGTGGCCTCCTCCCGCGGCATAATGTACGCATTCAGGGACAAAGACGGCAACGAAACGGACCCCTGGACGGACGCGGTGGCGGCCGCCGCCCGGGCCATGCGCGACGACATCAACTCCTGCTTCGCGGACTGAAGTTTTCTTTCCCTGCCCCCCTTGACAACTCCCGTTCCAAGGGTATAGTTCACCAAGGAACGGTCTCTGTTCTGTATGGAAAGGGAGGTGGTTTGTCTTGAGGAGGATACTGGTACCGATCATTTGCGTCGTGCTGATTGCTCTCCCCTCAGTGCTCGAGGCGGCCGGTGCGTCCTCGAAAACGTCGATCCAGATCGGCGACAGCAAAGCGAAGGCACCCTCACCCATCGTGGAGAAGCTCAAGAGTCGCAAGGTGTCGTTCTACTTCAACGACACGTCGATCACCAAGGCGCTGGACTTCATCGCAGACCTCACCGACATCAACTTCATTCTGGACATCCCGGAAGAGCAGAACGTGAAGGTCAACCTGCGCGTCAAGAAGATGGCGCTCGGCAACGCGCTGCACTGGCTTTGCAGGCTGGCGAAGGTGAAGTATTCCGTCGTGGATGAGGCCATCTACGTCGGGAAGAAGCCGAAGGACAAGAAGATCCTCAAGATCTACAACGTGAAGGACCTCCTGTATCCGGCGAGAGATTTCCCCGGACCGAAGCTGGAGATCAAGGGAGACGGCGACGAAGAGCCCTTCGACATCGGCGGCGGCGGCATAGAGGATGACCAGAAGGTCATCGACCCCCTCGTCCTCATCGAAACCATCAAGCGCGTCACCACGGAGGAACTCGAAGAGGAATAACGGGGTCAGGTCTCGACTTGGTCACTCAAGGGGCGGCGAAAGCCGCCCCTTTCTCTTGGCTACCGAAAGTACACTGAATCGATCGTGCCCAACCGGGCGGCCTCGGCCAGCAGTTGAAGAATGTCCCTATCCCCGCTCATCTCCGAGTTCCGTACCGTCAGCACCTTCTCGTCGAACAGCTCGGCGAACTCGTGCACCGCGAACAGCCGCTGGAGCGGCGTGCCCGGAAGCCCCAGCCCCTCGGACGGTACCGACCTCTGCCCCTCCGGCCTGAACCGGTCGGCCCCGCGGCTCTCCGTCGTCAGCACCAGCCTGACGCCTCGCTCGTACTGCGCTCCGACGCACTTCCGTATCCACGGCACCAGCTTCGCCGCGTCCTCTTCCCTCAACGACGCACACTCGTTCAGGCCCGCGAACCCGATCGGCCCCAGAGCGGACGCCCCGTTGCCCTCCACCTTCCGCGCGAATGCGGCCCGTTGGCCCTGCGCCCGCGCCGCGGCCGCCACCGCCCGCTCTATGGAAAGGCACAGGTTGCTCCTCCCCGCGGGCGCGCCGATCGCCGCCGCGATGAGATTCACCGTCACCACCGGGAGCCGCAGCACCTTCTCCTCGTCCCCGGCGAACAGGAAACGGATCGGCATGCCGTCGAGGGCCCGCGCCGCCCTCTCACTCACCGCCTCGTCCTCCGCCCCGGCATAGAGCACGTTCTCGTCCTCACCGCCCCTGCATGACGGGTCCTCCACACCGGACACATGTATCCGCGCCTCCATATGCGCCTTGCTCACGTCCGGGGTAAGAACGGAATGAAGGGTGAACTGCCGCATCACCGTGTCGGCCACCCGCCGGGTGCTGTTTCCCGGCTCCGCCAGCAGCACCTTCTCCAGATCGTACGTCGGCATGCCGAGGATCCTCTGCCTCTGCTGGTACATGGACAGGCCGCGCTCGAACAGCTCGTTGTCCACCAGCGCGCGAATCAGCGACGTGGAGACCCGCCGGATCCCCGACGAGAAGACCTTCAGCTCCACCGCGCGCGCGATCTCCCTGGCCGTCTCGGAGTGCATCATCGCCTCCTTCTCCAGGGCGGACGCGATCTTGCACCGCTCCCACGCGCCTATGGATTCGTTGGCCGCCGCGTCCACCAGCGGCACGTCGAACAGGGTCTCCTCCGGCTCCCTGCGGACCTCCAGCGCCTTGCGCTTCCTGTCGCGCTCGTGCCGGTATTTCCGGAATGCCTCGGCCGTCTCGACGTGCCCGGTCTCCGTCAGCACCTTCTCGACCGCGTCCTGTATGCGGTCGATCCCGGGCATCTCGCCGCCGTACGTCTTGGCTATGAAGAGACTGACGACCTCGGCGAGCTCGCTGGCCATGTGGCGATCTTCGTTGCCGACGGACTTCGCCGCCTGGAAGATCGCCTCACCTATTCTATTCTTATCGAAAGGAACGACGCGGCCGTCACGCTTGCGGATCTCGGTGACCGCCCGCTCCCTGTCTGTCTGAATCATTTCGTCTCAAGGATTCTCTTGAGCTCCGTCATGAACTCTTCCGCGTCCTTGAAGTCACGGTAGACGGAAGCAAACCGCACGTACGCAACCTTGTCCAGCCGGCGAAGCTCGTCCATCAGCAGCTCGCCGATGCGGTGCGAGGTCACGTCGCCGTCGGTCTCCTCGGCGACGCGCCCCTCGATGGAATTCACCACCGTCTCGAGCTGGTCCGAAGAGACGGGCCGCTTCCAGCAGGCCTTCAGCAGGCCGGTGAGGAGCTTGTCCCGGTCGAATGGCACCCGCTCCCCCCCCTTCTTCACCACCCGCAGCTGCCTCTTCTCCACCCGCTCGTAGGTGGTGAATCTCTTGCCGCACTCGAGACACTCCCTCCTGCGCCGGATGGAGAGTTCGTCCGGACTCTTCCGGGAATCGACCACCTTATCCTTATCCTGCTTACAGAAAGGACACTTCATGACCGTCAGATCTCGATGCCGCTACGCTTCAGTATCGCTGCAACCTTCTCCGTCGGCCTCGCGCCCTCGGAGAGCCAGTGCTTTACACGGTCCTCCTTGAGCGAGACGTTCTCCGCGTCGGTCTTCGCCAGCGGGTTGTACACCCCCAGCACCTCGAGCGCGCGCCCGTCCCTCGGCCAGCGGGAGTCGGCGGCCACAAGCCTGTAGCACGGACGGCCTTTCCGTCCGGTTCTTTGCAGGCGCAACCTTACTGCCACGCAAACACCCCCTTCCTGAACCCTTTTCTTCCCATCTTTCCCATGTCCTTGAACATCCTCTTGATTCTCTTGAAGTTTTTCAAGAGTTTCTTCACGTCCTGCACCGACGCGCCGCAGCCTCTCGCGATCCGCTTCTGCCGGCTCGTATTGATGATATCCGCGTGATTCCGCTCGTCCGCGGTCATCGACTCGATGATCGCCTTCACCCTTACCAGCTCGTGCTCGTCGAGGTCCATGTTCTTCACCTGCTTACCCATGCCCGGGATCATGCTCATCACCTCTTCGAGCGACCCCATCTTCTTCAGCTGCTCCATGCTCGTGAGGAAATCGTCGAAGGTGAACTCCGCCGCCAGCATCCTCTTCTCCAGGCGCTCCGCGGTCTCCTGGTCGACCGCCGCCTCCGCCTTCTCGACGAGGGTGACGATGTCGCCCATCCCGAGGATGCGGGACGCCATCCGGTCCGGATGAAACTCCTCCAGCGCGTCCGCCTTCTCCCCCACGCCCACGAACTTTATCGGCACGCCGGTTACCGACTTCACGGAAAGGGCCGCGCCGCCCCGCGCGTCGCCGTCGAGCTTCGTCAGTACCACCCCGTCCAGCTTCAGCCGCTCCGCGAACCCCTTCGCGACGCCGACGGATTCCTGCCCGATCATCGCGTCGCAGACGAGCAGCACCTGATCGGGCGCGAACTTCTTCGCCAGCCCTTCGATCTCGCCCATCATCTCCTCGTCTATCTGCAGCCGGCCGGCGGTGTCCACTATCACCACGTCGTGGCCCCCGGAACGGGCGTCGTCCAGCCCGCGAGACACCATCTCCGGCGTCGACGCGGATTCGTGGGCGTACACCGGCACGTCTATCTGGTCTCCCACCACCTTCAGCTGGTCCCGGGCGGCAGGACGGTACGGGTCCGCCGCCACCAGCGCCGGCCTCCTGCCCTGCCTCCGCAGGTACACGGCAAGCTTGCCCGCCGTGGTGGTCTTGCCGCTTCCGTTCAGGCCGACGAGCATCAGTATGGAGGTCCCGTCCGGCTTCAGGTGCAGGTCGTGGTCCACCGGGCCCATGAGCTTCTCCAGCTCGTCCTGCACCACCTTCACCACCTGCTGACCCGGAGTGACGCTCTTCGTCACCTCCTTGCCGACGGCCCGCTCGGTGACGTCATTGACGAACTGCTTCACCACCTTGAAGTTGACGTCCGCCTCCAGGAGCGCCTTGCGCACCTCCCGCATCGCATCGGATATGTTCTTCTCGGAAAGCTTCCCCCGCCCCCTCAGGGTGCGGAACACTTCGCCGAGCCGTTCTGTAATGGTTTCGAACATCGCGTCTCCTGACAGGCGAACCGGGATGATACGCCCTCTCGGGCCGGTTTTCAAGTCGGCTCCGAGGCGGCGGGGAGGCGTCCCATGAGCGGGTTCCAGGTTCGACCGGCTGTCCGCCAACAGGC
>CAYMFW010000091.1:0-6061 GCA_964389785.1 uncultured Planctomycetota bacterium
CTTCGGCCTGGACATCAACGGCTGGACCAGCGTGGAAAACTCGCAGTTCGGTACGGACACGTGCGGGCCGGAGCACATGCGCACGCCGTACTTCGCGGAGATCTTGCAGTCGATCCCCCGGAACTTGGCGGAGCGGTCCGCGAAGCTGAAAATCACGAAGTCGGCTTCGGGCAATACCTCGCGGGCGTCGGTGGAGGATTCCAGGTTCAGCTTGACGCCGGTGTGGTCTATCACTTTCTGCGCCAGCGTCGCCATGCGGCCGAGGTTGACCGGGTCGTTATCCACGTACGCCAGGGTGCCGACGTTCAGCACGTCCGAGTGCACCATCTGCCAGAGTGCCTGCCTGCCGAAGAAGAGACTGCCCGCGCCGATAATCACCACCTTGGGATGCTGCATTGCGCACCTCCTAGAGAAAGTTTACTATGCCGAGAGAATACCCCGCCTATTTGCGGCTGTAAATGGACTTTCTTGAGAAAGACCGGTAATATATTGATATGGCGAGAAGAACGGAATGGGGCTACCTGAGGCCGGTTCCGCCGCCGACGCGCCTGCCGTACCGGGTGCACTCGGTGGGGCGGATGTACGACAACCCGCGCCACTCGACGATGGGGACGTACCACGACGACGTGATGGTCACGCTGTTCCTCGGGGGGAGGGGGTGGTACCGGCGGAAGGGAGAGGAGATCGAGATACTGCCCGGCATGGTCGGGGTGGTGCTGCCGCGGAAGGCGGTGGGGGTGCTGATGTCGGACGCGGACGACCCGTACGATCATTTCTGGTGCCGGTTCGCGGGACGGGAGGCGCTGGCGACCGCGCGGCGGATCTCGAGGCGGTACGGGGGCGCGCCGTTCTTCGAATACGAACGCTGGTCCGAATGGGCGGACTCGTTCCGCCTGCTGGAATCCGCCTGGAACGCGCGAGAGCCGTCCGTGGGCGAGGAACGGACCCGGCCGGTGGACGGGCTTCTCGCGTACCTGCTCTCTCTCCTCGACGAGCCGACCTCGGTTGCGGAGCGGAACCTGACCGCGGAACGGATGCGGCGGTACATGCACGACCATCTTTCCGAGCCGGCTAATCTCGATCTCATGGCGGCTCACTTCGGCGTCACGAAGCCGCATCTGTGCCGGACCGCGCGCGCCCTGACGGACGACACGCTGCACCGGATCTGGCAGGAGATGAAGATGGAGTGGGCGCGGGTGCTTCTGCGCGAGAGCCGGTTTTCGATAGCTCAGGTCGCCCAGCGCGTCGGGTTCGAGGACCCGTTCTACTTCTCGCGGGTGTTCAGGGCGTATTCCGGGAAGAGCCCATCGGAGTGGAGAAGAAGCGCGGGGGAGCGCTTCTGAATAACGGTTATTTTATTGCAGGCGATTAGCCCGGCACAGTTATTCTATTCTACGGAAACGAGTTATGTGACACCTTCTCGATATTAGTTGTGTGTCCCCTTTCTGAAATCTGTTAGACCGTGGAAGTTCGTGGAACGTTATTATGGAGGTTGTGTGTTGAACAAGAAGAACAGAGAGATATCGAAGCAGTTCATAGCCGAGAGGCACCGCCTGCTCGCGTTTATCCGAGGCATGATCCGGGATCCCGACGATGCCGAAGACATCCTTCAGGAGGTGTGGATACGGCTTGCCGATGCGCTCGAGCAGAACAAGGAGATCCGGATCCTGGGCAAGTGGTGCAGGGTCGTGGCCAAGAACCTGATCCTCCATTACTGGAGAGACAGACGAACAAAAGAAATGGTTGTCGACGAGGATATCCTCGATCTGGCCGAGAGGGCATTCGACGAAACAGACGACGAGCCCGCGTTCTGGGACGCTAAGAGAAAGGCCCTGCGGGAATGCATGGAGGCCCTTCCCGGGGAGAGCAAGCGGCTGCTTGTGCTCAAGTACGAACAGGGGTTCTCGACCGAAAAGCTGGGGAGACGGTTCAGGAAGAAGGCGTCGGCAATACTCATGTATCTCTCGCGCGTCCGCGCGTCGATCAGGACCTGTATCGAACAGCGGCTCCGGATGCGGGAGGTGGTCTGATGGAACGACTGAGAGATCTCCTCCTGAAATGGGACGAAGGGAGTATTTCGGCGGAAGAGGCCGAAGAGCTGAAAGCGCTGCTCGAACAGCCGGGGTACAGAAGGGAGATGGTCGAGGAATTTCTTCTCACCGGGGAGATCGGAGAATACCTGAAGGAAGAGAAGAGCGTTCCCGCCGCGTCGGCGCGTGCCGTGGCCTCTCGCCCCCGGATTATCCGGCCCCGCAGCACACGCGCACGACGGAAGGCGGGAATCGTATGGGCTGCGGTCGCCGCCTGCCTTCTGATTGCCGCGGGGATCTTCCTGCATTATGACCGGCTGACGGAGACCAAGGGCGGACCGATAAACGCCAGGCTCGCGGACGTGAGCGGCGGCGTCGTCATCCACCGGGAAGGCGGTTCGATCCCCGGAGCCGACGGCGCGGTGCTCTATTCGGGTGACCGGATACTGACCGATAAGGGGTCCGCGGCGAAGGTGAGATACGAGGGTGAAGAATCCGTGATCGATATTCACGGAGGGACGGAGATCGAGTTCGCGCGGAAGGAGGGAGCGAAGAGGATAACGCTCGCCGGGGGAAGGGTCATCTGCAGAATCGCTCCTCCGCCCCTGAACGAGCAGGCTGCGATACTCACGCCCCAGGCGAAGCTGAGGATACTCGGAACGGAATTCGCGCTCGAGGTGGACGGCGGAACGGGGACGTACCTGCAGGTGACGGAGGGACGTATCCTGATGACCGATCTTCAAACGGGCAGCGCGGTCGAAGTGGCCGGCGGATGCGCCGCGTCCATCGACGCGAAGGACGCCGCGCCCGCGACGAGGGGAACGCCCGGGAAGATCGTCCGCGCACTGGACCTGGACGGGGACTATCGCGCGGTCGCTTTCGACGGCGCCGCGCTCTGGATGAGCCCGGCCGGCGGCGACGGCACGCTCTGCAGGATAGACCCGGAAACGGGCCGAAAGACAGGCACGCTCGAGACGGGCATCCGGTGCACCGGGCTCGACTGGGACGGCAAGATGCTCTGGGCGGTCGACGGCGCGAAGGTATACGCGCTGGATCCCTCCACCGGCAAGACGCTGAAGACGCTCAACGCGCCGAGGGGCGCGGACGGCAAAGGAGCTGAAGGACTCACCGCGGGAGACGGGGTGCTCTGGGCATCAGCCCGGAGCACCCTCTTCCTTCTGGATAGAGTGGACGGCAGGCAGCTCGGCAAGGGCACGGCGAACGACGGCGCGCAGATGACGGGGGTCACCTACCTCCGCGGCGCCGTATGGGCGGGCGCCCTCGAGGCCGGTAAGTACACTCTGAGCAGGATCGATGTCGCGACCTGGAAGACGTCACGCTCGCTCGCCGTTCCCGGAACGTGGAAGGAAGGAGACGAGGTCGGCCTCTCGAGCGCGGGCGACACCGGCGTGTGGGTGGTGAACTCGCGTGAGAGGAAGGCATACCTGGTCGAAACCGGTGAGGCGCCCATCCGGGAGCTGAAGGAGAAGAGCGGCACGCCGGGCCCGATCGCCCTGCCCGCCCGCATCGATTCGGACGAGTTCTGGACCACCCGGTCCGATTTCGTCGACGGCAGGGAGGTGTTCACGGACTCGTTCGAGTCGAAGGAATCGCCGGGCCGTGGCTGGACCCGGTTCGTCAAGAGGGGCTCGACGATCCTCAAACAGAACGAGAAACTGCCGGAAGAATACGTGGGGATCGTAGAAACCGAACGGGGCGGAGAAACCACGTCCGTGCTCCGGTTCGACAGCAAGGGGGCCGGCGACCTGGAATGCGGAATATATCGGACCCTTCCCCTGGACGTCACGTCCTTCTCGGCCGAGGGGAAGATGAAGCTGGCGGGAGTCTACACCATAAAGGACAAGCTGGTGCAGGGGTCCATCAACCTGGCCGGGCTCGAGTATCCGGCCGGGCACAAGGTGATTTATCTGTACAAGGCGGATCTCAACCCGTTCTTCATGGGACGGGAGATACAGTGGATGCCCTTCCGGATGGAGACGATGCGCTCCAGGGATATCGCGGGCAGGACCGTGGTCGACGCGCGGCTCTTCCTGAACAACGCTCTGGTCCTTTGGAGCCGTACGTACGCCGAGTGGGGCAAGAAGCGAGTGAAGATGTTCTTCACCCAGGACAAGGGTGCTCTTTACCTGGATGACATACGGGTTCGTAAGATGGTCCGGCAGAGTGGTGCCGGAGAAGGAGGCCGGCCGAGGACACCGGCGGTTTCCAGAAGCCGTTTCTGAATTCGTGCGAGTGAGGCGGCTTCTGACCTGTACCAGTAGGATAGGAGGGGTAGGTCATGAAAGTTCGTTCACTGGCGTTTGTTTTTGTTGCCGCAGCCGCTCTCTGCATCGGAGTGTGTCTTCTATATCACGGGGCCTCGAGTCATCCCGGTACCGAACGCGAATCCTTGCGCGCGGATGCCGCCGTATCCGAAGTCGCCCGAACTGACAGAGCGGAAAGGGTACGGGAAGACGACGGCGGGATCGCACGGGAAAACGACGGCGACGCCGCGCTATCTGAATCGCGTCAATCTCATAAGGCGGGCGATCCGCCGGCGGCGCGCGAATCGCGGCGCTTCACCGGCGCGGAGGTGGTGGAGGAACGGACGACCCCGGTACGCGGGAACGGAGAGTTCACCCGCGTGCGGCTCCTGAAGACCGACATGAAGTACCCGCTGGTGCGCGTCGAGGAGGTCGTGCGCGCGCGAAAGGCGGACGGCGAAGACGGGAACGAGGCGGAGGAAATCATCCGTTCGAAGGAGATGGTCGCGGACCACGTCATCGTCAGGCTCAGACCGGGAGCCGACCGGCGGCAGCTCGAGGAGCTCTGCGCCTCGAGGGGAATGAAGATCCGCAGGAAGATGCGCATTCCCGGCGTCTATCTCGTGAAGGTCCCCGAGGTGACCCTGGACGCGGCGCCCGAATCCGCGTGGGCCCTGGACTCCCAGGTCGCGCACGTGGCGTACGCCGAGCCCGACTACCTGGTGTGGGCGACGGAGATCCCCGACGACACCGACTTCGACAAGCTGTGGGGCATGCACAACACCGGCCAGACAGGCGGCTACGCGGACGCGGACATCGACGCGCCCGAGGCGTGGCACCTGGAAACCGGGAGCAGCTTGGTGATCGCGGCGGTGATCGACACCGGCATCGACTACACCCATCCGGACCTGGTGCCCAACATATGGGTGAACACCGCCGAACAGGACGGCGACGCGGGCGTGGACGACGACAACAACGGGTTCGTGGACGACATCCACGGCTGGGACTTCTGCAACGACGACAGCGATCCGATGGACGACCACTTCCACGGCACCCACTGCGCGGGCACCATCGGCGCGGTGGGCAACAACGCGGAAGGCGTGGCGGGCGTATGCTGGAACGTCTCCATCATGGCGCTCAAGTTCCTCAGCTCCGGCGGCTCGGGCTCCAGCTCGGACGCCGCGGAAGCGGTGTACTACGCGACCAAGATGGGGGCGTGCCTCTCCTCGAACTCGTGGGGCGGGGGAGGGGCTACCCAGACCCTCGTGGACGCGATCAACGACGCGGGGAGCAAGGGCATCCTCTTCATCGCCGCCGCGGGAAACAACTCGACCGACATCGACGACAGCATCTACTACCCGGTCGGATACGACTGCGACAACATCATCGGCGTCGCCGCGCTCGACCACACGGACGCGATGGCCTCGTTTTCGAACTGGGGCCTGACGAGGGTTGATCTCGGGGCGCCGGGCGTGTCCATCTACAGCACGTTCCCCGTCACCGAAACGGACGCGATGAAGAGCTACGGATTCAACACGTATTATGAAAGCATAAGCGGCACCTCGATGGCGACGCCCCACGTCGCGGGCGCGTGCGCCCTTCTGAAGTCGCGCATGCCGAGCTTCACCGGCGCCGAGATAAAGGCGCAGATCATGGCCACCGTCGATCCCATCGCGGCGCTGGAGGGCAAGTGCGTCACCGACGGCCGGCTGAACGTGGGCGAGGCCGTCTACATAAGCGAGGATCCGGTTCCGCTCTACGGCGGCG
>CAYMFW010000091.1:6071-19305 GCA_964389785.1 uncultured Planctomycetota bacterium
GAAACAACGACGGGCTTATCAATCCGGGCGAGACGGTGAACCTGCTGATGACGATGCGCAACGTCGGTCTCGCCTCCCTTTCAGGCGTCCAGGCGGTGCTCTCCACGTCCGATTCGCACGTCACCGTCACCGACAGCCAGGCCGCGTTCGGCAACCTGCCCGCGCGGGGAAGCGTACAGGCGTCGGATACCTGCACCATACAGGTCGCGGCGGACTGCCCGACGCCGCACACGGTGGACTTCACGCTCAGCATCACCGATTCCGCGTCCGGCTCGTGGACGGATTCCTTCTCTCTGCCGGTCTACACGTCGTACCAGATATCCGGAACGGTCACCCGGGACGGGGCGCCGCTGGCGAACGCGGTGATCGAATACCGCGGCCCGCTCCTCGGCACGTTCCTCACGGCCGCCGACGGCACCTACATGTTCGGCGTCATCGAAGGCACGTATCTTCTCACCGCGAAGAAGGACGACTACCTTCCGACCGAAGACGTCGAGATAACGGTGCCCGAAAGCCAAAGCGGCGTCGACTTCGCGTTCACCACCGCGACGGTGTCCGGCACGATCACCAACGCGGAAACCGGCCAGCCGCTGGGCGGCGCGAGCGTGGAATACTTCGGCGGGTTCTCCGGCTCCGTCCCCAGCGCGGGCGACGGCAGCTACGCCATCACCAGGGTGTACGGACGCGACTCGTACCTGTACCTCACTGCCAAGGCGGACGGCTTTTTCGATTCCAATCGCGTCAGGGCGGACGTGCCGCCCGACGTGACCGGCGCCGACTTCGCCCTCGGCTACTCGGACATCGACGTAAGCCCCTCGTCCTTCTCGGTCACGGCCGAGCTGGGCCAGGCCCCCACGCGCACCCTCACCGTCGCCAACACCGCCACGCAGGAGCTCACGTGGTCCATCAGCCACGGCACGCTCGGAGCGGTCAAAAAGACGCTGAATCTCAACAACATCTACTGCGGCGTGGCCTGGGACGGCACGCAGCTCTGGATCTCACAGGGGTACAAGGGCACGAAGCTGTACCGGCTGAATCCCGACAACGGGAGCGTGCTGGGCAGCATCGACGTCGGCTTCAAGTGCTACGCCATCGACTGGGACGGCGAGTACCTGTGGGGGCTCGATGTGGCGGCGGTGAAGGTGAAGAAGATCGACCCCGCCACCGGCAGCACCGTCCTGTCCTACGACGCTCTGCCGGACAGCCAGGGCAACAGCCCGTCCGGCATCGCGGTGAGCGACAGGTTCCTGTGGGTGATCGCGAGCTTCCAGGCGCACAAGCTGAATCCGGACACGGGCGAGATCGTGGGGACCATCAATCTCAGCACCTCCACCAACGTTCAGGGCGCGGCGTACTACAACGGGGGCATCTGGACGCGCGCCTACACGAGCGATTACGACGACGGCGAATGGATAACGTACTACGGCATGGCCAAGTGCGACCCGGTCACCGGGTACCGCCTCCTTTTCGTGGACATCCCGGGAGACTGGTCCGTCGGGTGGGGGACCGGCTTCTCCAGGAGCGCCGGGTCCGGCATCTGGGTCCTGAACGGCAACGAGAAGAAACTGCGGTTGATAGAAACGGGAGAGGTGGAATGGCTGTCGGAGTCGCCGGGTTCGGGCGCGACGGCGGGCAACTCCTCGACCGACGTCACCGTCACGTTCGATACCATCCCCGCCGGCGTGGGCACGCACAACGCCGACATCATCGTCTCGTCCAACGATCCCGACGAGCCCGCGGTGACCGTGTCGGTCGAATTCACCGTCACGGACGACGGGGAGAATTCAGCGCCGGTCATCACGGCGTCGGCACCGGACACCCCGTTCAGCATGGACGAGGGCACCTCGCAGGAGTTCACCGTCACCGCGTCAGACCCGGACGGCGACGTGCTCGACTACATATGGGAGTTCAACGATAACCCGACCGACGCGCCGAGCGTGCCGAGCTACACCTACGAGCCGGACTTCACGGGGGCGGGCACGTACACCATCAGCGTCACCGTGGACGACCGCCTGGGAGGCACCGCGTCCCATACGTGGGACGTCACCGTCGACCACGTGAACCTGGCGCCGGAAACCGAGGACGTGTACGCGAGCACGCCGAACGGCTCCACCGATCCGGTCGCGATCTCCCTCGTGGGGTCCGATTTCGACGAGGACCCGCTCGTCTACCTGATAGTTGCCGGCCCGTCCCATGGAACGCTCTCCGCGGTGAACGGGAACCAGGTGACCTACACGCCCGACGGGGCGCACGTCGGGCTGGACACGTTCACCTACAAGGTCAGCGACGGTGCGCTGGACAGCAACGTATCGACCGGGACGATCTACTGCGGGCTGCAGCTGAAGATAACGGACCTCGGGACGCTGGGCGGCGTCGAAAGCGCGGCGTACGCCGTCAACAGGGACGGAGACGTCACGGGAGATTCCCGGTTCGGCACCGGCGGCAATACCCATCTTTTCATATACGACTACTCGGAAGGGACGATGACCGACCTGGGCGACGAGGACCATACCTATACCACGGGTCTCGGCATCAACAGGCACGGTGATATAGCCGGACAGATGTACCCCGGTGGGTTCCTCTACACGGGGGGCGAGATCGTGGACCTGGGCGTGCCCGGTTCTCCCGACTACAACGCCGGCGGCGTTCTGGACATCAACGACAGCGGACTCATGGCCGGGTATTCGTACTACGTGGCCGGCTGGTGGGTCACCGCCGCGATGGCCTGGATACACGACGGAACGGACTACGTCGACCTGGGCAACTTCGGGAACTCGTTCACGTACGCGTACGCCATCAACAACCTCGGGGAGGTCGTCGGCGCGGGCAGCGCGCCGGGCGTGGGATACGTCGCGTTCATCTACGACTCGACGAACGGGCTGAGGGACCTGAACACGGTGGCTCCCGTGGGTGAGGACTGGGTGCTGGCGTACGCGAACGACATCATCGACGACGGTACCGTGGTCGGGACGGGGAGCTTCCAGGACGAGGCGAATCACGGATACGTGTACGATGGGGATACCATCGTCGACATGGGCGCGCTCGGCAGCAGCGGGAGCGTCACGGCCGTCAACAACAACCACGTGGTGATCGGGCAGACGTACGAGGACAGGAAGTACCGGGCGTTCATGTGGTATCCCGATCACGGGAGAATTCCCATCGATCGCATCCTTCCGGTCGCGGGGGAGTGGTACCTGGAGTCCGTGCGCGACATCAACGACGCGTGCCAGATGGTGGGATACGGAACGAACCCCGCGGGCGAGGAGCACGCCTTCCTCATGGAGCCGTATACCCTCAACAAGCTGCCCGTGGCGGTGGACGACGTGGCGGAAACGGACGAGGACGTGTCCGTGGACGTGAACGTGCTCGCGAACGATAGCGACGGCGACGGCGATCCGCTCACCATCATCAGGGTGGGCCTCGCGTCGAACGGCACGGCGGCGAATAACGGCGACGGCACGGTCACCTACACGCCGGACCGGGGCTTCGGCGGCGTCGACCAGTTCGGCTACACCATAAGCGACGGAAAGGGCGGGACGGATACGGCCATCGTGACGGTCACGGTGCATTCCAGCAACAAGGCGCCTGACGCCGTTGATGATGCGGTGACGACCCCCGAGGACACGCAGGTCTCGATAGCGGTGCTCGCGAACGACAGCGACCCGGAGGGCGATACGCTTTCGATCGCCTCGGTTTCGAATCCGCCTCACGGGACGGCGGTGAAAAGCGGTGTTAATATCGTCTACACGCCGGATGTTAATTATCACGGCACCGACAGCTTCAACTACACGATAAGCGACGGCAACGGCAACACCGATACGGCGACGGTGAGCGTAACGGTTACGCCGGTGAACGACGCGCCGGTGGCGGTGGACGACAGCGCCACGACGGCGGAGGACACGCAGGTCTCGATAGCGGTGCTCGCCAACGACAGCGACGTCGACGGGGATACTCTGAGCATCGCTTCGGTCACGAATCCGCCTCACGGCACCGCGGTGAAGAGCGGTGTTAATATCGTCTACACGCCGGATGTTAACCATAACGGCGCGGACAGCTTCAACTACACCGTGAGCGACGGGAAGGGCGGCACGGACACCGCGACGGTGAGCGTTACCGTAACGTCTGGTAACGACGCGCCCGTGGCGGTGGACGACAACGCGACAACGCCCGAGGATACGCAGGTGTCTATACCGGTGCTCGCGAACGACAGCGATCCGGACGGCGACGCGCTTTCGATCGCCTCCGTCACCGATCCTCCTCACGGGACGGCGGTGAAGAGCGGTTCCAACGTCCTCTACACACCCGATCCCAACTACAACGGCGCCGACTCGTTCTCCTATACGGTGAGCGACGGCAAGGGCGGCACGGACACCGCGACGGTGAGCGTAACGGTAACGCCGGTGAACGACGCGCCCGTGGCGGTGGACGACAGCGCCACGACGGCGGAGGACACGCAGGTGTCTATACCGGTCCTCGCGAATGACACCGACGTCGACGGGGATACGCTCTCGATCGCTTCGGTCACGAATCCGCCTCACGGCACCGCGGTGAAAAGCGGTGTTAATGTCGTCTACACGCCCGATCCCAACTACAACGGCGCCGACAGCTTCAGCTATACGGTGAGCGACGGCAATGGCGGGACTGATACCGCGACGGTGAGCGTAACGGTTACGCCGGTGAACGACGCGCCCGTGGCCGTGGACGACAGCGCGACGACGGACGAGAACACGGCGGTCGTGATCGACGTGCTTGCCAACGACACCGACGTCGACGGCGACGGCCTGAACGTCGCATCAGTCACGGATCCGCCCCACGGCACGGCGGTGAAGAGCGGTTCGAACGTTCTGTATACGCCGGATACCAATTACAGCGGCGGCGACTCGTTCACCTACACCGTTTCGGACGGCAAGGGCGGCGCGGACACGGCGACGGTTTCCGTGACGGTAGACGACGTCGCCAACAACCCGCCTGTGGCGGTGATCGCGGCCGACCCGACCGGCGGCCGGGTGCCGCTTACGGTGTCCTTCGACGGCTCCGGATCGTACGATCCCGACGCAGACGCGATAGTGGACTACGAATGGGACCTCGGGGACGGTAACTCCGCCTACGGGCCGCAGGTGAGCCACGCGTACACCGCGGAGGGCGAGTTCACGGTGACACTGCACGTGTTCGACGAACACGGCAACGTAGGATCGGCGGACGTGATCATTACGGTCGTCCTCAATACACCGCCCGTGGCGCGGGATCGGGACGTGGTGACGGACGAGGACGTTGCGGCGGGCATCACGCTGGCGGCTTCGGACGCGGACGGCGACGCGCTGACCTACACCATCCTGACAGTGCCGCAGTACGGGGATCTCTCCGGGACGGCGCCGGATCTCAAGTACGCGCCCGACGAGAACTGGAGCGGTGTGGACGGCCTGACATTCAAGGTATCGGACGGCATGGACGACAGCAGCGTGGCGACCGTGTCGATAACGGTGAATCCCGTCAATGACGCGCCGGTCGCCGACGACAAGACGGTCGATGGCTGGGTGAACAGGGCGGTAAGCGTCGAACTGAGCGGAAGCGACGTGGAGGGTGATGCCCTGACGTTTGCCGTCGACTCCCCGCCGTCGCACGGTACGATCTCCGATCTCGATCCGGAGGCGGGTACGCTCGTGTACACGCCGGACTCGGGATTCGTCGGCTCCGACACGTTCACGTACGTTGCCGGCGACGGGCTTGCGGATAGCTCCCCCGCGACCGTCACGGTCGAGATGGCCGAGATCCGCATAGTGTGGGTTTCGACGGGCAAGCCCTACTCGCTCGGCACGGCCGAAGCCGACGCGCTCTACTACATAGACAGGAAATACACGATACAGGACCTGACGAGCAACCTGGACGGCCAGGTGCTTGTGAGGACGGCCAACAACGACAAGTACGTGAAGGCGGATCGTCACCTGACGCTCTCGGTGGGCCGCGAGATCACCCTCTCGGTGTGCTACGACAAGAGAATGACGACCCTGCCCGCGTGGCTGAGCGACGGCACGTGGGCCCTGACGGGCGAAAGCATGCTGGTCAGAGACAAGGCGGCCTCGCCCATGCTCGTTTACGAGAAGACGTTCGCGGCGGGCGATATCACGCTCGGAGGCAACCGCGCGAGCGGTGCTGCCGGAGCCAGAAGCAACTACGTTGTGGTGGCGCGTCCTCCCGGAGCGGCGGGGCTCAACGGCGATCCTCTGCACTTCATCGCCGGGCCTTTTGCGCCCGACCAGTGGGCCAACGACGGCGACACGGACGGCGACGGTCTCGTGGATGACTTCGAGGTCGCGGTGGGAGTCGATCCGAACGATATCGACACGGACGACGACGATATATCCGACGAGTCGGAGATCGGCCCCGATGGCAGGAGTCTCTGGGACATGCAGCTCGACGGTATTGACGACGGCACCCCCGGGGACGACGTGCCCGGTGACGGAAACGGCGGCGGAGGAGGCAGCGGCGGAGGCTGTTTCCTCAGGACGGCTTCACTGAAGTGACGGTGTGACGGCCGGGCGGCGGGTCACTTCTTCGGAAACACGGTGGGAGCCACCGGTCTGCCGGCGCGTTTTCCCCACCAGTAGACCCCGCGGAACACGTACGGGCCGCGGTCCTTCCGTATCGCCTCGTCGTCCGCGTCACGGAACTCCACCTGCCACCGGCGCATGCGGAGACCCGTTTCCAGGTAGAACCTCTCCCAGAACTGGTCCGATTCGACCGGCTCCGGGGGATCGGGATTCTCGGGGGACCACGCGTAGTTCGCGCCCCCGTACAGCCCCAGCATCTTGCCGGGGAGATCGTTGTCCTCCCACATCGCCATCGAGACGCCCTCCACGTTGGGCACGCCGACGCCGTACCGGCACCAGTGGCGCGTCGCGCCGAAGTGGCCGCCGAAGTGGCCCGGGCTCATACCGGTGCCCATCATGAAGCGCGGCTTCCCGCGGCCGCCGTACTGGGCGATCTTTTCCTTCACCCGTTCCGGGTGGCGCTCCCAGTACCGCCACGGCATGAGGACTACGTTCTTGTTGCGGAGCCGTCTGGGTATCGGGCGGCCGTGTTCGTCCGCCCACAGGTGCATCGTGACGGCGCGGCCGTGTCTTCTGCCCGCCTTCTGGAGCAGGTTGTACACCCGTCCGACCATCTTCACCGGGGCGTAGTCCTTCTCCCTGGATTTCGGCACGCTCGGGAGGAGGGACCACTTTGCCTCGTCGTAGCCGACGTTGACGATGCAGTTCCTCTCGAGTGCCGGGAGAAGTTCGTCGAACACCTTTTCGAGGAAGTCGAAATACTCCTCGCCGATGCCGAAGTCGCACACCGCGCCGTTGGGACGGGGCTCGCCGGCGAGCTCCGGGAAGTGATAGAGAAGCGATCCGGCGTGTCCCCACAGCTCCAGCTCGGGGACTATCGTCACGTGATGTTTCCGGGCGTAGACGACGAGTTCCTTGAGCTGTGTCAGCGTGATCGCGGCCGGGTTTTCCTTTCCCAGCGGCAGTTTCCGGAAGCGCAGGCCGCAGAGCTGGCTGTCCGTCAGGTGCAGGTGCAGCATGTTCATCTTGAGGCGGGCCAGGATGCGTATCGTTCGTTTCAGCAGGGCCATGGGGAAGACGGCGCGTCCCATATCCAGCATAAAGCCGCGCAGCTTGTACTCCGGCCAATCGGTTATCTCCAGCTCGGGCATCGCCTCGGGATTTCCCAGCACGAAGAGCTGAAGAAGAGTCTGCATCCCGTAGAAGAGGCCCGCCTCGTCGTCACCGGTCACCTCCGCCGCGCGCCGGGTGAGCTTCAGGCGGTACCTCTCCCGCCGGGCCGGCCGCTTCCTGATCGAGAGCGTTATTCGGAACGGCGCCTTTGCCGAGGCGGTCACACCGGCGAGCGTGCGCAGGTCCGCCTTCAGGAATCTCGCGGCGGCCGCGCAGCTCTTCGTGGCGGCGACACGGGCGCGGCGGGGGAGGATGAACGTCGCGCGATGCAGCTTGAGCGTGCGCGGATACGGAACCAGGAAGTCGAGCGGGAGGTCTCCCTCGCCCGCCCACCGGTCCAGTTCGCGCGCCTTGCCGGAGAGTATCGGTGACATAGGCAGCCATGCTAGGTCACATTACAGCTGTCGTCAAGGCCGCGGACCTCGCTGCGGAGTTCGCACGGAAAGAAACTGGTAAACTTGTGAACGTCCCCTATGTTGACAGCCGCTCCATGGCCAGGTGCATCCGGCGGATGTGTTCCTGGTCGGGAGCGATGCCGCCGTACTTCATCGCGCAGAAGAGACGGGTGATGAAGTCCACGTCTTTGGCCGGAAGGATCCTCCTCGCGCGCCGGGCGAGCTCGACGGGCGTCTCGCTCTTTCTGCGGGTGATGCCGCGTTCGGCCAGCAGTCTCAGATACATTACGTAGAACCGGAGCACCCGCCGGGCCTGGCGCTTCTCCCGTTTTCCGGGGGCGGCGCGCATACGCCGGAATGTGTATATCCAGAACGCGACGACGGACACGGCCAGGAACGCGTATGCGTATATCGCCCTGCCCGATCTCCGGACGAAGCCGGTGAGCCAGCCCTCTTTCCGGAGGGACCCGTCGTCGTTCTTTCCCTCGTCCCCGGCGGTCGGGTCCGCGGCCCCGGCTCCGAGCTGCCGTGTCGGGGTGGGGTCGAACGTCACCCATCCGCGCGGTCCCAGGTGAGCCTCCACCCAGGCGTGCGCGTGCATCGCACGGACGACGAAGGCACCGGTCGCCGGCTCCTTCTCCGTGCTGTAGTAGCCGCCGACGAGGCGCGCCGGTATGCCGAGCGTGCGGAGCATCAGCGTCATCGCGGACGCGAAATGCATGCAGCATCCCTCGCGGCTCTCGAAAAGGAACTCCCTCACCCAGTCCCGGCCCTCGGCCTGCCTGAACTCCAGCGTGTATCTGTAGCTCTTCGAGAGGTGCGAGCGGATCTTCTCGCACTTCTCCAGAAGGGTGTCCTCGGTATCCACCAGCGACGAGGCGAGCTGGTGCACGCGCGCGTACCCGTCCGGAAAGCGCAGGTATCTGCGCGCGTTCCTGATCGGCTGTACCGTCTTGCGGGACACGACCCGGTACTGGAACGGATTCGTGGAAGGGGTGGGGAAATAGAGGTTGTCGTGCTCGTCCGCGCTCACCTCTTCCGCCTGCACCGCCGATATCGCAGGGATGCCGAACACCAGTGTGCTGCCGCTCGGCATCTGGAGCACCTCCTGCCTCACCTCCCTGGTGCGGAAGCCCGCCGCCATCGGGAGGGTGACCCAGCCGTCGATGCTGCCGTCCCGGGCGTCGGTGAAGGTGCGTCGGGTCCCGGTCGTTTCCCATCCCTCCGTGGTGTAGACGGAATACGCCATCCCGCGCATCCGGACGTGCGTCCTTGCGGCGTCCCGGACGTAGACCTTCATCACCACCGTCTCGTCCTGCGCGGACAGCCGGCTCATGAAGGTGGCGAGACCTTCCTCGAACGCGAGCGAGCGCCGGCCTCCGCGCCCGCGAGACCTTCCTTCCTCCTCCCGGGCGGCCCGGGAGAAGTCGAACATGTCGCGCGGGACCGCGCGCGACAGTATCAGCCCGCCGAGGAGAACGGCGATGAGCATCGGCGCGATGGAGACGATGCCGGCGAGACTGCGGATGTCCTGTCGTGAGGCCCGGTATCGGGACCGGAGCTGGAGCTCCTTCCTGCCCGCCCATGAGGGGATGCGCAGCATCGGAAACAGCGACGCTTCGGCCGTCCGGCCGAACACGAACAGCAGAAGGGCGATCGCGAGGATGAGCGGATACCCGGAAATCGCGTCGGGATGAGCGGCCAGCAGCACGGTGTGGGCGAGCGAGAGCGCCGCGACGGCATTCAGGATCGTCCAGGTCGGCGCGCACCCGCCCACGAGGAATACCTCGAGGAGCAGCGCGAGGACCACCATCGTGTCCCACCCGCGGGCGTCGAGGGGTCTGGCCGGCAGGGGGGAGGCGATGAGGATCAGGCCGGCCGCCGCGCAGACGACCCACAGCGTCAGTCGTACATTGAGCTCCTTTCCCTTCTCCCGGAGGAGGAGACGGGCGACGCCCCCGCCGACGGCGAGCGCTGCCGCGGCGAGGGGGCCCCCGTCGCCGAGAACGGCCGCGGACCCGGCGGCCGCGACGCCGGTCATCAGCCAGACGAGGACTATTCGTATCGTGCGATCGGTCACCACCTCGGTCTCTCCCTGATTATTACCGCTTTCTCCCACGGCCGGTTTGGCTCGAAGCGAGCCGGCTGCAGATGGAATACCGGCATGTCGCCCGGGACTTCCTCCAGCTTGCCGTTTCCGCGCACCGGCCGGACCAGAGCCAGCTCGTGCAGGAGCGGGAACAGGGAGCGGTCGTGAGGATTGACCTTGAAGGTCTTCTCCTCTTCCCCGCGGATGTGCACGTACGTGATGTAATGGTTTGCGGAAAGCTCCCGGGCGAGCGACGCGGCGAACTCCACCGCGCGCTCGAACACCAGGCTCCGCATCATCACGCGCGCCGGGACGACCGCGTCCAGCACTATCCGGACGCGCCTGAGCGCGGAGAGCTCCAGCTCCTTCATCAGCAGCTTCCGGTCCGCCCGCGCCGCACTCTTCCAGTGTATCCACTTCGGATTGTCGCCGGGGCGGTATTCCCGCAGGCCGGCGAACTCGTCCACCCCGTGCAGCGCGCGGGCGGCGACCGGCCGCTCCCACGCCGGCCGGAGCCGGTCGGAGAGGTAGCGCAGGGAGAGCCGTCTCAGCCGCGGGTACACTATGACGGTCTCCGGCAGCCGCAGCGTCCGGACGGATCGGAACAGCCCGAGCGGAAACGTGCTCTCCAGTTCGATCCGCTCGAACTCCTTGTATCCCCTCCGGTAGAACGTGCCGTTCTGCACCGTGCGGACCCGCCGGCCGGGCGGCACCCGGGCCGCCGCGGAGAAGAGCGGCCGTCGCGGGCTGCCGGTGCCGCTGACGTAGTCGTGCACGCAGACCAGGCACGCGGAAAGAAACCGGGAGCGGTTCCTCACCACGACGGTCGAACTGAAGCGGCTTCCGGAGTACAGCGGGAAGGGCACGATGCGCATCACCTCCAGTCCCCGGAGATTGATCGTGCATCGGACGAAGCAGAAGATCTCCAGCGATACGGAAAGCGCCGCCGTGAAGAAGAGCACGTCGCTTTCGAGGAGGGATGACGCGATCGCGAGGACGACGGTAAACTGGATGAAGGAGAAACCCAGCTGGGTCGGCCGGGGGAGGCCCCGTATGAACCGGCGGAGCGTCACAGCGGGACCTGAATGGATCCCAGAATCTCTTCTACGACGTCCGCCGCGGCGGTGAGCGTTCTCTCGGACGGGGCCTGATCGCGCAGGACCAGACGGTGGGCCAGCACCGGCGCGGCCAACTCCTTGACGTCGTCGGGCAGCACGTAGTCCCGCCCGTTGACGAGCGCGAACGCCTGGGAGAGCCGGTACAGATTGAGCGACGCGCGCGGGCTGGCTCCCAGCAGGAGGCGCTGGTGCGACCGGGTCTGCTCGACCAGGTCCTGGATGTAGTCCACCACCGGGTCCTCCACACGCACCCGGCGGACCAGCTCGATCAGCTCCGTCACGTCCGACGCCTCCAGGACGGATTCAAGACCGTCCAGCGGATCCCCGGTCTTTCGATTGTCCAGCATCGCCCGTTCCGCCTCCCGGTCCGGGTAGTCCATCCGGATGCACAGCGCGAAACGGTCGAGCTGGGATTCGGGAAGCGGATACGTGCCGGTGTACTCCAGCGGGTTCTGCGTCGCGATCACGAAGAACGGTCGGGGAAGAACGTGTGTGTTGCCGTCCACCGTTACCTGGCCCGCGTTCATCGCCTCCAGCAGCGCGCTCTGGGTGCGGGGGGTGGTGCGGTTGATCTCGTCCGCCAGGATGATGCTCGAGAAGACCGGGCCCGGCTTGAACTCGAACTCGTGCGAGCTGGTGTTGAATACGTAGATGCCGGTGATGTCCGAGGGCAGGAGGTCCGGCGTGAACTGGATCCTCCGGAACGAGCAGGCGAGGGACTTCGCCAGTGCCCGGGCCAGCGTGCTCTTTCCCACGCCCGGCACGTCCTCGATGAGCACGTGGCCGCCCGCGAGCAGCCCGGTGGTGACGAGCCGGATAGTGTCACACTTTCCGGAGATCACGCGCTCGATGTTGTCGCAGAATGAACCGATTTTCTTGATTGATTCGGACGTGCTCACCCGGGTCATGATTGTTGTCCCCCGTATATTACTAACGCGCGGCGGCACTTCCGGTTCTGCCGCGCGGGCCGAATATAGCCCGCGCAGGCGCCGCGAATCAAGCACCGTAATTAGCAGAAGGCCCGGCCGCCGACCCCGGGGTTTGACTCGGACGGCTTCGTGGCGTAACATACCGGTCTAACCGGAGTCATATCCCGTATATCCCTTGCATAGGAGAGTGCTTAGGTGCCGGTTATAGACAAGGTGGTTGAGACGGTCTCGAGCGGCCTGAGGAGGGTCTTCGGCTCGCGGAACGAGCGTCTGCTGGCCCAGATGTGGCCCGTGGTCGAGCACATAAACGGGCTCGAGGAAGGGGCCCGGACGCTCAGTGACGAGGAACTCCGGGCCAGGACGGACGCGTTCCGGGAGCGCTTCGCGAACGGGGAGAGCTCGGAGGACATACTTCCGGAGGCCTTCGCCGTCGCGCGGGAGGCCGCAGATCGCCGGGTCGGCATGTTCAACGTCTTCAACCCGAAGAACGGCTTCGAGGCGGAACAGCTGAAGGACCCGAGGCACCGTGAGCTCCTCGAAGACGGACGCGCGCGGATATCCGACGGCACCCCCGCCCACGAGATACTTCTTCCCGCGTCCTTCTACGACGAGATACGGGAGCTGTACCCGGAGTATCGGCCGCCCTTCCGCATGAGGCCGTTCGACGTCCAGCTGATCGGCGGGATGGTCCTCCACCAGGGCAAGATCGCGGAGATGGCCACCGGTGAGGGAAAGACGCTGGTAGCGACGCTCGCCGCGTACCTGACGGCGCTGGAGGGGCTGAGCGTCCACGTGGTGACCGTCAACGACTACCTGGCCCGCCGCGACATGACGTGGATGGGACCGATGTACGAGATGCTGGGGCTGACGGTCGGATGCATCCAGTCTCACATGGACCACGAGGAGCGGCAGAAGGCCTACGGCTCCAACATCACGTACGGCACCAACAACGAGTTCGGCTTCGACTACCTTCGGGACAACA
>CAYMFW010000092.1:0-19210 GCA_964389785.1 uncultured Planctomycetota bacterium
GGCAGGAGTCCCGGTGGTCGGGTGACCCGACGTGGAGGCATGGAATGCACGAGAAAGGCTTCACTCTGATAGAACTCCTGATCGTCATTTCAATAATTGCTTTGCTCGCATCCCTCCTTCTCCCCGGGCTTTCGCGCGCCAGGGAGTACGCGTACTTCGCCCGCTGCAAGAGCAACCTGAGGCAGATCGGGATCGGTATGCTCTGCTACGCCGGCAACGGTCGGGGATGGATGCCGGAGGCAGACGGCAGGTGCGGCAAGCCCGAGGATCATGACTGTTACGGCAACAGGAAAACGGGGGGGCCGGGACTGCGGTGGATGTACGGACACGGCCACACCGGAGAGAAGTTCATGGAGAAGGTCTACGACAGGGACCGGCGGCCGGATCTTCCCGGCCAGTATCTGTCGGTGGAGATCCTGTGGGACCCCATCCTCAAGGTCAGGAACTGGGGCCTGGGCTACGGCTCGTTCACGTGGTGGACGGGCGAGGAGGGGGACCGGGACTCGATGGCCCGCAGCTCGGGGGTATTCGGCTATCATCTTTTCATACACAGCGTGGGCTGCTGGAAATACCAGTCCGAGGGCTGTGTCAGGCATGTGCTCGGCTGGCGAAACAAGACGTGTCCCCACTGCGGCCAGGATTGCGAAAACGGCTACAGATGCAACGAACCGATCCGCTGGGCCACGAAGAAGAGCCCTGTGCCGCTGACGTCGCACCTGCCGTCCATCTGGCTCGCCGCCTGCCATACGCCGCTCGTCGAGTGGAACGATCTCACGCGCAACTACCGGTCGCACTTCGGGGCGGGTCAGACACTGCAGGGGGAGTGGAGATTCAACGTGCTGCACCTCGACGGGCATGTCCACGAGTCCCCGTGGCGGGAGCCAAGCATAGAGGATGAATGGATAGGCGCCGAGAGGGACTTCCCGTACGGGTGGCGAAGTCCGGCCCCTACCAGTATCGATCAGATCTACGGGATCTCCCAAGATCCGTTCATCCCCGGCGCATTCGACAGGAACAAGGACCAGAAGTAGCCCCGCCGGCGGGGGAAGAGGGATAATGATGGACGGAATGCAGTGTGAAGAACCTTGCCGGCTCACCGGAACACGCCGACATCGAGAGCGAGTTGCGGGCGCGCCTCGACCGATGGATGGAGGAGACGGACGATCCGCTCGACACGGGCGAGCGGAATCCGGAAACCGGGATGCTCAATCTCGGCCAGTCGTTCACGGCGACCGCTGGGACGAGGTTATACCTTCGCGACTTCCCCGCCGGTCTTCGCCAGGATCTCCTCCCACTTCGCGTCGGTGTCCTCCTGGATCTCCTCGACGATGTGCGTGTTCTCGTTCTTCTTGAGATGGGCAAACCTGCCCTGCCGGAAGAGGTAGTCGGTGACGGGTAGCTTTTCCTTTGGCTTGTAGCTGAGCTTCCAGGTGCCGTCTTCGACCTCGAACAGGGGCCAGACACAGGTGTCCGCCGCCAGCTTGGCGATGTCCATGCACTCCTCCGGCTTGAACCGCCATCCCCGATGGCAGGGGGCGAGCACGTTCATAAAGGCCGCGCCGGGCTTCGCGAGCGCCTTCTCCACCTTGGCGAGCAGGTCGCGGGAGTTGTGGACTGATGTCTGGGCGACGTACGGTATGTGGTGGGCCGCCATGATCGCCGTCAGGTCCTTCTTCTGCTGGGTCTTTCCGGGTATCACGCTGCCGGCCGGCGAGGTATTGGTGGCCGCGCCCTTGGGCGTGGATCCGGAGCGCTGGATGCCGGTATTCATGTACGCCTCGTTGTCGTAGCAGACGTACAGCATGTCGTGGCCGCGCTCCATCGCGCCGGAGAGGGACTGGAGGCCGATGTCGTAGGTGCCGCCGTCGCCGCCGAAGGCGATGAAGTTCATTTTCTTGTCGATGGTACCTTTCCTGCGGGCCGCCTGGTAGGCGGCCTCGACGCCGCTTACCGTGGCGGCGACGTTCTCGAACGCGCAATGGATGTAGGGCACCCGCCACGACGTATACGGGTAGATCGTAGTCGAGACCTCCATGCACCCGGTGGCGAAGCCGACCACGGTGTCGGGGCCGGCCACGTGCATGACCATTCGGAGGACCGGAGGGGCGCCGCACCCCGCGCACGACCGGTGGCCGCCGGCAAGAAGCTCTTTCTGTTTGGCGATGTCTTTGATTTTTACTGCCATCGTAGGTTCTCCTTACTCCCTGAGGCCTATGTAGCCGACTTCGTCGTCCGACGAATCCATCTTCGCCAGGCCGGCGAAAACGGTTTCCATCTCTTCGATGTACGTATCGCGCCCGCCGAGACCGTATATGTATCCCTTGAGCGGTACGGTACATCCATAGAGGGCGGACCTGATCTCATGGAAAACCGGGCCGCCGAGCCCGAACGAGCAGGCCCTGTCCAGAATGGCGACCGCCTTCGCCTTCTCCAGCACCGCCTTTATCTCGGCACCGGGGAACGGGCGGAACGTTCTTATCTTGAGAACCCCGACCTTCTCTCCCTTCTCGCGCAGGTTGTCGACCGCCTGTTTGGCGGTCCCCGCGGCCGAGCCCATGATGACGATGATCCTTTCGGCGTCGTCGGTCATGTACTCGTCGAGGAGGCCGTAGGACCTTCCGGACAGCTCGCCGAAGGACTTGCCCGTCTCGATGATGACTCCCGGGGAGTTGGCCATGCCCTCGATCTCCTGCCGCTTGTGCTCGAAGTAGTAGTCGGTGAGATCGAGCGGCCCGTACGTGACCGGGTGAGCGGTGTCGAGAAGGGGGTACTTCGGGGCGTACTCGCCGATGAAGTCCTGCACCTGCCCGTCGTCCAGTGTGTCCAGCACCTCCATGGTGTGGCTGAGGATGAAGCCGTCCAGGCACACCATGACGGGCAGCAGCACGTTCCTGTTCTCGGCGATCTGGAAGGCCTGGATGATATTGTCGTAGGTCTCCTGGCAGTTCTCGGAGAAGAGCTGTATCCATCCGGTGTCGCGGCAGCCCATCGTGTCGCTGTGATCGCAGTGAATGTTGATGTTGCCGCTCAGCGCCCGGTTGACGACCGGCATGACGATCGGCAGGCGGCACGACGCGGCGATGTAAACGATCTCCCACATGAGCGCCAGGCCGTTGGCGGAGGTGGCGGTGATTACCCGCGCGCCGGCCGCCGCGGCTCCGACGCAGGCGCTCATCGCGCTGTGCTCGGATTCGACGGTGACGAGATTCGTGGATACCTTGCCGTCCGCGACGTAGGAGGCAAACTTGTGCATCAGCTCCGTCTGGGGAGTGATGGGGAACGCGGCCGCGACGTCGGGATTCACCTGCTTGAGGGCGTACGCGGCGGAGTCGTTGCCTGTAAGCGCCTGTCTCATGTTACTCCCCCTCTCCTTCCTGGACCATGCGTATGGCCTTGACCTTGTCCGGGCATTCCTGCGCGCAGAGACCGCATCCCTTGCAGTGCTTATAGTCGATGCCGACTACCTTGCCGTCCTCGACGAGTATCGAGGAGTCCGGGCAGTACAGCCAGCAGCGCAGGCAGTTGGTGCACTTCTCCGCGTCGTGGATCGGCTTGTACGTCCGCCAGGAGCCGGTTTCGTAGTCGTCGCTGTTGCCGGCCTCGACGATGACGCCGCCGATCGGAAGGTCTTTCCATCCCTTCAGCTTCATGCTATGCCTCCTTCACTTCGTTGTGGGCCCTGTCGAGCGCGTTGAGGTTTCCCTTGACGACAGCTTCGCCGAACTTGCCCATGAACTTCTTGGTGATGCTCTTCTTCAGCCCGTCCATGTTCACCACGCCCGTCGCCTTTATGAGCGCTCCTATCATCGGCGTGTTGGGGATGGGACGGCCGATCTCATCGATGGCAATCTGGGTGGCGTCAAGGGTCCACACGCCGACCTCCTTCGACGACAGCTGTGAAGACACGTCCTTCGGAGACTTCTTCGTGTTGACGATCACCTGTCCTCCCTTGCTCATTCCCTCCGCGACGTCGACCGTCGCGAGCAGGGTGTCGTCGAGAACCACCACTACGTCCGGCGTGGTGATGGGGGAGTGGACCTTCACCTGGCCTTCGCTTATCCGGGTGAAGCCCCGGATGGGCGCGCCCATCCGTTCCGGGCCGTACTCCGGGAAGCCCTGGCTGAACTTACCTTCCTCCATCGCGACCTCCGCGACGAGGCCGGCCGCCGTCTTCGCTCCCTGGCCGCCCCTGCCGTGCCACCGTATCTCCGTCATCTTTTCTGCCATCGCAGCTCCTTCCTATCCGCCCAGGTCGTTTTCCGACAGGCGGTCCAGCTCTTCGAGCACATCCTCCATGTATTGATACCGTTCGTCCGGGTTCTTGCTCATCGCCTTCAGTATGATGCGGTCCGCGGGCGTGCTGATGCCCTTCCCCACCTCCGAGGGCTTCTTCGGCTCTACCCTGACGTTCTTCTGCATGCTGTCCAGTCCGCCCCCGCCCGGGAACGGGTGCTTTCCGGTCGCCGTCTCGTACATCACGACGCCGAAGGCGTAGATATCGGACCGGTTGTCCACCTGGTTCTTCAGTACCAGCTCCGGCGCCATGTAGCCGGGCGTGCCGCGCCTGTCCGCGCTGGGTTTCAGCTTGTCGAACTCCGATATAGTAAGCCCGAAGTCTATGATCACCGGCGCCTCGCTGCGGAACATCACGTTTCGAGAGCTGAAATCGCGGTGGATCAGCCCCCTCTTGTGCATGTAGTGCAGTCCCTCCCCGATGTTCTTCAGCGTCTCGAGCCGCCTTCCCGTGAGGGAGGCGTCACGCTTGGTGCATTTGATCTTGAGGCTCGGACCGTCCAGCTTCTCCATTACCACGAACCGGGCTCCTCTCTTGGTGCCGCACGCGTACGTCTCGACGATGTTGGGATGCCTGAGCTGCTTCGCGATCTCGCCCTCCCAGACGCTGCCCTTTCTCGTTCCCACTTTGCTGGGCTTCAGTATCTTGATAATCACCTGCCGGCCGTTCTGCGGATCGTTCCCCTCGTACACCTCGGCCATGCCCCCGTTGACGATCTTGCGGGTCCTCTGGTAGCCCGCGAAGTTGTCCGATCCCAGGCTCTTGAGCCATCCAAGCACGGAATACCCCTTCCGAAGACGTGATATCCAAAAGCCCTGAATTATAGCGAAATCAGGAGATGGAATCCAGAAGCTCTTCCGTCTCGGTGTGGGACGGATCGATCTCCAGGGACCGCTTCAGCAGCCTGGCCGCCTCGTCCCTGTTATCGAGCTTCAGGTGGGCCTTCGCGGCGAGGAACAGCGCCTCGGGCCACTCGCCGCACGGGCTTTCTTCGAAGGCGGCGACGGCCTTTTCCGGCTGATCGCCGGCCGCGTAGGACTTCATCAGCATGAGTGAGGCGGCCGCGTAGTTGGGATTCAGGGTCAGGGCCTTCTCGAACTGTTCAATGGCCTCGCCGGGCTTTCCCATCTCCAGCAGGGCGGAGCCGAGATGGTATCGGTAATCGGGGAACAGAGGACGAAGCGAGACGGCCTTTCTGAAATTCTCCAGCGCCTTTTCCATGCGTCCGGTTTCCGCGCTGATGAAGCCGAGGTGGATCAACGCGGTGTGTGAATCCGGGTCCACCGCGCTGGCCCGGGAGAACCAGGTCGTCGCCGCTTCCTCGTCGCCCTTGGCGAGTGCGGTTCTGCCCAATCCGACGAGCGCCTCGATATGGCCGGGGTATGCATGGTGCACGATGAGGAACTCGCTGTTGGCGTTCTCGAAATCTCCCTTCTCGGCGAAGAAGTTTGCCAGAAGCAGGTGGATTCTCCACGCCGCGTACGGGTTCTCCCACTTGCGGTATTCGTCCAGATCGGGAAATTCTTTCGGAGACTCCTCCATCACCGGGTCCAGTCCCACGTAGTGCAGCGCCTCTCTCGCTTCGGCCACCTTCTGATCTGAACGTTCCCTGTCGTCGGTCTCGAGATACGCCGCGGCGGCATACGCGAGCATGAACGGGAGACGTGATCGGGATCCCGCCGCCCGCAGGATCATCGAGAGGCCGGCCAGCTTCCATTCCTGTCTCATGCAGAAGATTCCCAGGCTGAGAAGGACCCTCATATCGTGAGGGCTTCTTGCGTGCAGCTCCTTCAGTTCGCTGAACGCCGCGTCCGCCTCTCCGCTTTCCGCGAGGACGAAGCACCTGCATATCATGGCCTCGACGTATCTGGGGTTGATCCGCAGCGCCTTGTCGAAGGCCTCCAGGGCTTCCGGGTATCTCCCCAGGTACGTGAGGACGCATCCGTGGTTGTTCCGGATGTCGGCGTAGTCGGGATGTTCCTCCACTCTCTCCCGGAGGTGCGCAAGGTAGGCTTCAATGTGTTTCGGATTCATTTCCTCGGTGTTCGATGATAGCAGACGGCGCGACTGCGTGTCTATGGCCGGCGTTCGAACCTGGAATCCGTTCGGCAACACCCCGCCGGCCATCTGCGCCGTCGGGAAATCTGTGCCCTTGAACGTTTTGGTGCCGCAAGTCTATAATCCGGACTGTTCGATGAACCAATGGAGGATTCAGTGGCTGAGACGAGATGCAGGTTTGCGCCGGCTCCGACGGGGTATCTTCATATCGGCGGCGCGAGGACGGCGCTGTTCAACTGGCTGTTCGCGCGCGGGACCGGCGGTAAGTTTATCCTGCGCATAGAAGATACGGACGTCGAACGGAACGATCCGAAGGCGGTCGAAGCGATACTGGAGAGCCTGCGCTGGCTCGGGATGGACTGGGACGAGGGCCCGTTCTATCAGAGCGATCGTCTGGAGCTCTACGCGGCGTGCGCGAAAACCCTCGTTGAGAAGGAGCTGGGGTACGAGGAGACGGATGAGAGGGGCACCGCGCTGCGTTTCCGCATGCCGAAGGAGGACGCGACGTTCGATGACGTGGTGCACGGAAGCATCACGTACCCGGGCGCGGAGATGGAGGACTTCGTGATCGTGAAGTCGAACGGCTGGCCGACGTACAACTTCGCGTGCGCGGTGGACGATCACGACCTGGGGATCACTCACGTCATCCGGGGCGACGATCACCTGGCGAACACTCCGAAGCAGGCGGCGCTGTGCCGGGCCTTTGGATGGGACTGCCCGGCGTTCGCGCACGTGCCGATGATACACGGCGAGGACGGTTCGAAGCTGAGCAAGAGGCACGGCGCGTCGTCCGCGCTCGAGTTCAGGGAGGAAGGGTATCTTCCCGAGGCGGTGGTGAACTTCATCGTGCTCCTGGGCTGGTCGCCGGGCGACGACAGGGAGGTGATGTCCCTGGATGAGCTGATCGCCTCGTTCAGTCTGGAGCGGATCCGCAAGACGAGCGCGATATTCAACCGGGAGAAACTGGACTGGATGAACGGGGAGTACGTGAAGGCGCGGCCGGTCGGGGAGGTGGTGGATTCCCTGCTCGACATACTCCGGGAGAGCGGGTACGACGCGGACGGCCTGGAGCGGTCCTGGGTGGAGCGGCTCATCGAACTGTACCGTGACCGGGCGAAGCGGCTGGCGGAGATCCCGAAGCTGGCGTACTTTCTGTTCGAGGATGTCCGGATGGATCAGGACGCGGTGGACGGCGTGCTTCGCAGGGAAGGCGTAGCGGACGTGCTGAGCGGGGCGGCGGACCGGCTGGAGGGGTGCGGCGAGTGGTCTGAGGAAGCGATCGAGAAGGCGCTGCGCGCGATGGTGGAGGAGGAGGGCATCAAGCTGGGCAAGCTCGGTCAGCCGATACGAGTGGCCGTCACCGGCGGGAAGGTGAGCCCGGGGATATTCGAGACGCTGGCCCTGGTGGGCAGGGAGAAGAGCCTCGCACGGCTGAGGGCGGCCGCGGAGATGCTTTCGGGGGAGGCGTTGTGAACGAAAGAGATCCGATGTTGAATGCGGCGTTCGTTCTGTTTCTCGCGGCGGGCATTGCCGGCTTCTCCGCGTGCCTGTTTCTGGGTCCGTCGGCCCGGGGGGCGCTCGGCTGGGCGGCGGCGGCCCAGGCCTGCGGCATACTGGTGATATGGCCGCACCTGCAGGGGCGATTCAACTACGCGGCGGCGCCGGGCCTGCTGATTCTGCTGTCCGGGCCTGTGTACGTCGCGGGGGTGATGTGGAGCGGAAGCTCGGCGGTGCAGACCGCGCTTTCGGTGATACTGCTGTACATGCTTTTCATATACGTCTCGTTCATGATGAGGCTGGAGGAGGCGAGGGGGGTCCCCGCGGCGGCGTGGTACATGCCGGTATCGGTCCTGCTCGTCGGCGGCCCGGTGCTGGTACACTACATACTCGCGGAATTTCTCAAACGGCCCGTTCCCTGGCTTGCCGCTATCTCCCCGCTGGCGGCGCTGAGCAGTCCGCGCCTGCTTTCGGCGGGGTGCGGCGCCTGGGTGGCGGTGCTCGCGGCGACGGGGGCCGCGGCGGCGATTACGGGCAGAGCGGAGAAGAAAAATGAAAGTCAGTGACGGATCGGTAACGACCCCTTCCGGATTCCTGGCGGCCGGCATCGCGTGCGGGCTGAAGGAGAGCGGCCAGCCGGACCTCGGGCTCGTGGTGTCCGAGGGACCCGCGACGATCGCGGCGGTGTTCACGGAGATCCTGGTGAAGGCGGCGCCGGTTCTGAGGGGGATGAAATGCGTCCTGCGCGGAAAGGCCAGGGCGTTTCTGGCGAACAGCGGCTGCGCGAACGCATGCACCGGTGACGCCGGTCTGAAGGACGCGGACGATACCGCGACGGCGGCAGCCGCGGCGCTGGACGTGCCGGCCGAAGAGGTGTTCGTCGCGTCGACCGGGAAGATAGGTCTGCGGCTGGATGTGGAGGCGATGAACAAAGCGGTTCCCGACCTGGTCGGGGCGCTCTCCGCGGACGGCGGCGACGACTTCGCCCGGGCGATCATGACGACGGATACGGTGCCGAAGACGGCGGCGGTGGAGGTGGAGCTCTCCACCGGAAAGGTGGCGATAGGGGGGTGCGCGAAGGGTTCCGGGATGATCGCCCCCCGCATGGCGACGATGCTGGCGTTTCTGACAACCGACGTCGGGGTCGGAGCGGACGTGCTGGACCGGGCGCTGAGGGACGCGGTGGAGGTCTCCTTCAACCGTATTACGGTGGACGGCCATATGAGCACGAACGACACCGTGGTGATCATGGCGAACGGGAGGTCGGGCGCCGCAGTCGCTTCCGATGAGGACATCGAGAAGTTCACCGAGGCGTTGACGGCGCTGTGCCGGCACCTGGCGAAGAGCATCGTGCGCGACGGCGAGGGGGCGACCAAGCTGGTGGAGGTCGGGGTGGTGGGCGCTCCGTCGGACGCCGACGCGGAGAGGATCGCACGGAAGATCGCTGAGTCGCCGCTGGTGAAGTGCGCGTTTTTCGGGGCTGACCCCAACTGGGGACGCATCGTGTCCGCGGCGGGGTACGCCGGCGTGGATTTCAGGCCGGAGGACGTCACGCTGGACATAGGCGAGTTCCGGGTGTTCGAAAGCGGTGTGCCGGCAGGGTTCGACCGGGACGCGGCGGTGGAGTACATGAAGGGTAAGGATATCAGCGTGCTGCTGAGTGTCGGAAGGAAGGCCGGGAGCGCGGTGCTGTGGACGTGCGACCTGTCGTACAAGTACGTGGAGATAAACGCGGAGTACACGACATGAACTGGGTGCGGGACATCTCTTCGCTCATTCTCGGCGCCATGGATGCGGATATGGCGCCTCCGAGGACGCGCTTCGACCGACCAAGGAAGGGCCTGCGGCCTGTCGGTCTCACCACGAACCCGCTCAGCGATGTCCCGCACCCCGCAGCAAGCGGAGGCGTTAATGAGTAGCGACGCCGTGGAGGCAAACGATTTCATCCGCGAGATCGTCGCGAGCGACGTAGAGGCCGGGAAGAACGGGGGGAAGGTCCATACCAGGTTCCCGCCCGAGCCGAACGGGTATCTCCACGTCGGGCACGCGAAGGCGATCTCGATCAACTTCGGGATCGCGAAGGAGTTCGGCGGGAAGTGCAACCTGCGCTTCGACGATACCAATCCGACGAAGGAGGACGTGGAGTACGTCGAGTCCATGAGGGAGGACATTCGGTGGCTCGGCTTCGACTGGGAGGACCGGGAGTACTACGCGTCCGACTACTTCCCGCAGCTGTACGAGTACGCGGTGCAGCTGGTGAAGGACGGCAACGCGTACGTGGACAGCCTTTCGGCGGATGAGATAAAGGAGTATCGCGGCACGCTGACCGAGCCGGGCAGGAACAGCCCGCACCGGGAGCGGTCCGTCGAGGAGAACCTCGACCTGTTCGAACGGATGCGGATGGGCGAGTTCGCCGACGGCGAGCACGTGCTCCGCGCGAAGATAGACATGGCGTCGCCGAATCTGAATATGCGGGACCCGGCCATCTACCGGATACGCAAGGCGGAGCATCACCGGACCGGCGGCGAATGGTGCGTGTACCCGATGTATGACTGGGCGCACGGGCTGAGCGATTCGATCGAGGGGATCACCCACTCGCTGTGCTCGCTGGAATTCGAGAATCACCGGCCGCTCTACGACTGGTTTCTGGAGAAGCTCGGGGTGTTCCATCCCCGGCAGATAGAGTTCGCGCGGCTGAACGTCACGCGCACGATCATGAGCAAGAGGAAGCTGCTCCAGCTCGTGGAAGACGGCATGGTGGGCGGGTGGGACGACCCGCGGATGCCGACGCTGTCCGGGATGAGAAGGCGGGGGTACGTTCCGGAGGCGATACGGAGCTTCTGCGACCGCGTCGGCGTGGCGAAGCGTCACAGCGTGGTGGACGTGGCGCTGTTGGAGCACTGCCTGCGGGAGGAACTGAACAGAACCTCGTTGCGGGTGATGGCGGTACTGAGGCCGGTGAAGGTGGTCATCGAGAACTACCCGGAGGGGCAGTCAGAGGAGCTGGACGCGGTGAACAACCCGGAGGACGAGAGCGCCGGTACGCGGAAGGTGCCGTTCTCGCGGGAGCTGTACATAGAGAGAGACGATTTCATGGAGGACCCGCCCAGGAAGTTCTACCGGCTGGCACCGGGACGGGAGGTGCGGCTTCGCTACGCGTACTTCATTACGTGTACCGGGGTGATCAAGGACGATAGCGGCGAGGTCGTCGAGCTTCGCTGCACGTACGATCCGGAGACCAGGGGCGGCGACGCACCCGACGGCCGCAAGGTGAAGGCGACGATTCACTGGGTGTCCGCGCAGCACGCGCGGCAGGCCGAGGCGCGGCTGTACGATCACCTGCTGATGGAGGAAGGAGAGGATCTGAATCCTCATTCTCTGGAGACGGTCCCATCCTGCATGGTGGAGCCGTCGGTTGCCGGGGCGGCGCCGGGGAGCCGCTACCAGTTCGAGCGGCTGGGGTACTTCTGCGTGGACCCGGACTCGACTGCGGGAAAACCGGTGTTCAACCGCACCGTGACGCTTCGCGACACCTGGGGCAGAATCCAGAAGGCCCAGCAGAAGAAGTGAGCGACTTCAGTCTCCTCCAGGGTCTGCGCCGCAGGCTGATCGCCAACCGGGCGAGGATGCTGTTCCGCGGGTCGCGCTTCAAGGCCACCGTGGTGATCGTGATGGGGGTCCTGTTCTGGTTCGGGTTCTTCGGTCTGTTCCTCGATGCGTTCGGGTTTCTTCGTCACTACCAGGAAGTCGCCTCGCTGGTCCACGACGTTCTCTTTACCATGTTCTTCCTGTCTCTCCTCATCATGCTGACGTTCAGCAACGCGATCATCTGCTTCTCGTCGCTGTACCGCTCGGAGGAGATGGAGCACCTTCTTGCCTTCCCCGTGTCGGTCGGCTCCATCCTGTCGTACAAGTTTCTCGAGAGTCTCGGGTTCAGCTCCTGGGCGTTCGTGCTTCTGGCGTTTCCGTTCCTGCTGGCGTACGGTATATCCACCGGCGCGTGTCCGTTGTTCTATCCGGTGACGTTTCTCTACTTCGTCCCCTTCGTCGTCATTGCGGGGGCGGCCGGAACGCTGTTGGCGCTGGTGATAACCGCCTGCTTCCCGCGCAACCGGGGCAAGGTCCTGGGATTCGTGATAGCGGCCGCGGTGGTAGTGTTCGGCATCGTCGCCATGAACGTCACCGAGTGGAAGCCTGGACGGAACATCTTTACCATGTACTGGGTGCGTGACCTGCTGGATAAGGTGTCGTTCGCGCAGAACCCGTTCCTGCCCAGCCAGTGGATGTCCCGCGGGCTGATGACCTGCGCCACCGGGCTGTACGGCGAGAGCGCGTTCTACCTGCTGCTACTCGCGGCGAACGCGATGTTCCTGTACGCAGTGATGGACACCGCGTTCCGGAAGTGGTTCCGATCGAGCTGGATGACCGCCCAGGAATCCGGCTCCGGCTCGAAGCCGCGGCGGGGCATCGGGCTGTTCCGGCTGTCGCGCCGCCCGGGGTTCATGCTGGTGATGAAGGATCTCAAGACGTTCGCGCGCGACCCGGTGCAGTGGTCGCAGTGCGCGATCATCTTCGGGGTGCTCGCCATCTACATACTGAACCTGAGGACGTTCCGGTACCACATGGCCTCGGCGATGTGGAGGAACATGGTGGCGTTCCTCAACCTGACCGCCACCTGTCTCTCGCTCGCTACGCTGACGACCAGGTTCGTGTTTCCGATGATAAGCCTGGAGGGACGGCGGTTCTGGATTCTCGGCCTGATGCCGCTGTCGCGCTGGGACATACTGCGCGCCAAGTTCTCCTTCGTGCTGTTCGGGTCGCTCTTCGTCACCGTCACGCTCGCGGTGTTGTCCAACGCGCTGCTCCGGGTGACCGCGCCGATATTCGTTCTCCAGCTTGCCGCGGCCGCCATGGTGAGCATCGGGCTGTCCGGGCTGGCGGTCGGGATGGGGGTGATATTCCCCAATCTCAACGAGTCGGACCCGTCGAAGATCGTGTCCGGATTCGGCGGGACGCTCACCCTGGTGCTGAGCATGTGCTACGTGGGGATGGTGGTCGTCACCCTGCTGGTGCCGTGCCACCTGTTCATCGTTCGGGCGCAGATCACCGGGCGCGGCTTCGGACTGGGTATCGCGATATCGATGGCCCTGGCCGCGCTCCTGACGATGGGGGTGGGCTGCCTGCCTCTCTGGTTCGGCCGCCGGGCGTTCGAGCGGCTGGAGGTGTAGAAGCCGCTCCAGGGCCCGAATTGCCGATATTTCTCAAACATGCCGGAAGAAGCTTCCGATATAGAGGGTGGCGAAGAGGGAGGAGGCTCGTTTGATTCGAGATAGAGGCGATGGCTTGCTGCCGGGGATACGCCGGAACGGACCGGAAGATACCCTTGCGCGTGTCCGACAGCTTGTGGACGGTACGCAGGCCGGAGAAGACAACGGCCAGCACACCACGGAAGAAAAGCTGGCTCTGATCGGGGAGGCCGTCCGGGCGAAGGAGGAGCTGGCGATCCGTGCGATCGATTCCCTGAACGCCAGCCTCAAGAAAGAGCTTTCCGAGACCAGCAGGCGCCTGCGAAAGCTGGAGGGCCGTCTGAGCCTTCCCGTTCCCCAGAAGCGTGTCCGGCCGCCGACCGTTTCAGAGGTACGCATCGAGATGGCCATGCTTCGTCTCGCGGCGGAAAAGACCAAGGCGGAAGTCGAACTCTTCAGGAAGAAGCTGGAAGAGCGGATCTAGTCCGTAACGCGGACCAAAAAACCCCCCGTTTTCCCCGTTACCATCCTGCCCCGTCCCCTATAGGCATATGGACAAGGGGGACGCCCTATGCTTACTGCGGTGATGATTATGGGGGTGCTGGCACTCGATATCCTCGCGCTGTCGGCGGCGGCCGCGCTCTGTTCCCGTATGCGGATTCTAACACACAGAATCCGGCTCGAGTCCAGGGGGGCACGTCAGAGTTCATTCTAGAGCTCAGCGGCGGAAAGGCGCTGTTCGACAACGTAGTGGTTCGAGAGCTGGTTCCCGTTCGGGAAGATTAGGGCTCGGGCCTACATCCGGTAGTTGGGTGCTTCCGTCGTGACGGAAATATTGTGCGGGTGGCTCTCCACCAGGCTGGCGGTGGAGATGGTGATGAACCGTCCCTTCTTCTGGAGCTCCTTTATGTCGTGCGCTCCACAGTAGCCCATGCCGGCACGCAGGCCGCCGATCATCTGATACACGAAGTCGCTGAGCTTGCCCTTGTACGGCACCCGGCCCTCCAGGCCCTCCGGAACCAGCTTGCTCGATTCCTTGACGCCCTGCTGGCGGTACCGTTCCTTGCTGCCGTCCACCATCGCGCCGAGCGACCCCATACCGCGGTAAATCTTGTAGCTCTTTCCCTCGAACAGGACGATGTCACCAGGGCTCTCCTCGAGCCCGGCGAGGAGATTTCCCAACATCACTGCGTCGGCGCCCGCGGCGACGGCCTTGGTGATATCGCCAGAGAGGCGTATGCCACCGTCCGCGATGACCGGCACGTCCACCGCGCCGGCGCATTCCATGATGGCGGTAATCTGGGGCACGCCGACGCCGGCGACGACGCGTGTCGTGCATATCGAGCCCGGGCCGATACCGACCTTCACCGCGTCGGCGCCCGCGTTCGCGAGGTCCTTCGCGGCTTCCGCGGTCGCGATGTTTCCACCGATGACGTCTATGTTGAACTCGCCCTTTATCTGGGCGACCGTTTGGAGCACGCCCTTCGAATGGCCGTGCGCGGTGTCCACCACGAGGACGTCCACGCCCTTCTCCGCCAGTGCGTTCGCCCGCTCGGTGTCGTACACGCCGATCGCGGCGCCGACCCTGAGTCGTCCCTGCTCGTCACGGGTGGACTGCGGATACTGCAGCGTCTTGTTGATGTCCCTCATCGTGATGAGTCCCTCGAGACGGAACTTCTTGTCCACCAGGGGTAGCTTCTCGACCTTGTTTTCGTTGAGGATCTCCCGTGCCTTATCCAGTGTGGTGCCCGGCGGGCCGGTGACGAGCTCGGTAGTCATCACGTTGTCTATCCGCTGGGAGAGGTCCTTTTGGAATGCGAGGTCACGCCCGGTGAGTATGCCGACGAGCTTCTTCCCGTCCACGATTGGGATGCCCGAGATCTGTCTCTCCTCCATCACCTCCTGCGCCTTGGAGAGCGTCTCGTTTGGGGGGAGGGTGATGGGATCGGTGATCACCCCGCTCTCGGAGCGCTTCACCCTGGCGACCTCGGCTGCCTGATCCTCGATGGACATGTTCTTGTGGAGGATCCCCAGGCCGCCCTCCCGCGCGAGCGCGATGGCGAGCGGGGACGTGGTGACGGTGTCCATGGCGGCGGACAGGATGGGCATCTCGATCTCGATGTTCCTGGTGAGCGTGGTGCGCGTGGAAACGTCGGCCGGAACGACATCGGATTTTTGCGGCAGGAGAAGGATATCGTCGAAGGTAATGCCCTGATTTTCGTTCACTTTGCCTTTCATTACGAAATGATACCAGCATACAAAATCAGCGTCAAGCAACTTGATTTCGGAAACAAAACGAGGTACATAAGGGGTTGCTGAGAGCGCCCGTAGCTCAATTGGATAGAGCGCCTGGCTACGGACCAGGAGGTTTGGGGGTTCGACTCCCTCCGGGCGTACCACACATCGCGCATTTCGCGCCGCGTATCATGGATCGCGTATCATGGATCGTGTGTCGTGAATCGTGTGTCCTTCGCACGGGACTGACTTCGCTCGGGGCCTGTTACCTTGCCCTCTTGTCGTTGTCCGTGTCCACGCCCGTGATCTGCCTGCCGACCGGCGTCGACCCCCTCTCGTTTCCGTAAGGTATCCAGCCGCCCCTCGTGTAGCTTCCCTGCACGGCCCAGCCCTGATAGAGCGGGTCCCACTGATGCGTGTCCACGTGGCTGTCGAGGTGCGCCACGTCGAACGGGGCGGTAAGAGAGCTGTAGGCCCCGACGTAGTGGTTGAGTTTCTCCACGTCGAATCCGCCATCTTTCGTTTTGTAGGTGTCCGCGAAGAGCCAGCACACCGCCGGCGAGGAGGCGTTCAGTAGCTTCCTTGCGGGAACGATGCGATTGGGCACCATTGTGCCGTAGGCGGGATCGCTGGAAGATACCGAGGTGTACGGGGTCTGCCTTCCCCCCTGGAACACGATGTAGCTTATGTAGACGTTTTGCGACTTCGCGTCGTTGGGTCTAGAATTGCCGTAGTATCCCCACACGTATTCCATGTCCGGCCACCACTTGAGATTTCCGCTCATGGTCCCTCGTCTTACGTGACCCGGGCAGAAGAATACGCCGGGGTCCGACAGGTACTTTCCCGGCGGGCGTATGTACCAGTCGTTTCCCCAGGTGTTCTGATTGCCGAGCTGAAGCCCCCAGACCTGGTGGAGGTATCGGCGTCTGGGTATGCAGTCGTCACGCCAGCGCACCTGGCCGGCATGGGATTCATAGATGTAATCCTGGTAGCCGCAGGGGAATCTCCCCTTGTTGTCGACGGTGTACACGTTGGACATGATCGCCAGCTGGCGGAGGTTGTTCAGGCAGACGGTGAGGCGGGCGCGCTCACGTATCTGGGCGAGGCCGGGGAGGAGTATCGCGGCGAGGATCGTGATGATGCCGATGACGACGAGGAGTTCTATGAGCGTGAAACCGATACGAACGCGCCATTCTCGCATGGAAATCGCCCCGAACAAGCCCTCCTGGCGGATCCTCCTGACTCCCTGTCCAATTCTACGGCCGGCACACGGTCTGTCAAGGCCGGGAGACAGGTCTATCCCATGGTAACGGTGATTTTGTGGGCCTTTCCGTCGTCGAACCAGGGGACGAGCTTGTCCCTGGCGGGTTGTCCGTCCGCCTCGATGAGCTCGACGCCTTTCGCGATGCCGCGCGGGTTCCTGATCGTGATTGCATACGTTGCGTTGCGGTAGCTGACGGTGATGGAACACTTCTTCCATGTCTTCGGGGTGCAGGGGTCTATACGGAGGCCGTCGTAGTCCGGACGGATGCCGAAGAGGGTCTCGAGGAAGGCGAGATACAGGCATCCGCCCGTCGACGTCTTCCAGCCGACGAAGGATCTGCCTTCCATGTCGTTACCGCATTCCCTGCCGCGGTACATATTGGAGTACACGTACGGCTCTGCGTACGTCACGGCCGGATCGTGGTTGAAGGGGGAGACGCGGCGGAACACGTCCATCGCCTTCTCCGGTTCGCCGGCGAGGAGCATTCCGCGCACGGTGAATGCGGCGGCGTGGCACCATACCGCGCCGTTTTCGCACATGCCGGGGGAGAGCTGGGAGAGACGTCCTATGTCCGGATCGTATTTCGTGTACGGATGGCGCATGACGAGGGGGCCGAAGTCCGTCATCATCACCTTTTCGATGCTGTCTATCACCGCCTTTCTTCGTTTCGGGGGGGCGATATCGGCTATGAGTGCCCACGCCTGCGGCATAAGGTAACAGCTTCCCTCGCGGTTCCTGTGCGAGCCTATGACGCGGCCGTCGTCGTCGTAGGCCTGCAGGTACCACCTGCCGTCCCATCCCTTCGCGTTTATTCTCCCGGCGAGTGTATCGGCTTTCTTTCTGTACCGGGCAGCGGACGTTCGATCTCCAATATGCGTCAGCAGTCCGGCGAACTCGCGGAACGTGTAGACCACCGCCTCCGTCTGCCAGATGCTCTCGCCCTTCCCGCCGGTGCCGGCCTCGTCGAGCGCGTCGTTCCAGTCGCCGCCGCCGATGAGGCACAATCCGTGCGGTCCGAGGTCCTTCGCGGCCCTCTCCGCGACACGGTGGAGCTTCTCGAGAAGCGGGTACTTCTTCTTTCCCGATTCCAGGAACGGGGACCGGGCATCGAGGATACCGAAGTCGCCGGTGATCTTTATGTATTCGGCGACGGCGATGATGATCCAGAGCTTGAGGTCCTTCTTTTCTATACGGACGATGTCGGTGCCGCCCTTGGACGTCCACGCGCGGGCCGCCTCGCCGTCGGGCCAGATGTACCGGCCTGCCGTTTCGATCTGCTCGCGCGCGACCTCCGGCATGAACGACAAGATCGCCCAGGCGTCCTGCATCGTGTCGCGGAACCCCCGGCGGTACGTGCGTATCGTGGTGCCCACGCCGCAGTGGTACGCCTGTTTCTTCAGCCAGCAGTTGAAAGCGCGGTCGAGCTTCCGATCCGGCGTTTTTGCGGAGACGAGACCGCAGAGGTCGTTCCAGTGGGCAAGGCACTTGTCGTAGGCCCTGGCCGCACCGCCCCGTTTGAGGAACTTCCGGACGAGACGGCTGCGTTCCTTTCGCTCGTCTGCCAGGCCGATCATGATGTTGAACGTCCTCTCCGCGCCGGGGGCGAGCGTCACGTTCTTCTGAAGCGCGCCGATGATCACGTCGGCGCGGGTATCATGGCTCGCGAGCTTCCCCTTCACCAGCGCCTCGGGTCTCGCACGGGACGTCTCGTGTCCCACGAAGCGAATCCAGCTCGTCTCGTATCCGTTCGGCGTGAAGTCACACGCCATGAAGCTGACGTAGTCCTCGAACATCGGGCGGCTCTCGTGGTACCGGGCAACGATCATGTTCTCCGCTCTGCTCCACCGGGCGTCGGAGAAACAGGCGTACTCCAGGTCGTCTCCGTGAGGCGGCCCGACCTTCTGGGCCCATTCGACGTACGGTACGATGGAGATCTTGCGTGTGGTCCTGCCGGTGTTGCGGACCCGGATCGTCCATATCTCGACGGCTTCGTCCACCGGCACGATGTACCGGACGAAACCCTCGATGCCCTTCCGGCGGGAGGTGATGGTTGTGTGAGCGAGTCCGTGACGGCATTCGAACCGGTCGTATTTCTTCCGGCACGGCTGCCAGTTGATGCTCCATACGTCGCCGCTCTCCCGGTCACGGAGGTACACGTACCGTCCCGGCCGGTCCTGCCGCATGAAATAGTACAGCAGGTTGACGATTCGGCTCCTGCCGGCCAGGGAGATGCCGGCGCCCGTCTGGGATATCTTCATGCCGTAGCGGTCGTTGGCGAGATGGTTGAACCAGGGCCGCGGCGTGTCCGGTCTGGTGATTACATACTCGTCGCCCTTCTTTGAGAAATGTCCGTATCTCATAGCTCTCCTCACGGTTTCACATCGGTCGAAAGGGTCATATAATACCCTGCGCTCGCATTCGAGTCTCTATCATAATGTTAGAGTCTCTCAGTACAAGAAGGAGGACGGGATGAAAATCGGCGTACCCAAGGAGATCAAGAGGCACGAGTACCGGGTCGGTATGACCCCCGCGTCCGTCAGGGCGTACGTGGACCGCGGCCATGAGGTGATGATAGAGAAAGATGCCGGCATCGCGTCCGGGTTCGACGATGCCGAG
>CAYMFW010000093.1:0-19083 GCA_964389785.1 uncultured Planctomycetota bacterium
ACGTCGGCCGTGTTCTTTATTAGCTCGCTTATCGTCCCGGCCATCACCGGGTCCAGCCCCGCCGTCGGCTCGTCGTACAGGATGATCTCCGGCTCCCGTATGATCGCCCGGGCCAGCCCCACCCGCTTGCGCATGCCGCCGGACAGGTCGGCCGGCATCTTGCTCTCCACGTCCTTCAGCCCGACGATCGAGAGGCGGTCCAGCACCTTCTCCCGGATCTCGTCCTCCGAGAAATCCGAAAGCTCGCGCAGCGGAAGCGCCACGTTGTCGTACACGTTCATCGAGGCCAGCAGCCCCGCCGACTGGAACAGCACCCCGAACCGCTCCCGCATCCGCGAGAGCCCGGCCCGGTCCAGCCCTCCGACATCCACGCCGCCCACCAGCACCTTCCCTGCGTCCGGCTCCATCAGCCGCACTATGTGCTTCAGGGTCACGCTCTTACCCGCGCCGCTCGGCCCGGCGAGGATGAAGGTCTCCCCCCGGTACACGGAGAACGACATCTCGTCGAGGACCACGTTGCCGTCCAGTCGCTTCGACACCTTCTCCAGCTCTATCAGCGCTTCCTTCTTATCCACCATAGAATATCCACGTCAGTATATAGTTGAACACGAGTATGAAGAGGAACGAGGTGACCACCGCGTCCCGGGTCGCGTCGCCCACCCCCTTGGCGCCGCCGCTCGCCTTCAGCCCGCGGGCGCAGCTCACCGTCGATACGATCACCCCGAACACGAACGCCTTCGCCAGCCCGGTGTAGATGTCCTTCATCTCCAGCACGTCGCGCGCGTTGCGGAAGTATTCCGAATACGACACCCCGAGCAGGTTTCGCGCCACCACGCTGCCCCCGCAGATCCCGGTGAGGTTGCCGTAGATGGTGAGCAGAAACCCGGCGATCGCCAGCGACAGTATCCGCGGCATCACAAGAAAGCGTATCGGGTCGATCGACATCACCTCCAGCGCGTCGATCTCGTCGGATACCTTCATCGTCCCCAGCTCCGCGGCCATCGCCGAGCCGACCAGACCCGCGAGGATGATCGCCGTCATCACCGGGCCCATCTCCCGGCACATCGCGGCGGACACGATGTAGCCCACCGCGCCCTCCTGCTGGTACCGCGCCAGCGTGATCCCGGTCTCCAGCGACAGCACCATGCCGGTGAATACCGCGACGATAAGCACGATGGGAAGGCTCTGCACCCCGGCCATGAACATCTGGCTGGATACCTCGGAGCGCCTCTGCCACGCCGCCCGCAGCCACAGCACCGCGTGCCAGAGCATGATAATGGCGTCTCCCGCCTCCTTCGACAGCGAGATCACCCACCTGCCGGTGTATTCGAATACCGCGGAACCCGCATTCATGCCAATACTTTACGCCCGGAGGCCCGTATATTCAAGGCCGAGGTCGTGGCACGGGTGTCTCTGAGCGGGTTCGTGGGTCGACGGACAGGCGAAGGCCCTTCCACGGTCCGTCGAGCCGCGTCCTCGGAGGCGCCATATCCGCATTGATGGCGCCGAGAATGAGCGAAGAGACACTCCGTGCCCCGACCGGGAAAGGCCTTGCAATGCCCCCTCGATCGGCGAATAATAGGGGTCGGACCAATCCATGCTGAAAAAGAGCCTGCTCGCAATGATTTTCCTGGCGCCCCTCGCTGCCTCCGCGGCTCCTGACCCCTCGGTCACCGAGTCGGCCCGCGAGATACCGGTGGCCTTCGAGGTCGACGTGGTGGTGGTCGGCGGCTCCACTGGCGCCGTGTCCGCCGCGGTGGAGGCGGCCGGCGCGGGCGCGAAGGTCTTTCTCGCCGCCCCCCGCACGTACCTGGGCGAGGACATGTGCGCCACGCGCAGGCTGTGGGTGGAGGAAGGAGAGCTCCTGACAACGGACCTCCAGAAGCGGCTTCTGGCCGACGGGGCGGAGCCCGCCGGCAAGCCGGCCGCGCCGTCCCGCCCCTTCACGTACCGCGCCTCCCCGGCCCCTTCGGGGCGCCACCGGGACGGCGTCCCGCCCTCCCGGCTGAGCGACGGGAAGTGGGGACCCGCGTCGCGAGAGAGCGTGGAGTACGGCGGGAACGTGACCATTACCGCGGACCTGAAGGGAACGGTCGGCGTCAGCGCCGTCACGCTGTATGTCTACCAGAGAAAAGGCGACTTCGAGGTGGAGAGCGTCACCGTCTCCGGCGGCAACGACGAAAAGACGTGGAAGAAGCTCGGCTCGGCGAAGAACGAACGGCTGGGCAGCGGCGATTTCGACGAGAAGGCGATCGGCATCCGGGTCCCGCTCGACGCCCGGTGCCGCTACCTGAGAATCGAGGCGAAAAAGTCCGCGTCGAGCGGGCGGGTGCTCCTCGGAGAGCTGGCGATCGAAACCAGGAAGGACGGGGGCGCGTCCAGCGAACGAGACGAGCCTGCCTCGCGGGCCGCTGCCGCGCCCGACCGGGTCCTCACGCCGATGCACGTCAAGCGCACGCTGGACGAGGCCCTGCTGAAGGCCGGCGTGAAGTTCCTGTTCGGATGCTATCCGACGGACCTTCTGATCAACTCGTCAGGAAACCCGGCGGGCATCGTCATGGCGAACCGTTCCGGACGCCAGGCGGTGCGCGCGAAGATCGTCATAGACGCCACCGGACGCGCCGCCGTCGCCCGCATGGCGGGCGCGTCGTTCGCGCCGTACCCGGCCGGGCCGCAGGTCTTCACGCGGGTGGTGATCGGCGGCTCCGTCCGCACCGGCGCCGGCATCGCCGGGTCGCGGGCCGTTCCCTCGGCGACCGGCGCCGCGGCCGTGGAATACACGCTCCGGCTCCCCATGAAGGACGGCAGCTTCGCCTCCTTCGCCGAGGCGGAACAGACCGCGCGCGACCTCACGTTCCATCCCGGCCGGCTCGACGCGTCCGAGGTACTCTTCCAGGTCCCGCCCGACCCGATGAAGGGACGCGCGTCCCTCACCGGCGAGTGGCCCGGCGCCTCGAAGGTGCCCCTCGACGTGTTCCGGCCCGCGGGCGTCGAGGCGCTGTACGTTCTCGGCGGGTGCGCGGACGTGCCGCGGGACGCGGCGGAGAAGCTCCTCAGGCCGTCCGAGCTGATGGGCGCGGGAGCGCGCGTCGGCACGGAGGCCGCCGCGAAAGCGAAGACGATTCCCGCGCCGCACGGCGTCCGCGTCGCCGGCGCGAAGAAGCCGTCCGCCTCTACCGGCGACATCAGGGAATTCCTCACCGGCCTGCGCCCGTCGGGGACGGGCGCGGCCGTCGTGCAGTCGCCGCAGCGGTCCGTCCCGGTCATCGCCCGCTACGACGTGGTGGTCGTCGGCGGCGGCACCGGGGGCGCGCCCGCCGGCATCGGCGCGGCGCGGCGGAAGGCGACGACACTCGTCGTCGAATACCTCCACGAGCTGGGCGGCGTAGCCACGGCCGGGCTGATCGGCAAGTACTACCATGGCTATCGCGGCGGATTCACCAGGGAGATCGACTCCGGCGTCGGCGGCATCGGCGGCGGCAAGACCGTCGTCGCCAAGGCGGAGTACTTCCGCAGGGCCAACCGTGACGCCGGTGCGGACGTCTGGTTCGGCACGCTCGGCTGCGGCGCGTTCGTGGAGGGCAGCCGCGTGAGAGGCGTGGTGGTCGCCACGCCCGACGGACGGGGCGTCGTGCTCGCCGGGGCGGTGATAGACTCGACCGGCAACGCGGACATCGCCGCCGCGGCGGGCGCGGCCTGTATCTACACCGGCGCGGACAACTGCGCGGTGCAGGGCACCGGACTGCCCCCGCGCCGGCCGGGCGCCAGCTACACCAACACCGATTACACCTTTGCCGACGACTCGGACCCGGTGGACATCTGGCACCTGTTCGTGTACGCGCGGCAGAAGTTCCGCGGCGCCTACGACCTCGGACGGCTCGTGGACTCCCGCGAGCGGCGGCGGATACTCGGCGACCACGTCGTCACCCCGGTGGACATACTGAACGGCCGACGGTACCCGGACACGGTGATGATGGCCAAGAGCAACTTCGACAGCCACGGCTTCACGATACATCCGGTCTTCACCCTTCGCCCGCCCGGCAAGCAGGGCATGACGGCCTACGTCCCGTACCGCTCCCTCCTCCCCCAGGGCCTGGACGGCATCCTCGTCACCGGCCTGGGCATAAGCGCCCACCGGGACGCGATGCCGATCCTGCGGATGCAGCCCGACGTGCAGAACCAGGGCTACGCCGCCGGCGTCGCTGCCGCGTCCGCCGCCAGATCCGGCAGGGGCACCCGCGCGGTAGACATCAAGACGCTGCAGAAGCACCTGGTCGAGATCAAGAACATCCCCGAGGACGCGCCGACCTGGCAGGACACCTTCCCGCCGCCCGACAAGGAGATCGCCGCGGCCGTGGCGAGCGCGGCCGACGGCTACGCGGGACTCCCCGTCATCCTCGCCGCGCCGGACAGGGCCGTCCCGATGCTGACGCAGGCCTACGCGAAGGCATCCTCGAAAGCGCACAAGCTGGTCTACGCCCATATCCTCGGCGTGCTGGGCAACGACGCCGGCATCGACGCCCTCATCGACGCCGTCACCGACGCGACGAAGTGGGACAGGGGATGGGACTTCAAGGGCATGGGGCAGTACGGCTCCAGCCTGAGCCGCCTGGACAGCTACATCGTCGCGCTCGGCCTCACCCGCAACCGCCGGGCGCTCCCGGCGCTCCTGGAGAAGACGCGCATGCTCAAGGACACCGGCACCTTCTCTCACCACCGTGCGGTGGCGATCGCGCTGGAGGCGCTGCGCGACCCCGCGGCCGCGAAGCCGCTCGCCGAGATTCTCTCCCTTCCCGGAATGAGCGGCCACGCCGTCACGGTGGACTCCCTTGACCCCGCGCAGGTGAAGGCGAAGGTGAGGGAGAACCGGAGCCCGGCGCTCAGGGAGCTGGCGCTCGCCCGCGCCCTCTGGAGGTGCGGCGACTACGACGGCCTGGCGAAGAAGATACTCACCGCGTACTTGAACGACCCCCACGGCCACTACGCGCGCCACGCCCGCGCCCTCCTCAACGAAAAGTAGCCCCCGCCGACGGTTTTTCTGGTATCCTCCATGGAATGGAAACGTACCTCATCATCGGCCTGATAATCTTCGCCGGCATCTTCGTCCAGACTCTGGCCGGGTTCGGTTCCGCCCTGGTCATCATGCCGCTTCTCGTGCCCCTGCTGGGGATGCACAAGGCGCCGCCCCTCATGTCTCTCGTCGCCGGGACGCTCCAGATCGTTCTTCTCACCCGGTACTGGCGGTCCCTTCATATCCGCACGGTCGTGTGGCTTTCCCTGTGCTCGGTACCGGCGATTCCGATAGGGATCTGGGGCCTTCGGCTGGTGGACGAGCGCATCACCCTCCTCGTACTCGCCGCGGTCATCCTGGGTTACGCCCTGTACGCACTCACCCAGCCCCGCCTGCCCAAGCTGAAATCAAAGGGATGGATGTTCGCCGCCGGCTTCTCCGCGGGGCTCCTCGGCGGTGCCTACAACACGAACGGCCCCCCGGTGGTGATATACGGTAACTGCAGACGGTGGCCGCCCGACGTCTTCAAAAGCAACCTGCAGGGGTTCTTCCTCCTGAACTGCATGATGATCCTCACCGGACACGGCATCAAGGGCAATCTGACGGCCGAAGTGGGCACCTGCTACCTGATTTCCCTCCCCGCCATAGCCCTCGGCATCGCGCTGGGCCTGTTCCTCGACAGAGTCAGCAATCAGGACCGCTTCAGGAGAATGGTCCTGTATCTTCTTGTACTGCTGGGGCTTAGGCTGGCGGTTCGAGCCGTCTTCGGATACTGAGCCCTGCGGACGGCCAGATCCTATCTAATTTTTTCCCGGAAAAGGAGTTACCGTTTCCCCAAAACCCCAAAAAAAAATCGCCTCCCCGCGTTGACAGGGTGTGTCACGGTGCGTATATATAGGTGAAGGTATTGTGAGAGCGCCCCCGAAGCGCTCCAGGCCGCTGAGAGGACCGGCCGCAGGGTGGTGGTAATGTCTTTAGGGACAAGGTCTTAGGAGGGTCTAGCATGCCGCGCGAAGACGACGAATACATGGAGGAAGAGCTTCTCGAAGAAGGTCCGTTAGAGGAGACCTGGCAGGACGAGATGCTCAAGAAGACGCCCTGGTGGGCCATTTCCGTCGCGTTTCACACCATCGTGCTTCTCATTCTCTGGGTCGTCAAGATAGGTGTCATCCCCACGCTCGAGCAGGAAGTCGTGATCGAAGCCCGAATCGAAGAGAAGGAAGAGCCGGAATACGATCCGGAGAAGGAACGTGACATCATCAGGCACGAGTCGCCCCTGCTCGACACCGACGTGGTGGCGGACTCGCCCATCGTGGTCACCGAGGATTTCGTGATCGACGACCACTTCGAGACGGACGACGACATGGACCTGGAGACCGCCAGGGGCTTCGAGGACGCGGTCGGCTTCGTCGACGCCGGCTCGACCGGCATCGTCAGCTCCATCGGCATCGGCGGCGGCGGACGGGGAGGCCGCTTCGGCACCCGGTTCGGAGGCGGCCGGAAAAACTGTGTCGCCAAATGGGGAGGCAAGGGCACCGAGAGCGCGGTGGATGCGGCGCTGCGATGGCTGATGCGGCATCAGAGCGCGGACGGCGCATGGCATCCCGACACGTGGAGCCAGGAGTGTCCGGCGGGTGATTCCTGCGTCGGCAAGGGAGGCGGAGAGCAGTGCGACGTCGGCGGCGACTACCCGGCGGCGATATCCGGACTGGCCCTTCTCGCGTTCCTGGGCGCGGGCCACACCCACACCACGGGTAATTTCAGAAACACGGTCAAGCGCGGCGTCGAGTACGTCCAGAAGTGCCAGGCCGCCAACGGCAAGATCGAGGGCGGCAACGGGCGCCGGATGTACACGCACGGAATGGCGGCACTCGCGCTCGTCGAGGCGTTCGGCATGACGCAGAGCGCCAAGCTGAAGGGAGGGGCGCAAAGCGCAATTGACTATATCGTATACTGCCAGAACCCGCTGGGCGGCTGGAACTACAGCTCCCCCAGCGCCCGGAACGACATGTCCGTCACCGGCTGGCAGTGCATGGCGCTGAAGTCCGGCAAGATCGCGGGCCTGAGCGTTCCCCAGGAGACGATCAACAGGGCGGTCAGGTGGCTCGAGATCGCGACCGACGGTGACTACACCGGCGACGTCGCCTACTCGATATCGGGAACCGATCCCACCAAGGAGTACAAGGGCGGCGGCGGCGGGCTGCGCATGCGCGCGGCCGGCATGCTCGGCTTCATGTTCTTCGGAGCCGACCCGGGCGGCCAGCGGATGACCAGCTCGGGCGACAAGTTCCTGCAGAACGTGCCGAAATGGGCACCGGCGCCTCAGAGCATCGGCCACCCGAACTCGATCAACGACACCGACCTGTACTACTGGTACTACACCACCCTGGTAATGTTCCAGATCGGCGGCAAGTACTGGAAGGGCTGGAACGAAGCGATGAAAACCGCGCTGCTGCAGAGCCAGGTGAAGGGCGGCCACGCCGACGGCAGCTGGCCCCCGGTCGACCACTTCTCCAGCCGCTGGTCGAGACCCGGCATCACCGCGCTCTGCGCGCTGTGCCTGGAGGTATACTACCGGTACATGCCGGTCTATATGAGCAGATAGCAGGTTCCTTTTGGGCGGGGAGTCCGCCCACTAGACCCCGAAGCCCGCGGTGGCCACCACCCGCCGCGGGCTTTCCTTTACGCCGCCCTCCACCGCGGCTATACTCCCCTCTTCACGAAGACAAGACAGGAGATCCCGGTGACGGATACTTCGAACGACGACGTCCTGACCGCCGAGGGCCTCACCAGGCACTTTGTCGTCCGCGAGAGCGGCCCCGGCATCTTCGGGGCGATACGCGGCGTCTTCGGGGGAAAAGAGAAGAAGCTCGTCCGCGCGGTCGAAGACGTCTCCTTCTCGATAGCACGAGGAGAGATCCTCGGCCTGATCGGCCCCAACGGCGCCGGCAAGAGCACCACGGTGAAGATGGCCTCGGGAATCATCAGACCGACGTCGGGAGAGATACGGACACTGGGGCTCGATCCGTTCCGTGACCGTATCGCGGTCGCCCGGCGCTACGGCGTGGTCTTCGGCCAGCGCAGCCAGCTCTGGTGGAGTCTCTCGGCGCAGGAAACCTTCAGCGCACTTGCCGAGGTCTACGAGCTCGACCCCGCCGAGGCCCGGAAGGAGACCGCGTACCTGGTCGAGATCCTGGAGATCGGTGACTTCCTGGCAACGCCCGCCAGACAGCTCTCGCTCGGCCAGAGGGTGCGCTGCGACATCGCCGCGTCGCTGATTCACCGTCCGGAGCTCCTTTTCCTCGACGAGCCGACCGTAGGGCTGGACGTGGTAGGCAAGAGTCAGGTCCGCGACTACATAGAGCGCTACAACCGGGAACGCGGCGTCAGCGTGCTCCTCACCAGCCATGACATGGTTGACGTCGAACGGCTGAGCAAACGCGTGCTGGTGATCGACAAGGGAACAATCGTATACGAAGGTTCGATGGAGCCGCTCCGCAAACGATTCGGACCGGAACGAGACCTGGTGCTGGACCTCGCCGCTCCTCCCGGCACCCTCGATCTCGCGTGCGGAGAGGTGGCGGATATCTCCGGCGCGCGGGTGGTCGTCCGCTTCGACAGCCGCCGGCACAGCTCGATGGAAGTGCTCAACGAGATCACCGCCGCGCACGAGGTAGTGGACTTCTCGGTGAAGGAGCTGCCCATCGACGAAGTGGTCGCCCGGCTCTACCGTCAGGGCAAGGAACCGGCATGATCCGCCGAATCACCAGATACCGGGTATTCCTCCGCCTCGCCGTCCAGGATGCCCTCGCGTTTCGCGCGCAGTTCTGGGGGACCCTCGGACTCTCCGGCCTGTCTCTGCTCCTCAGCTACTGTCTGTGGCAGGCGATCTACGCCGGCCGGACCGAGCTGGCTGGCATCAGGGCCCACGAAATGATGACCTACCTGGTCGTGAGCGCGCTGGTGAACGGCGCCCTCATAGGCGGCACCATCGGTTACCTGGGACAGGGGTTCGTCTCCGGCTCGATCGGCGGCGACCTGATCAAGCCGCTCTCGTTCCCGCTCCTGTGCTTCGCCCGGTCGGCCGGCTCGGCCGGCGTGTATCTGCTCCTTCGCGGCATCCCGGTGTTCCTGCTCGGCGTCATCTTCATCGGCGTCGACTGGCACGGACCGGCGGCCACGGCGGCGTTCCTGATCTCACTGGTCCAGGCGTTCGTCCTGTACTTCCTGCTGGAATTCACGCTGGCGCAGCTCACGCTCTTCACTCACACGAGCGCCGCGGTGGCACAAATATGGGTGCTCGTCGTCACCTTCGCCACCGGCTCGCTGATTCCGCTGCCGTTCTTCCCGGCGGCCCTCCGCCGGGTGCTGTTCGCCCTTCCGTTCCAGTCCATCTTCTACACCCCGATCAACATCTTCATGGGCGGACGCATGGAAGCGGGTCCGGTAGTGGACCTGCTTGCCGGCCTGGGTCTGCCGCCGATCGCGGGCGCGGTTGCGTGCCAGACGCTCTGGATCGTGTTATTGATCCCGCTCGCGTCCGGCGCGTGGCGGATATCGTCGCCGCGAATCCTGATACAGAGAGGCTGAGCCATGCCATCCGCCGTCACCGCACTGAACCGCCGGTCACCCTGGGCGCGCTTCCGCTCCGGCACCCGATGCTTCGTCAGGCTGCAGGCGATGCAGATCAAGTCCACTCTCTCTTTCGCGATCGACGTATGGATAGAGAAGGCGCTCTTCGTCCTCTCCCAGCTTGCCGGACTCATGTTCCTGTGGGTGATCTTCACCAGGGTCCGCGCGGTCGGAGGCTGGTCGCTGGAGGAGATCGTGTTCCTCTACGGCATGCTGATGCTGTCCATGGCCCTGTACCGGCTGGTGTTCCAGGGGGTGCGCGACACCGGCATGCTCATCATGCGCGGCATGCTGGACCAGTACCTCACCAAACCGCGCAACCTGCTCCTCCTGATAAGCTGCAACCGTTCGAACTACACCGGCGCGATGGATCTCATCACCGGACTGGCGCTCGTCATAATCGCCGCCGGCCGGATGGACTACCAGTGGACGTTGGGACGCGCGCTCCAGCTCACCGTCTTCGTCCTCTCCGGAAACACCATCATGGTCGCGGTGATGATGGCCCAGGCGGCGATCTGTTTCTGGCTGGTGCGGTTCACCGTCGTGCACGAGCTCATCATGTCGCTCCGCGCCTTCTGCTACTACCCCATCACCATCTACGGAGCGTTTCTCAGAGTACTGCTCTCCACCCTCATCCCGCTCGGGTTCTGCAGCTACTACCCGGCCGCGGTCCTCCTGGCGAAAGACGGTATATCCGCGTGGTGGGCGCTGGTGCCGCCCCTCGTCGCCGCGGCCTGCCTGACGGGCGCCATCACCCTCTTCAGGTTCGGCCAGAGGTCCTACGAAAGCACCGGCTCCTGAAGCGGGGTCAGGGAGACCTCGTTCCGTCAGTTCTCGTCGAACGCGCCCGCGGCATCCGTCTCCTCCACTATCCCGTTCTCGCTGCCGGATCCGGTCTGCCACGGCCACAGATACGGGCGGCCGTCGGACGTCAGCCAGTCCGTAGCTGCCAGCGGCTCTGCCCAGATCGAGTCGTGAACGTGCCCGTCCATGTGAATGACGTTGAATCGGTACTCTCCGGGCGTCGTCTGCATCAGACCGAAGTGCGAGGTGTAGTTGCGCGTCGCCCCGTTCCACTCTATCACCGGCGCGAGGTCCGCGGCGAGCCAGACGGACGGTTTATGAGACGTGTGGACCTGTCTGTTCTTGGTGTTCCAGCGGAAATGATGCTTGGCCAGCCACCAGGACGACGGCCCGCAGTCGCCGCCGTAGCGCGAGAACACGTGACACGTATCGCCGTTCGAGACGTACCTCCAGCAGCCGACGCTGTGAACGAAAAACTCGTAGCCGAACATGCCGGATCCGCGGGTGAGGTTGTCCCGTCCCACCTCCGAGCCGGACGTCATGGGCTCGAGGGTTCCTCCGGTGGCGGAGAGCGTGCAGGTGAGGGGATCTTTGTATCCGAACGCCCAGTCCCTGACCTTCAGGATGGGACACCACAGCACCTCAACGGGAAGGTAGAATCCCGGGTCCCCCCGCACGCCCACCCAGGAATTCGACCACTTGGTGTAGTGAGTCCCGTCTCCGTTCATCCCGGGGCTATCCGCGAAGATCCTCTTCGTCAGGTTCTCCCCCGCATTTCCGAACCCGTACATCCAGAGCGTACCGGGAGACCCGATCTTTTCGGTGTAGGTGCCGACCCCCGCCACTCCGCACCGCGCCTCCGCCTCCGGCAGTCTGCCCTTGTTGTCACTCGCGAAGAGCAGAAACCCGATCCCTATCTGCCTCAGGTTGCTCTTGCAGCGGGTGAAGTAGGCGTACTCCCTGGCCCGTGACAGGCCGGGAAGAATGAACGCGGCGAGCAGCGCGATGATGGATATCACGACAAGGAGCTCTACCAGCGTGAAACCGCGATCGTAACGCTCGAGCCTCATTATCGATCCCCCGGAGCTACTCCCCGAACTACTCTCATAGTTTGTTGCCGGGATGCGCCGAATCTTTCGGCGGTCTATTTCAAGTGTTCTGGCCCCTTGAACTGACCCCTTGAAATCCCCAGCATCCTCATGGTTTCATGGTAGTATGGGCTCGCGACCGGCCCGTCCAGTATCGGGTCATTCGTCGCCTCCATCCAGCCCACCAGCCGGGCCCGCAGGTCATTCTTCGTCTCTTCGAACGCAGGATCGTCGGCCAGGTTGTTCGTCTCATCCGGGTCCGCCTGCAGGTCGTACAATCTCTCCCGCCCTTCCCGCATCACGGCAGGTCCCCACTCGACGAACATACCGTAATGCATCACGTCGCCCGGTACCCGCTCCAGCGTGGACTTCTCGAAGAAGCAGATGTACTTGTGCGTGTCCGTTCTCACGCACCGCACCGGATCGTAGGTGCCGTGGAACGTCTTCTCCGCGAAGACACAGTCACGCGGCTCGTATGCCCCGCCGGTGAGCAGAGGCAGAAAGCTGTGCCCCTGCACGTTCTCCGGCACGTCGATTCCGCACGCCTCCAGGAGCGTCGGCAGGATATCCACGTTGCTGATCAGTTCCTGCAGTCTCACCCCCGTCTTCCACCCGCCCCCGGGATATCTCATGAAGAGAAGGGTCTCGATGCCGGGATCGTACAGCGTCCCCTTCGCCCTCGGCATCGCCACCCCGTGGTCCGTCGTGATCACCAGAATGGTATCCTCCGCCAGGTCCCGTCTCTCCATGAGGTCCAGCAGCCGGCCCAGCCCGGTGTCGTATCTCTTTATCATTCCCTGGAACTGGGCCATGTCCTTCCTGGTCTCCGGCCCGTCCTTCAGGAACGGCGGGATGCGCAGCCCCTTCGAATCGTCCGGCGGCGTGTCGTCCCTTCCCCACGGCAGGTGCGTCTCCGGACATCCGATCTGGCAGTAGAACGGCTTGGACTCGTCGCGCCCGTCGAGGAACGCGTCCAGGTGCTCCGGAAGCTGGAGCAGCGTGAACCCCATATCTACACGATCGAATCCCAGCGTATTCGCGTCATGCGTCTCGTGCTGCGCCCCCAGCAGCACCGTCTCGTATCCCGCCGGCCCGAACAGCTTCGCCGCGGGCCGTTCCGATTCGTACAGAAACCACGCGAAGTCCTTGTGGCTCAGCCCCATCACTCCGTTCGTGTGCGGGTACCTGCCCGTCACGATGGACGCCCTGCTCGGGCTGCACTGAGGCGCGGTACAGAACGAATTCTCGAAAAGGGCTGATTCCCCGGCCAGCCGCTCGCAGTTGGGCGTATCCACCGTCTCTATCCCGTACGGCGAGATATACCGCCCGGTATCGTGGGTAATGAGCATCACTACGTTGGGTCTGTCGGCCATATCGGTGTCCCTCCTTTCCCCTGGTAACATCATACCAGACTCTTGCCTCGCACGGCCCATATTTGTACTATTATCGTATGCCACTCAAGCCGAAGCGGATAGGGGAGGCGCTGAAAGAGATGGGGGTCGTCACCGACACCCAGATCATAACCGCTCTCGAACGGCAGAAACAGAACCCGGAGCGCAAGTTCGCGGAGATCATGATGGACATGGGGCTCGTCACCCCGGTCCAGGTCGGAGAGGCGCTGATGGAGCAGTGGCGCGAGCGGGTGGAACGGTACGAGGGACGGAGCCTGGTGGTGAAGGGCATCAGCTCCCTCATCGACGAGTCGAAGGACGTGTTCGACCTGCAGAGAACGCTGATGAACATGCTGGACGAGCTGGACCAGATGAGGGTCGACCTCGAGGCGCTCTACGAGGTCAGCCTCGCCATCGCGCGTGACCAGGCCCTCCACCGGAAGGCCAAGAAGAAATCCTGACCCGGGTTTATCCCAGGCACATGAGGAGATCACGATATGAAGACCCGAGCATTGCTGGCCGTCGTATTCGTCCTGACGCTCACCGGAACTAGCGTGGCGCAGAAGAACCAGATACCGCTCGACGACGCGGACAAGTGGCACTCCGAGGTCTACGCCGGATGCCTCGTCGGAAGCTTCGCGCAGGGACCGCGCCGCGGCGCGGGCGCCCCCGGCTCGATGGCCTTCGACACGCACGGCAACGCGTACGTCGCCTGCGGCACCTTCGTCTACGTCATCACGCCGGACGGCAACGTGTCGCTCCTGGCCGGCGTGCCCGGCACGCCCGGCACGGCGGACGGCCCGGCGAGCCGCGCGTGCTTCGGCGGCATCGCGGGCATCGCGGTCGGCCCGGACGGATTCCCGTACGTGTCGGACACGCCCAACAACTGCATCAAGAAGATCCGCCGCGGCGACGACGGCGCGTGGACGGTCACCACCGTCGCCGGCGTTCCGGGAAAGAAGGGGCACCAGGACGGCCCGGCCAGAACCGCCATGTTCAAGAGGCTCGACTGCATCACCTTCGGCTACGATGGCGCGATCTACGTGATGGACCAGGACTGGCTGAGAAGGATCAAGGACAACCAGGTGACCACGCTCAACCCGAAGGGCGGCACCGGCTACTTCGAGGGCGCGCTGGAGAAGGCGAAGTTCCGCCGCATCATGGGGGCCGGCGCCATCTCCGCGGACGCCGCGGGCAGCATCTACCTCGGCGACCGGTGGAGCAACGTGTTCCGGAAGGTGGACCTGAAGAAGGGCGAGACGTCTATCATCGCCGGGGGCCCGGCGCGCGGCCAGCCCGGTTTCGACGGGCGCAAAAAATGGAGGGACGGTAACGCACTCGAGGAGGCGGCGTTCTGCTCCGGCGGCGGGCCGTGCTCGACGATCTACGACCCCGCCAGCGGCAACGTCTACACCAGCACCGCCGACGAGCACCCGATACGCGTCATCACCCCCGACGGCAACGTGCGGACCCTCGGGCCGTGGAAGCCCACCAACAAGAAGCCGGTGTACGCCGGTCCCGCGATGCAGACGGCGGGCGCCGGCGGCCCGATGGGCGTGGACCCGCAGGGCAGGGTGTACTACTCGCCCGCGGAAGGCCTCATCTGCCGGTTCTACCGGGACCCGCTGCCCGCCGGTGCTAAGCAGCCGGAGAAGGGACCCAACCCGCTGATCCCGAAGGAGTCGGTCCTGCGCGCGGCGAAGTCCGCGGGAAAGGCCCGGCTCGCGAAGCCGGAGGTGAGCAAGGACTACGTGCGAAGCGGAGACGAGCTTCTCCTGGCGGCGACCGGCGAATACCAGGCGTCGGCGGCCGTCGCGGCGGGCACGAACGACTACCTCGTCGCGTGGCAGGAGGGCTACAGCGGCCTGGGCACCCGGAGCGCCGTCGCGTTCTGCCGGATCGGAAGGGACGGAAACATCCAGGACATGCGCGTCGCGTCGGCCCCGGGCACGCTCGAGGCGCCCGCCGTCGCCCACGCGTCCAAATCGAGCAAGTACCTCATCGCCTGCCAGCACCGGCCCTCCCCCGACAAGGGATACGGCATCAGCGGGCTCGTCGTGGACGCGTCGGGAAAGACCGGCGACCCGATCCCGCTGGTCCCCTCGGACGGCAACGCGCTGGAGCCCGCCGTCGCCTCGGACGGCGAGAATTTCTTCGTCGCCTGGAGAAAGCTCGTGGACGACAAGAACTATGCCCCCCGGTACGAGATCGCGGGGCGCCTGTTCGACGCCGCAGGGAAGCCGGTTTCGGAGCCGGTACAGCTCGCGCTGAGAGCGAGGCGGCCGACGGTCACCTTCGACGGCGATATCTACGTGGTCGCGTACTCCACAGGAAACTCGGTCTGGACGAAGCGGCTCGACCGTAAGGGAGCGCTGATAGGTGAGTCCGTCAAGATGGGCGGGCTGTGGGAGCACCGCCCGGCTGCCGCGGGCAACGGCCAGGTGGCGGTCGTCACCGCCGCGCGCCGCCCCAACCCGAACCCGTGGGGATGGAACGGCCCGGGCTGTATCGCCATCGGGCGTCTCACCCGTGACGGCAAGACCCCGGAACGGTCCTCCATCGACTACGGCGAGCTGGTAGACGGCGGCTTCGCGAGCGTGGTGGACTGCCCCAAGTGGAAGGGCCACAAGGGCTGGCCCGCCGGGCGACCGGGCGGGTTCAAGAAGACGGAGAGCGGCTACTGGCCCCACCTCTACTCGTCGGTTTCCTGGGACGGCAAGGCGTGGCTCGTCGTCTGGGTGAGGGGCAAGCTGGATTTCGTGTCCATATACGACCACGACATCTTCGCCCTGCGCGTGGACCCGGCGACGATGATGAACACGTCCGTGCCGACGCTCATCGCCGGCGGCGACGACGAGCCGGGCAGCAAGTCGGTTCCCGCGCTGGCGAGCATCGGAGACGGGAATTCGCTCATGGTGTATCAGGCGGTGCAGCCGGACGGCAGGACGCTCGTCGCCGCCCGCCTCCTCGCCGGAGGCGCCCCCACCGGCCCGCCGCGCAAGTACAAAGAGAAGAAGAAAAAATAGGGAAAAACAGGGACAGCTCCCGTTTTACTTGCGGCCAGGCCGGCACCGGAGACTCCCTTCGCTCATTCTCGGCGCCCTTTACAGAATTGGGCGCCTCCGAGGCAGGATTCGATCGACCAAGGAAAGGTCCGCCTCTGGCGGACAGTCGATCGAATCCAGAACCCGCTCAGGAAGCCCCCGGCCCCGGCACTTTCGTCAAGTAATAAGGCAAGAAAACGGAGCTGTCCCTGTCTACGCGTCGGGGCCGACGGCGGCGAAGCGCATCGAGTAGTACTGCGACTCGAGGAGGGTGGTATCGCCGGTGTCGCGAACGCGCCGCCATATCTTCTTCATCATTTCGCGAAGACGCTCCCGATGCTCCGGCTCGCCGGCGAGGTTCCGCAGCTCGCCCGGGTCGTTCTCCAGGTCGTACAGCTCGTCGTAATCGAAGCCGTTGTAGGCGAACTTCCACGAGCCGTCCCACAGCACCCTCTGCATCAGCGGAAATCTGGTCCCGAAGTACTCGGCGTAGCCCTCCCGGAAATCGCCCTCCGCGCCCGCCGGGTCCCGCAATACCGCTGCGAACGAGCGTGAGTCCGGCACGTCGATCTGCTCCGCGCCCGCAAGCTCGATCATCGTCGGGCACAGGTCCTGAAGTCCCACCCGCGCCCCGGAGCGCGCCCCGGCCGCGATGTCCGGCCCGCTTATCATCATCGGGATGTGGTACAGCGCCTCGAACGCCCCGAAGTTGTGCCCCTCCATGCCGTGCTCGCCGACGTACTTCCCGTGGTCGGTCGTCACGATCACGATCGTGTCGTCCAGTTTTCCGGATTCCTCTATCCGCGCCAGCAGCTTCCCCAGTTCGCCGTCCACCTCCGTGATGCGCGCCCAGTAACACGCGAGCGCCTCCCGCCACTGGTTCTCCGTGATGTCCTTCCATATCCGCCGGCTCCTCCGGTAGATCGCCGGCCGGCCCTCCAGCTCGTCGCCGAGCGTTGCCGGAAGCTCGATGGAATCCACGTCATACATATCATACGTCGCCCGGCTGCAGATCATCGCTTCGTTGGGGTCCGGATAGCTCACCGCGCAGCACCAAGGCGCGTCTCCTTCGAACGCCTCCTCGAGAAATCCCCCCGCGAGCCGCGCGGGCATGCTGACCGGACGCCCCTCCACCGGCGTATCCGTCACCGCGTAGTGAAGCTTCGGGGCGTACCCCTCCGGGCCTTCCTGGTATCTCTCCACGCGGTGGTCGATACCGCTTCTCTGCGCCTCGGCGTACGGCCGGGCCTCCTTCTGATACGCCTCGCTTCTCATCGAACGATGGACCTGCCACCCGAACCGGTCCAGCTCGTGGCTCCGCTCGATGTGCCACTTGCCGAAGTAGCCGGTGCGGTACCCCGCATCCGCCAGCCGCTGCGCCCAGTGGGGCCGGTCCTCACGCAGCGCACACTGGTCTTCGTCCACGCAGTGCTCCACCTGAAGCACCCCGTGATTGTGCGGAAGAAGTCCGGTCATCAGGCTCGCCCGGGCCGGCGAGCACGTCGGGTTCGGCGTGTGCGCGCGGGAGAACGTCACGCCCCGCTCCGCCATCCGGTCGAAGTTCGGCGTCACGCACGGATGGCCGGGCGCCGCCGGGGCGGCCTGCATCCCGTCGGGGATGAATACCAGTATGTTCGGTTGACTGCTCATTCCGGATCGCTCACCAGCTTCACCAGCGGCGGCTCGTCCTCCTCTATCTCGCTGAACCGCCCGATCCGTTCGTCCTTGAAGAAGTTATCCTCGGTGTCGTCGTTCGCCGTGGACACCTCGCCCACGATGGCGTACTCGCTCTCCGCCCAGAACGCGTGGTCCACCCCGGGCGTCAGTGTTATCCGCTCCCCCGCCATCAGCACCAGCAGCTCACCCGTCGGTATGTCCCGCTCCTCCCCGTTCACCTGGAGCCGTATCGTCTCCTCCTTCGAGTCGAAGCGCATCGCCAGCTTCCCCCACCGGCAGATGATGTCCTCCTTCTTCGACTTGTGGTGGTGCATCGGCGTCACCTGCTTTTCCCTCACGTACATGATCTTCTCGCAGTATTCCGGCTGTTCCGCCAGGTTGACGAGCGTCAGCCCGATCTTGTCGAAATCGAGAAGGCCGAAGTCGGTGACGTCCCACTTCGGGTTCGGCGGCAGCACCCAGTGATGTTCGTTGAACGCTCCCATCGCCTCCGTCACCGCGTTGTTGATCTGAGACCGCTTCATTGTTCCTCCTTACGGCCACACCAGCAGCTTCACGGCCAAGACGACCGCGACCGCCTTGGCGAATATCGCGAACCCCTTCTGCGGGATCCGCCTCAGCACCAGTATACCGACCACCGCCCCCAGAACCACGGCGGGAATCGCCGTCATACCGGTCAGAAACGAATCCGTCGTTATCATATCCCTGTGGACAAAGAACGGCACCTTCAGGGAATTCAGCAGAAAGAAGTACCAGCCGCCGGTGCCCATGAATTCCTCCTTGGTGACGCGCATCGCCGCGAAGTAGATAATTATCAGAGGCCCGGCCGCGTTTGCAAGCGTCGTCGTCACGCCGGCCAGGATGCCGATGATCGCCGCGAACCACCACTGGGTGGGGACGGACTCCTCCGCCTTGTACCGCTCCCGGAACCAGTCCACCGCGAACAGGACTATCACGATAGCTCCTATCGTGATCTTCAGCGCCCGATCGTCCACCATCCCGAGAAGGAAGTAGCCCCCGACGATGCCCGCCGCCGCCCACGGCATCAGCTTCACCAGTATGCTCCGCACCGCGTGGCGCCGGTAGTAGGCCAGCGCGCAGACGTCACCCACTATGAGTATAGGAAGAAGAAAGCCGACCGACTCCTTCGCCGGCATTATCATCGCCAGCGCGACGACCGCCGGCGTGCCCATCCCCGGAAGGCCGTTCTTCGCCAGTCCCACGGAGAACCCGCACGCCATCACCACGACCCATCCGACTACGGTAAGTTCCAGCATCCCCCGATTCTACCAGATTGCCGGGGACACGTTACTCCAATTGACCAACTAATTGTCGGTGACAGTTACCGTCAATAACGCCGGGCACGGGGGAGGTGTGTCCCTGAGCGGGTTCTAGTACTACAACGCTACAACGTGTAAAGCGCATGTGTGAATAGA
>CAYMFW010000094.1:0-18646 GCA_964389785.1 uncultured Planctomycetota bacterium
CAAAGGCGAATAGCGTGGCTGAAGAGAGAGCACCGGCCCTTGGATCAGGAATCCCTGCTCCGGTATTTCGTCGAGCAACGGCCGCTGATATCCGAAGCGCCTTTTCACGTCAGGGAATACTTCGAGAGCATCTATCCGGAGCTGAGCTGGTACGCCTTTGCCGAATCTCTTGCCGGCGCTGTCTGAACGCTAGAGGCGAGCGCGGCCCCGTCTGAGAAAAGGAGCGCTGAGGAGAACCATGCGTTACCTGCTACCGCGTCGCGACCGCGGCGGTTTCCTTCGCGTGATAGTCCAGCTTCAGCACCACCAGCCGCTCGCCCCAGTCCTCGAACGCTCGGTACCCGCTCCATCGTCATACATCGATTCCGGGTTTGCCTCATGGGGCTGAAGTCCTTGCCCGCCTTCGGCTTTGGAGGTACCATGATGCGGGGAAGAACACAGGCGCCCTGGAGAATGAGCTATGAGAGACTACCGCGGGATCGAACTCTGGAAGGACGTGAGCGAGGAGGAGTGGCGGGACTGGCGCTGGCAGGTGAAGAACCGCATCGGGGACGTGGCCACGCTGCGCCGGGTGGCGGACATCGGCGACGAGGAGGCGGCCGCGATCGAGAAGGTGCTCGGCTCGCTCCGCATGGCGATATCACCGTACTACGCGACGCTGATGGACCCGGCGGATCCGGCGTGCCCGATCCGGCGGCAGGCGGTGCCGGACCCGCTGGAGCTGGTGCATCACCAGGACGACATGGAGGACCCGCTGGAGGAGGACGCGGATTCGCCGGTGCCGGGGCTGACGCACCGGTATCCGGACCGGGTGCTCTTCCTGGTGACGGACCAGTGCACCATGTACTGCCGCCACTGCACCCGCAGGCGGCTTACCGGGGTGACGGACCATCCGCGCTCGCCGGAGGATATCGACGCGGCCATCGAGTACATCCGTTCCGCCGAGGAGGTCCGCGACGTTCTGATATCCGGCGGCGACCCGCTGACGATAGGCGACTCCGTCCTCGAGGACATCCTGAAGAAGCTTCGCGGGATACCGCACGTCGAGATCATCCGCATCGGCACGCGGACCCCGGTGGTGCTGCCGTACCGGATCACGGAGGAGCTGTGCGGGATGCTGGCGAAGTACCATCCGCTCTATATCAATACCCACTTCAACCACCCGAAGGAGATCACCGAGGAGGCGCGCCGGGCGTGCGATATGCTTACCCGGGCCGGGATTCCGCTGGGCAATCAGTCGGTGCTGTTGCACGGGGTGAACGACTGCGTCGAGGTGATGCGCGATCTCGTCCACGAGCTGCTGAAGATACGGGTCCGCCCGTACTACCTGTACCAGTGTGACCTCACCGCGGGCGTCGAGCACTTCCGGACGTCCATCGGCAAGGGGATAGAGATAGTCGAGTGCCTCAGGGGGCACACGTCGGGGCTGGCGGTGCCGACGTTCGTGATCGACGCGCCGGGCGGCGGCGGGAAGATCCCGGTCGGGCCGCAGTACCTGGTGTCCCGCTCCTCGACCCAGAGCATCCTGAGGAACTACGAGGGGTATTCGTGCCTGTACACCGAGCCCCGCGATTACCGTGACCCGTGCGGCACGTGCGAGAAGGAGGGCCAGTGCCGCAGCTCCCGGGAGCTGATCGGCATGGAGAAGCTGTTCCGGGGCGGGTTCGTGAGTCTCCACGTGGAGCACGCGGCCCGGGACGAGAGAAGGAGGAAGTGGAAGTGGCACGCGTAGTCGCCGTCGAAGAGGTCGCGGCACTCGGAGTCGAGGGCGCCGAGCGGAACGCGGCTCGTTTCAACGAGCTCGCCGGATCGCTTCCCTCGGCGGAATGCTGGAGCGCGGTGACGCGGGACGTTCTCTCTCCCGCCGACCCGTTTCCGCTTCACAGTCTTTTCTATCACGCGGTATTTGCCGACTGGGACGATTCCCAGGGCCCGCCTCCGGCGTGGACCCCGTCCCCTGAGGTCCTCGAACGTGCCAACATCACGTCCGTGATGAACGAGAGAGGGTTCGGCTCCTACCGGGAGTTTCATGAATGGTCCGCCGCGGAGCGGGAACAGTTCTGGGAGATGATAATAGGAAAGCTCGGCATCCGGTTCGGGAGGAAGCCGGCGTGTGCCGGGGATCTGTCGGACCCGGAGACGCCCCGCTGGCTGGAATACGCGGAGCTCAACATCGCCGACAGCTGTTTCCATGCGGAGAAAGACGCGCCGGCCGTCGTGCACCAGGAGGAAGGGGCGCCGATCTCTTCGATGACGTACGGTGAGCTGGAGACGCTCTCGAACCGCGTCGCGAACGGGCTGATCGAGAAGGACTACCACCCGGGCGACGCGATCGCCTGCTACCTGCCGATGACCGTCGAGTCGGTCGCGATATACATAGGAATAGTGAGGGCCGGATGCGTCGTGGTCTCCATCGCCGACAGTTTCGCGCCCGACGAAGTGGAGAAGCGATTGCGGATCGCCGACGCCAGAGGGATATTCACCCAGGACGTCGTGCTTCGCGCGGGAAAGAGCCTTCCTCTCTATGACAAGGCGGTCGAGGCGGGCGCGCCCCCCGCGGTGGTGCTTCCCGCGTCGGACGCGGTCGCCGTGGAGCTGCGGGACTGCGACGTGGAATGGGACATGTTCCTCAGCGAGAAGGAGAGGTTCCATGCGGTGATCCGGAGGCCGGACGACTACACCAACGTGCTCTTTTCGTCCGGGACGACGGGCGACCCGAAGGCGATACCGTGGACGCAGACGACGCCGATAAAGTGCGCCGCCGACGGCTGGCTCCACCACGACATACATCCCGGCGACGTGGTCTGCTGGCCGACGAGCCTGGGGTGGATGATGGGGCCTTGGCTGATATATGCCGGCCTGATCAACCGGGCGACGATCGCGCTGTATGCCGGCACACCGGTGAGCGCGGAATTCACCGCGTTCGTCCAGGACGCCCGGGTGACGATGCTCGGCGTCGTGCCGGGACTGGTGCGGGCGTGGAAGGAGCGCGGCCTCACCGCGGGAAAGGACTGGAGCAGGATACGGGCGTTCAGCTCAACCGGCGAGTGCTCCAACACGGAGGACTATCTCTACCTGATGTCCGCGGCCGGGTACCGGCCGGTGATCGAGTACTGCGGCGGCACGGAGATCGGCGGCGGGTACATCACCGGCACGGTCGTACAGCCGGCGTCTCCGGCGACGTTCTCGACGCAGGCGCTCGGGCTGGACTTCGTCCTGCTGGACGAGGACGGGAACGAGACGGACAACGGCGAGGTGTTCCTTGTGCCGCCCTCCATTGGGCTGTCCAACGAGCTGATAAACCAGGACCATCACGAGGTGTACTTCCAGGACACGCCCGCCGGTCCGGAGGGCGAGACGCTCAGGCGGCACGGCGACCAGATCGAGCGGCTGGGCGGCGGCTACTACCGGGCGCACGGACGGACCGACGACACGATGAACATCGGCGGCATAAAGGTGAGCTCCGCCGAGATCGAGAGGGTGCTGGGGGCGATGCCGGGGGTGCGGGAGACGGCCGCGATAGGCGTCTCCCCGGGTGAGGAAGGACCGCTTATGCTCGTCGTCTACACGGTGCTCGAGGAGGGCACGGAGCTGAGCGCGGACGACCTGAGGGAGGGGATGCAGGGCGAGATCCGGAAGCATCTCAACCCGCTGTTTCACGTCCACGACGTGGTGATCGCGCCGTCGCTGCCCAGGACGGCTTCAAACAAGGTGATGCATCGGCTGCTGCGGGACCGGTACGGAAAGGACGAAACATGACGAAAATGGGGACTGACTCGATTTACCGCCGCAGGCGAAGCCGAGGAGGTAGAATCGTGTCTGTCCCCGATTTTCGTGGAGGAAAGACATGACGGACGTCTATATCGTCGGCGCGTGCAGGACCGCTATCGGGGAATACGAGGGCGCGCTTGCCGGCGTGCCGGCGACGGACCTGGGGGCGCTCGCGATACGCGAAGCGGTGTCCCGCGCCTCGCTCGGCCCACAGGACGTTGAGGAAGTGATGATGGGAAACGTCGTGGGCGCCGGGCTCGGGCCGTGCCGGGGGCGGCAGGCGGCGCTGAAGGCGGGGATCCCGGAGGAGGTGCCGGCGCTCGACGTCGGGATGGCGTGCGCGTCCAGCCTGCGGGCCGCCGCGCTCGGCGCCGAAGCGATACGCAGGGGCGACCGGACGATCGTCGTCGCCGTCGGTGCGGAAAACATGTCCCGGATCCCGCGAACGCCGGAGGACCTGCTGATGCGGGACGGGCTCACCTGTCCGATAGGGAACGAGCACATGGGGATGACGGCGGAGCGGCTCGCCGACGACTTCGGCATCGGCCGCGGGGAACAGGACGAGTTCGCCTATCAGAGCCACATGAGGGCGGTCGAGGCGCGGGATGACTTCGCGCGAGAGATCGTCCCCGTCACCGTCACCACGGAAGAAGGGGTGAAGAACTTCGCGATAGATGAGCGGCCCCGGCCGGACACGTCGGTCGAGAAGCTGGCCGGGCTCAAGCCGGTATTCAGGGAAGACGGCACCGTCACCGCCGGCAACGCGTCCGGGATAAACGACGGCGCCGCGGCAGTCGTGCTCGCCTCGGCCGCGGAGACCGAGGCGCGCGGCCTTGCTCCGCTGGCGAAGATCACCGGCTGGGCGGTCGCGGGCACGGAGCCGGCGCGGATGGGGCTCGGCCCGGTTCCAGCGACGAGAAACCTGTGCGGCAAGCTCGGAGTGACGGTGTCCGACTTCGATCTGGTCGAACTGAACGAGGCCTTCTCGGTGCAGGCCCTCGCCGTCATCCGCGAGCTGGAACTCGACATCGAGCGCACCAACGTGCGCGGCGGGGCGGTGGCGCTGGGACATCCCCTCGGCTGCACCGGGGCGCGCATCCTGGTGACGCTCGTCCACGCGATGTGGGACCGGAATGCGAAGAGGGGACTGGCGACGCTGTGCATCGGCTCCGGTATGGGGATGGCCCTCGCGGCGGAGCTGCCGTAGTCGTCAGTCGATCAGGTATTTCACCCGGTTCGCGGACCACCACCGGCGCCATCGTACCTGGTCGGTTCCGAAGCGCATCTCCGTCAGGCTCCTGAGCGTGGTCGCCGCTCCCAGCTGGACGCCGGCGTCCGGATGGCTCAGCGCGTCTATCAGCACGGGAATCGCGGCGCCCTTGCTCTTTCTGAGCACGGCGACCTCGTTCTCCAGCGCCACTACCGATTTCTCGAGGTCCTCGATCTCGTCCTCCTTCTCCTGCCGGACCGCCTTGAGCTCTTCGTCGAACTGTTTCTTCAGGCGTGAGACCGCGTCGCTGCTGGTTCCGGAACGCATGTCGTCGACCTTCTTCAGGACGTCCACCGTCTTGCGGAGCCGGGCGATCTCCTGCTTCAGGAGAACCGCTTCGCTCTTCAGTCGGTACGCCTCCTGTTCCCGGTCGGCGCCGGACGGCCCGGTCCCCGGACGGCTCTTCACGTAATCCCTGGCGTACTTGGTGGTGGTCTTCTCCAGCACCGTCACGGACTGCTTGACGTCCGAGACGTCGTCCGTCACCCGGTCGAGCCGCCACGATATGATCCATGACGTCAGCGCGGCCAGCGCGATAAGGAACAGCACCGCCGCGCCGGTGGCCTGGAATCTCCTTCTCCAGAAGGAGCTGCGGTTGTCGGCCTCCTCCTTGATCCGGTCCCGCTCGACCGCGACCTTGCGAAGACTGTCGAGCAGCGCGTCCTTTTCCGCCAGCGTGCGCTCGAGCTCCACGCGAAGCGCGGCGGAATCCCGAGGGGCGTCGGGCATGTTCGTATCGGCCGGCATGACGGATTCTATCGCCGGCGGAGCGAGGTGGTCTTCTTCTTCGCGGTGCTCTTTTTCTTCGGGGGCCGTTTCTTCGCCCCGCTCTTCTTCTTTGCGGGTTTCTTCTTCGTCTTCGCGAGATTCTCCCGGATGACCACCGTATCCGGTTCCGCCTCTTTCAGCAGCTTGTTTCTCGCTATCCTAGTGGTGGAGTGCTTCAGGGAGGCCGGCGGCTTCCTGAGGAACTCGGACACCAGCCGTATCGTCGCGTCCACGTCCTTGCGGTTGGCGATCTCAACCGTGCTGTGCACGTTCCGGATCGGAATGCTGATGGTGGCGGACGGCACGCCGCGCCTGACCGTGGAGATGTTGGACGCGTCCGTCGTGCCCCAGGCGGACACCTCGTGCTGGATGTGGATGCCGAGCTTCTTGGCGAGCGTCTGAAACGCGCGAATCAGCTCGACGTTCGATATGAAATCCTCGTCCATGTGCAGGAGGCACGGTCCCTTCCCCAGCATCAACTTGGTTCCGGTCGACTTCTCCGCCTCCTCGGACAGGTCGCTCGCCGCGGTGACGTCGATCACGAGGGCCCAGCGGGGATGGATGGAAAAGGCGCTGGTTTTGGCGCCGTGCATACCGACCTCTTCCTGGACCGTGAACACGTAGAATATTTCCTGGGCGACGTTCCGGAGATTCTCCGCGATCTTGATCAGGCAGTAGCATCCCAGGCGGTCGTCGAGCGCCTTGCCGGATATCGTGTTGCCGTACGTCAGCCAGTTGGTTTCCTTGGCCGGCTCGAGGAACGCCCCGACCGTCACGCCCAGCTTCGCCAGCTTGTCCGGGGTAAGGCCGGTATCGACCACCAGCTCCTCGACGCCGGGAACGTCCTCGTGCTCGTCTCCGCAGCTGATCAGCCGGGTGGTGACGATGCCGTGAATGATCTCCTTGATGCCCTGCATCGTCACGCGCATGCCGATCATCGACAGCGGATTCACGCCGCCGATCGCGGCGCACAGCAGCAGGCCGCTGGGGGCGATCTCCCGCACCATCAGCCCTATCTCGTCCATGTGGGCGGCGAGCATGAAGTTGGGTTTCTTTCCCTCCTTGTGCCCGATCACGTTGCCGGAGGAGTCGATACGGGTGTCGTCCACCAGGGGAGCGATGGCCTCGACGACGATGTCGCGGACCTCCTGTTCGTTGCCGCTGACGCCGTGGGCCCTGATGAGTTCCGAGAGCAGCTCCATGGATCCTCCCTGTAACGGGATTCTATCACTCGGCGGCCCGTTGAACAACACCGTCCGAAGTGGTAAAAGATAGGTTCCCTGATAACCCGAATACGGAGGAGGAAGCCATGGCAGAGTACGATCTGACGCCCGTCGACGTTCCCCCGGTGGACACCAAATACCGGACGATAAAGACGAAGATACCGGTCCCGGAGTCCATCCCGATATTCGAAAATCTGCAGGCCTCGGAGCCGAGGTCCATGCAGGGCCAGCCGCCCATCGTATGGCACAAGGCGGACAACTTCACGGTGTCGGACCGGTGGGGCAACCGGTGGATCGACTGGTCCTCGTGCGTGCTGGTGTCCAACTGCGGCCACGGCCGGCAGGAGATAAAGGACGCGCTGAAAGAGATAATCGACCAGGGACTGCTCTCCACGTACGTGTTCGTCCACGAGATGCGGGCTCGGCTCACCACGATGCTCCAGGCCGTCTCGCCCGATCCGGCGAACTATCACGTGTTCCTGCTCAGCACCGGCAGCGAGGCGACGGAGAACTGCATCAAGCTGTCCAAGACATACGCGCTCGAGAAGCACGGGCCGCACAAAAAGTACTTCGTGTCGTTCAACAACGCGTTCCACGGCCGGACGCTGGGGGCACAGCTCGCCGGCGGGATGCCGAAGCTGAAGAACTGGATCGTGGACCCGGATCCCACCTTCGTGCAGGTGCCGTTCCCGGACGGCTACAAGAACGAGGATACCTCGTTCGACCTGTTCCTGAAGACGCTCGAGGAAAAGGGGGTGAAGCCGGAGAACATCGCGGGCGTGATGGCGGAGAGTTACCAGGGCGTCGGTCCCGACTTCATGCCTGACGAGTACGCGCAGAAGCTGGAGGCGTTCTGCCGCGAGCACGACATCTGTCTCACCTTCGACGAGGTGCAGGCCGGGTTCGGCCGCACCGGCAGGATGTTCACGTTCGAGCACTACGGGGTGAAGGCGGACCTCATCGCGTGCGGCAAGGGCATGTCCTCCTCGCTTCCGATATCCGCGGTGATAGGACGGTCGGACATCATGGGGCTCTACGCGCCGGGATCGATGACCTCCACGCACTCGGCGTCGCCGCTTCCCGTCGCCGCCGCCGTCGCGAACCTGAATGTGATCGAGAAGGACAACCTGGTGGCGCGCGCCGCGGAGATGGAGAAGATACTGAAGCCGGGGCTGGAGAGGATACAGCAGAAGTACCCGGACCGGCTCGGCTGCGTGCACTGCAGGGGGCTGGTCGCGGGCATCCAGGTGGTGAAGCCGGGAACGAAGGAGCCGGATTCCGCCACCGCGCTGGCTATCAATATCGCCTGCGTCCAGAAGGGGCTCCTGATGTTCTCGCCGGTTGGCGTGGGCGGGGAGTGCATCAAGATCGCGCCGCCGCTCACCATCGCGGAGGACGCGCTACGGGAGGGCCTCGACGTGCTCGCGGAGGCCTGTGACGACGTGCTGGATTAGGGACGGGGTCAAGTTAGTAAGTCAGCGGGAGCCGGCCACGTTCCTTCTTCGGTGCTCCGTCGGCGTCATGCCGGTCTTCTGGCGGAACTGCCGGCTGAAGAAGTACACGCTGCTATACCCAAGACGGTCGGCCACCTGTCCGACGGCGAGCCCGGTATCCAGCAGCAGCCGCTTCGCCTCTTCGATGCGTGCCTGCACGACGAACTCGCGCGGCCCGACGCCGACCAGCTTTCGGAATACCCTCGAAAAATGATCGGAGGAATACCCGGCCTTCCGAGCCATGCCGGCGATACTGTAAGGCTTCTCCGGCTCAAGCTGTATCTGCCGGCATATCCGGTTCACCCGCGTATAGTGTCCGATCTCCAGGCTGGCCCGTTCCAGCGGGCGGTCCTGCCGGTCCAGCTCCAGGAGGAGCACGTTCATCCATGTGTCGCCCAGCCGGGGAGCTTCCGGTCCGGCGAGCCGCTCGACCGCGGCACCCTCGATGACGCGGCGGAACAGATTGAAGAAGAACACCGGCTCCCTCAGGCGGCGGTGCCGACGGGGAAGGAAGCCGTGTTCCTCTCCGGCGCCGGGCAGCTCCTCTTCGTTCCGGTCGTGCAGCGTGAACGTCGCCCACAATATAGTCAGCAGGTCCTCCGGGTCCGTTGTCGCGAACTGGCTCTCCATCCCTCGCTGGAAGAAGCAGTCGCCGGGGCGAAGGCGATATCTCATGTCGTCTTCCTGCAAATCTCCGGATCCCTTCTCGACGGTCCACAGGCAATAGTGGGGCTGCGGCTCCCTGGTGTCCGATATCTCGCCGGGTTTCCAGCGTTCCCGGTGCGCATCCTTCACCCGGGCGACGTATTCTCTCTTCTCCATATCGGAATTATGCAAAAAGTTGCCCCGTTTGTCCATTGCGGCCTGACAGGCGTGCCGGTACAGTTGTGCAGAGGTCGACCTGGACCCAAGCCATGTCACACAGGAGGATCACGCCGTGAAGAAGACCATCTGCATCGTAATAGTGTATACAGCCGTGTTCACCGCGGCCGGGGCCGCATCCGCCGCGGACTTCCCGAAGCCCTACGACCGGCGCTGCACCGAGCGGGAAGACGTATTCGAATTCACGAAGAAGCCCCGCATCGAGCTGGTGGCCAAGGACAGGTACGAAATCACCTTTGCGGTGAAGGGCTACTGCGACGTTACCGCCGGCATGATAGATGAAGAGGGCAGAGTGGTGCGCCATCTCGGCGCCGGCGTCCTCGGGAAGAACGCTCCCGCCCCATTCCAGAAGGACTCCCTGGAACAGAAGATCTACTGGAAGGGTAAGGACGATCTGGGCGTGTACGTGAAGGAGCCGGAGAAGCTGTCGGTGCGGGTCCGCCTCGGTCTCAAGCCGGAATTCGACAAGCTGCTCGGCCCCATCAGCGCCAAGGCGCTGCCGGGATTCGTGCTGGGCATGGTTGCCGACGAAACCGGCCTGTACGTGTTCCCGTCGGGTAACTTCGTCGGCTCCGTTCGCAAGTTCGACCACGACGGCAAGTACCTGAAGACCGTCCACCCGCCCGCGGCAGGCACGCCCGAGGAGAAGCTGGCCGGCATGGCGTACGTGGAATACGAGCCGGGAAAGCGCGCGCCGTTCGGTCCCGATTCCAATCCCTCTTCCCACCTCGGCCTCTTCATGCCCCGGGGCCTGGAGATGGCACGCATCTTCGCCTGCCAGCCCTCCGTGGGGGGCGGAAGGATATACCTGTGCGGCGTGGACCCGGACGAGAAGGGAAGGTTCTCCCTGAAGCTCTACTCGATACGAACGGACGGCGGCACCGAGACCCACGGCATGGAGGGCGTGCTCTGGGGGGACGGGAAGGCGTCTCGCACCTTCCTGTTCACCGCCGCGTCTCCGGACGGAAAGACCGTCTACGTCTCCGGCATCGGCAACAGCGCCACTCACGCCAACAGCCTTCCGTACGTTCTCGCGGGGCCCGGCGACGGCAGCGCGCCTTCCAAGGTATTCGCCGGCGACCCCAGGAAGCCCGGCGCGGGCAAGGGAGAGCTTCAGAATCCGGGCGGCGTCGCGTGTGACGGCAAGGGCAGGGTGTACGTGGCGGACACGAACAACAACCGGCTCCAGGTATTCTCGCCCGACGGCACGCCGCTCCAGGCGATCAAGGTGGACCGCCCGCGCCTGGTGCAGGTGCATCAGAAGACCGGCGCGGTGTACGTGGCGCATTCCGTCCGAAAGGGGCGCTCCAGCTCTGCCCTGTCGAAGTTCTCGGCCGCTCCCGAACTCAAGAAGCTCCACACGTGGGACAAGCTCGAATTCACCTCGATGGCGCTCGATTCCTGGTCGAAGAAGCCCCGCATCTGGGTGAGTCTCCATCCGGTGGGCAAGAGAATCGTCAACTTCGGCGACGAGTTGGTCACGCGGTACTCCGTCCGGGTCCTCGAGGAAGACAACGGCAAGCTCACCAGGATCATCGACTTCGACAAGGAGGCCGAGAAGTCCGCAGGCAAGAACTTCCACGGCCGCTGGGTCGGAGACAACTACGACGAAGTGATGTGCGACCCGGTTCGGGAACACGTCTATTACGAAAGGACCCACCGGTTCGACATCGTTACCGGCGCGTACCTGGGCATGATTCCCGGCGTCACCCAGCGCCACGGTTCCAGCCAGAATATCGCCTTCGGACGCGTGGACGATATGGCCTTCGACAAGTACGGCTACCTCCACGCGGCCATTCCCAGCGGCCTGGATCCCCCGCGCAGTGCCGGCATCGGGCGGCTCGACCCGTCCGCGACGGAAACGCTGGGAGAGGGGCGCCATGCGGTCACGACCATCGCCGAGGTCCCGTACGACTACGGGACCGTATCGAAGAGGTGGAAGGGAGCGATCAAACTGTACCGCACCGACCATCACTTCTACACCTGGGGCATGGGCGTCAACATGCGCGGTGACATCGCCGTGATACGGGACATCGAGTACGTGCTGGGGCTGCCGGACGACTCGTACGCGCGATGGTCGGCCGCGAGGGTGGCGCGCGCCATCGCCAACGGACGCTCCAACGGAGTCACTCCCAACTCCAGCTACGCGGATTTCACCAACATGCTGCGCGAGAAGCAGAAGCAGGGCGAGGAGTTCTACGTCGTCAAGCGAAAGCCGGGCGTGGACATCGCGGGCAGCGTCATTTTCACGTTCGACCGGACCGGGGAGACCCGGGTCGAGGCGGCGGCGGTGCCGGGCGGCAAGTCGATAGACGTGGATATCGACGAGGACGGCAAGCTGTACTTTCTGAACAACTGCGCGCGGATGATCGACGGCAAGCGATTCATGGAGAATAAAGCCGGCTGGTACGGCTCCGAAAAGAAGTTTACTCCTACGACCACGGTCTGGGCGAAATCCGGACCGAGGGACGTGGTGTTTCAGTGGGAGAACTCGAGAACGAAGATGGATCCGATGCCCTCGCGCCCGGCCGACCTGCGCGCCTACGGCGGCAGACACCAGACCCGCGTATGGGCCAAGGGCACCGAGTGGCTCTACGCCGGCGCCGGCCCGTTTCCGATAGACACCTGCGAATGCCCGCAGATGCGGGTTCACCTGGACTGGTACAAGCGCTCGTTCGTGCCGGAGGTGTACCGGCATTCGATCGGCGTGCTGGACACCAGCGGCAACCTGATACTCCACATCGGCCGGTACGGCAACCGGGACGACGCCTTCGGCCCGAAGATCACCTGCACCTTTCCCCGCTTCGTGTCCGGCACGGACAACTACCTGGTGTATTCGGACCGCGGGGAGCGGATCGTCGTGCTGAAGCTCGAGTATCACGCGGAGGAGACCGCGAAGATCGCAGGCTAGAAAGTGGAAGTAGCGGCCGGATCGCGTTAAGATACGGGGTCTCACTCATTCATAAATTGCGGGGAGGAATCAGATGATCAAGAAGACGGTCTGGGTCGGTGTCTGTGTGTTCGTGTGCGGGACCGCGTTCGGCGCGGGGGACGGGTCGGTCGAGGCGCCCCGGGTGTATCTGGAGGCGCACAGGGCGCTGTCGCTCGCCGGGAAGGCGGCGGGTCAGAAATACGCGGTGAGCGTTCGGGAGCTCGACGGGCTGGTCGGCCCGCTGACCGTCGGCGGCAGGGTCGCGGCGAAGGACCTGATGGAACGGGTCGCGAAGGCGACCGATACCGAGCTTTCATGGAAGGGCGGCATCGCCGTCTTCCAGCCGTTTCCTTCGGATGGGCTGGAGAAGGCGGTGCAGGACCTGAAGTCTCCGGACCGCAACGCCCGCAGGCGTGCGGTGTACGCGCTCGGTGAGACGCAGCGGCTCGAGGCGATCGAGTCGCTGTGCGGGGCGCTGGGTGACAAGGACCCGTCGGTGAGTTTCGGCGCGGCGCTCGCGCTCGCCTCGCTGGAAGGTGACTTCGCCCATAACGAGTGGCCCGGCAGGGTCTCCGTGTTCGAGCTTCCCGGCCTGAAACTGGACCTGGATTCGCTCCTGTGGCTCATCGAGGACGAGGCGGCGCGCGGGGGACGGGAGTGGAACGCCGCGGTGTCCGTGCTCGCCAGGGCGCGGGAGCGACAGCTGCCGCGGGCGATATGGATGGACGTGTGGGCAAAGCGTAAGAACACGATCATCCCCTGCATATGGGCGATGGGGCGGTGCGGCGATTCCGAGGTGAAGTCCACGCTGGCGAAGCGGATACGGAACACGTTCACCAATCAGGCGGGAGACCGGTACGCGGTCGGGGCGGCGCTCGGGAAGCTCGGCATGCTCGACATCCTCGACATGCACGCCTTCGGGGACCGGCGGGGCAAGACGCCCGAGATCCGCGGTGCCGTCGCGTACGGGCTGGGTTTCGCGCAGGACGGAAGCAAGGCGGCTGTCCTGCTGGAGAAGATGCTGGTGGACTCGGACAGCCGGGTGAGGGAACTGGCGGTATTCTCACTCGGGGAGCTCAACACGGACAAGGCGGTCAGGATGCTGAGCGCAACGCTCGCGGACGGCAAGGCCGATATCCTTCTCCGCGCGGCCGCGGCGCGGGCACTCGGTCGGACGACCGTGCCCGATGCGGTGAAGCTCCTCGCCGCCGCGGCACAGCAGAACGACAATCGTCTGCGCATCGCCGCGGCGGAAGCGCTGGGAGACCTGGGCGGGCGCGCCGCGATCGGCATACTGCAGGCGCTCGTCAAGATCAACGATCGCTGGGTGAAGGCGTCGGCGGTCCGTTCGCTGGCCGCGATCAACGGCCGGGCCGAGGCGCTGCTGACGGACCCCAACACGGACGTCGAGGTGAAGGTCGCCGCCGCGATCGGGCTCGGCCAGAGCCGCGTTCCCGCGGCGGCCGGGCCGCTGGTCAAGGCGGCAATGGACCCGGCGAATGACCGGCGGCTCCGCGAGTACGCGGTGAGGTCGCTGGCGATGCTGGCGAACCGCGCCGGCCAGCCGGCGCTGAAACAGCTGATAGAGGCGGAGTCCCCGGTACGGATGACGGTGCTCCCGCTCCGCCACCTGGACCTGGGTGACGACGCGAAGATGGTCGAGTACGTATCGGACTGGATATTCCGCGGGAAGAGCGTGGCGGAGAAGATATCCGCCGTGGAGTGCGTGGGCGAGGCCGCGACGGAGGAGACCGCGAACTTGCTGACCGGCGGGAGCGACGTGTTTCACAACCACGCCCGATGGACCCACGTCTGGTACCTGATCCGGAGCCGCAGCTCGATCGTGCGGAAGCGGCTGATTTATCTTCTGAAGAACAGCAGAAGAAGCGGTGTCAGGACGAACGCGGCGTTGGCGCTCGTCGGGCGACAGGATCCCGACGCGATAGACGCGCTGATCTCCGCCTGCGGCGATCCCGTCTCTCTCGTCAGAAAAAGCGCCGCGGTGGCGCTCGGGGAGACCGGCAGCCCGCTCGCGGCCCGTCCGCTCATACGGCTGATGGAGAGAGACGACGACATGACGACCGCCCACCAGGCGCTCCGCTCGCTTCGCCGTCACGATCTGGTCCGGCTGCCGCAGGTGCAGGAGGCGTTCGCCGCCGTGAAGGGAACGGAGCGGGACTGCGGCGTGCCGGGAGGAGGGTCCCGGGGAGACAACTCCTGGGTGCTCAGCAACTACGCCGCCGACGTGAACGACCTGACCGTTCCGAATCTCACGTACGAGTCCTCCATGGCGTACGATTCGGTGAAGGGCCAGACCGTCCAGTGGGGCGCGCACGGCAGGCGATCGGACGCGCCCCAGACGGGGATGACATGGATCCTGGACGCGCGCACCCTCTCGTGGCGGCGGCCGGTGCCGCGGCAGGAGCCGCCCGCCACGTGCTGCAACCGCGGACCGGTGTTCGATCCGGTGAGGCGTCTGTTCATCTCGCCCAAGTCCGGCATGGGAGGGCACGGCTGGACGATGTACCTGAGGAAGAACGTCACGTGGTCGGTGCCCTGGGTCTTCGACACGTCGAAGGAGGAGTGGTATCCGATGAGGCCGATGGAACATACGGGAGGGGGATACTCCCAGGTGCCGGATTGTTTCGATACGCGCAGCGACGTGATGCTGATACCCAGCAGCCGGGCGGTCGTCTACGATGCCCACCGGAACCGATGGGAGAAGATGGCGGCGCCCCGGGTCGCGCCCCCGAGCCTGAGCAACGGCCTGTGCGCGTACGATCCGGTTACCGGCAGGGCCGTCATGGCCGGCGGGCAGGACGAGAAGGGAAGAATGCGGACCTGGGCCTACGACCTGTCGAAGAATGCCTGGGCGGAGCTGGAGGCAAAGAACGCTCCCGCGCCGATGCGGGGAGGCGTGATGGTCTACGACTCGGCGAACGACGTGATGATCGCGCTGGTGCAGAAGGGGCCGCGCATCGCGACCGCCGTCTATCACCTGAGGGAGGGCCGGTGGGAGGAGCCGATGCCGTCGTATCCTGCTCCCTGCTACCACCAGTTCGACGCGGTGTACGACCCGATCCGGAACGCGACGGTCATCACCGGCGGATGGGAGTGGGGCCAGAGCGGGTCGATACCGGCGCGGGAGACGTGGACGTACCGGTACAAGTCCGGCGGAAAGAGGCACGACACGCTGAAGTCTGTGCCGCGTGATCTGAAGCTCGACGTCACTAAGGACGGCAAGGTGGTGCTGTCGTGGAAGGCGCCGGAGGACGGCGCCCCGAACGGATACAGCGTGTACCGCGCCGACGGCAAGAATCCGTGGTCCGCCGAATATACCCGTATCGGAAAGACGAGCGCCGGCGACACCACGTTCACCGTCACCGGCAAGACCGGCGCGTGCTGCTTCCGGGTGTGCAGCGTCCTCGACAAGGCGAAGGAAGGCCTTCCGGGCAACGTGGTCCGGACCGTTCCCCTTCCCGTCAGGGAAATCTCAGCGTCCCGCGCGGCGGACGGCGCCGTCGCGCTGTCGTGGCTCGCGAGCGGCGGCCCTGGAGTGATCGGCTACAACATCTACCGTGCTCCCGCAAAGGAGTACGACCCCTGGAAAAAGACCTTCGATCCGAAGAAGATCATCACCGGCGAGCTCGCGAAGGTGAACGAGAAGCCGGTCGAAGAGATCTTCTACACCGATCGTCCGGGAGGACCCGCGGCCGCGTGCAGCGAGTTGAAGTGGGGCGGGCTGTTCATATATGTGGTGCGCGCGGTCAATTCACTCGGCCTGGAGAGCGGGAATTCACCGGCGACGCTGAGCATCCCGGGCACCCCCGGGCCGGTGATCCCGGTGCGGCTCGGTGACGGCCGGACGCTGGTGGTCTCAGGGGCAATCGCCCCGGCCGCCCTGGCGGGCTACTCCCTGTACCGTTTGGATTCGTACAGGGGAGACCACGTGTATCGGATGAAGGGCGCTCCGCAGACCGGGACGGTATTCGTGGACGACGAGGCGTGGCCGGCGGGTGACCGGCGGTCGTACTTCGTCATCGCGCGCGATGAGATGGGGCAGATGGGAGTGCCGTCGACGCCCGGGTGGGCCATCAATATGCCCTAGTCGCAGAAGTCGCAGGTATCCAGCGGCTCCGCGTGCCTCGAGAGCGCGGACTGGAACTCCCAGTCCTCGTCCGGCATGAACCGGCAGCCGATCTTCCAGGTGCGCTGTTCCGGGGCGTTGTGGTCGCCCTCTTCCTCGACCCAGACGACCTTGCCCTTCTTGCGGAACGGCTTGTCTTCCTGGTCGAAGGAAAGAACCACTTCGACCGTGTCGCCCTCCTTCATCCCGTGCGTGCCGACGAAGGATACTCCGGACTCGCTCACGTCGCGCGGGACGCCGAGCGAGAGGGCCCTCGTCTTGCGCTTGTACTGCACCTTCACGTCCGGATAGCGCAGCTCGTAGCGGTCCCTGCGTCTGCGGTTGTCGTTCGCGTGCAGCCGCTGCATCACGCTGTTGGTGAACGTGTCCCTGCTGTCGGACTGCTGTTCCTCGAAGTGCATGCGAAGCAGCACCTCGAACTCCACTTCCTTGATGAACATCCGCCTCGCTTCCTCGTCGTTCCGGAGGATGTTCTCCAACTCCTTTGCTTCCTGATCGTTCAAAGCGTCGTCGAGGTACCCGAAGGATAGTTCTCTTACACGGTCATTGTTCGTCATACAGAATCTCCGTTTCTAAAATCGGCGCAAGCTAAATTTCAAGCGATGTGGAATGTTGGTATTAGTGTGTTCCTTAAAGGTAACATATACTAAGTCGTTTGCTGCTCAGAGTCAAGCCCCGGATCAAGAAAATCTCAACTATATTTGATCGGCCTCTGATCGGGGGCAACGCCTGTTTTTCGGTCACAACTCCTTGCGGCATAACGAGCTGCAATTGATATCGTAACTCTATTGCGGATAGGTAGTTACGAAGAAGTATGAAGCGCTGTTCCTTCTAATGTTGTTTCTCCGGGACCGTGTATTTCCAGTCGGATCCGAAGGTGACGGGAGCTTCCGCGCCGGGTCCGACCAGATCCATCTGGCCCTTTCCGGTCACCGGCAGGCGCGCCCCGTCCATCACCGGGTCGGCGTACCGCAGGAACCACTCCTCGAGTCCGTTCCGCATCTCCTTCACTCGCCCGGCGTGTTCGGCTTCGTCGACGAGGTTCTTGTCTTCGTCCGGGTCGCTGGCGAGATGGTACAGCTCGTGCGGCCCGTACGGATAGCGGTGTACGTACTTCCACTCCCTCGTGCGTATCATCCTTACCGGTCCGTATTCATCGTAGACGATTACTGTATCCCTTCCGTCGAGATCTTCTTTCCTCAGTACGCCGGCGAAGCTGGCGCCGGGGCGGTCACCGGCACCGGGATCGTCCATTCCGACGTACTCCAGAATCGTCGGCATCATGTCGTAATGACTCAGCAGGTCCTCGTTCACCGCCCCCTCCGGAACGTGTCCCGGTCGTGAGATGATGGTCGGCACCTTCACCGAGGTGTCGTACATGTTGAGGGGAAACGTGCCGTTGCCCTTTCCGTAGATGCCGTGGTGGCCCATGTTCATCCCGTTGTCGCCGGTGAATATCACCAGCGTATTCTCGCGCAGTCCCTTCTCCTCGAGCCGGTCGAGGATGCGGCCGACGCTGCGGTCCATCTCGGTCACCGCGGTGAAGTAGCCGCTCAGGATTTCCTTGCGGGTCTTGTCGTCCTTCGGTTGGGGCGCGGAGTTTATCTGCCACGGGTGCAGCGGCACGTTCGGCGTGGACTCGAAGGGGCAGTTATGAAGGTAGTCGTCGAACGTTTCCTTCGGATGCTGGTCCCGTCCCCACGGGCTGTGGGGGGCGGTGTAGTGCACGCCCAGGTAGAACGATGCGGGCCCCGCGGCCAGCTCGTCCAGGAAGCCGAGCGCGTTGTCGGTGATGTGGTCCGTTACGTACTCCTCCGGATGGTAGATCTCGCCGTCGCGTATCATCGGCGCGCCGTAGTAGTTGCCGCCGCCCCGTCCGTGCACCTGCCAGAGGGAGAAGCCCTTCTGGGGGTGGTGCGCGTTTCCCATATGCCACTTCCCGCTCAATCCGCACCTGTAGCCGTTCTCCGCGAGTATGTCCGTGTACCCGGTCTGGTCCTTCAGGTACTCGATGAGCCTGCGGTGGCCGTCCTCTCCGGTGTAGTTGCCCTGGCGGATCCAGTCGTGCACGCCGTGATGGGACGGGATGTTCCCTGTCAGGATGGACGCGCGCGCGGGCGAGCAGACGGGCGAAACGCAGAAAAAGTTGTCGAAGCGGGT
>CAYMFW010000095.1:0-18621 GCA_964389785.1 uncultured Planctomycetota bacterium
GATCTGCAGGTGAACAGCAGCCCGGTGGTGACCGTGGATACGGATGGAGATATGGTGCTTGCCTCGACCACGACCTCGACGACGAAGGACACGGGAGCATTTGTGGTCGAGGGAGGAGTAGGAGTAGAAGAGAACGTCAACATCGGAGGAACTCTGAAAGTGACAGGAGTGGCGACATTCTCCTTGCCTCCCACTTCTCCCTCACCGATTGCCGCCAATTGCGAGCTCTGGGGTGCGGGCGCGGGTGGCTCACTTACCACAGAGGGGGTCAACAACCTCTTTTTCGGAGCAGGTGCCGGAGGGGTAATGACTAGCGGAAGGTATAGTATAGCAATCGGAATAAACGCTCTGGGCAGCACCACAGAGGGCTATGTCAACACGGCTATTGGTGAGAACGCGCTCGGCGCGAATATCACAGGAAACGACAACTGCGCGATTGGCTCCGGTTCTCTAAAGAATGCAAATTCTCCCAGTCAAAACGTGGCGATCGGAACGAATTCTATGGAGTCTGTGACGACCGGAGGAAGCAACACAGGTGTAGGTGACGACGTACTGAGGAACTCCAACGGCGGATACAACGTCGCCATCGGACGGCAAGCCGGACAAGAAGCCAACAGCAGCAATAACACGCTGATCGGTTACAAGGCCGGCTACAACGCCGACGGCGGCAGCAATACACTGATTGGCTATCAGGCCGGTCTTGGTTCCGGCAGCTCCACATACGCCGGCAGCACGGCCGTTGGATATGAAGCGGGGAAGGCACTAACGACGGCCACGGGCTATGTGGCGGCGGGCTATCAGGCCGGTGCGGCTAACACTACGGGCGCCAATAACACGTATTTGGGCTATCAGGCCGGAGCGGCGAATACGGTTCCCGCGAATTGCGTTTTCATCGGCTTTGAGGCGGGACTGGTTTCCAACGGGACCGGCGCCTCATCAGGTGAGAAGAATGTTTACGTAGGAACTCAGGCCGGTAAAGCAGCAACCACAGGGTTTGGCAACGTTCTTGTTGGGTACCAAGCTGGACAGACAATGACCGGCAGCAACGGCAATACTGTCATCGGCATGTTAGCCGGAGCAACGGCCGCTTTAGGTGATCACAACGTGCTCATAGGATGCGGCGCCGGATACCAATCGACGGCGAATTACAACGTAATCATCGGCTATGACGCAGGAGTCAGCATGACAAGCAGCACGGATAATGTCGTTATAGGACGAGAGGCGGGGAAGAGCCTGGGAACCTCGGGGCAAAATGCGATCCTTGGCTATGAAGCGGGCGAAAACGCAACAGGAGGCAGTAACACGCTATTCGGCTATCAGGCTGGCGACCTGATCACGACGGGTTCCGGAAACATCATTCTGGGCGCGGGAGCGGACCCGAGCGCGAACAGTGCGACGGCGGAGTTCGTTGCCGGTTCGGATAGCTTTCCGATCAACAATGTTTACTTCGGAAAGGGCGCAACGAACGCGACGCCCTCGGCGTACACGATTAACGGGACGAAAAGCAGCGGCGCCAACACGGGCGGCGACCTGCAGCTTGCCGGCGGCGTTTCTGCGGGCGGCAGCGGCGGTAAGATCGTCCTGCAGACCGCAACCACCACGACTGTGACGGATCGCGTCATCGTCAACAAGGACGGCGTTACCAGTCTGTACAAGGGAGGCACCGTGACCGCGGCGCCTGCCATTGCGCCTACGGGCAACGTGTTCCACGTCGGTGCCTCGGGCGGGACCACCGTCAATACAATTACGGGATGCACCGCCGGCACGACGATAACGATCATCTTCGACGACGCCAACACCACCGTGACGGATAACGACGCCGCGGGAGCCGACTCGGTGAATCTCGCGGGCGCCGCCACCAACTTCACGGGATCACAATACGATACGCTCACACTGGTCTACGACGGCACGAGCTGGTACGAGATTTCCAGGTCCGTGAACTAGGCCTCATACGGATCTCGCAGGGCATGCTGGCGGGCGGCATCCGTCCGTACGCCTGCCCAATCCTCCGCCGCGTCGAAAACTACTTCTTCAAGACCTGACGTCGTTTGCAGGACCCGGCGCCGTCTGAATGAACCGTTTCTATGCCGTTTCTGTTATGATAACCGGCTTATGAGCTGGAGCATGAGACTTCTGGACGGCATGTACGGGGCGGGCCTGGTTCTGGGCGCCCCATATATAGGTATACGCATGCTTTTCGACCGGCGATACCGGGACGCGCTGGACGAGAGGTTCGGCGGGGGCGGCCGGGAGCCGCAGGGCGAGTTTCCGGTGTGGTTTCACGGCGCGTCCGCCGGCGAGGTGCTGGCGGTGCGCTCCCTCTACCGGATGATGAAAGACAAGGTCCCCGGATTCGACGCGGTCTTCTCGGCGGCCACGTACACCGGGCGGAGCGTCGCGGCAAAGACCTATCCGGAGTGTGTCGCGAGGTATCTTCCTATAGATATGGGACCGTGCGTCAGGAAGGCCGTGTCCAGGGCGAAACCCAAGCTCGTTGTTCTAGTCGAGGGGGACATCTGGCCCAACTTCATAAACGCCGCCAAGGAGGCGGGATCGAAGGTGATCGTGGTGAACGGCACGTTCTCCGAGAAGAGCGTTGCCCGGTACCGGCGTCTCAAGGCGTTTTTCGGCCCGGCATTCGACGCGCTCGACCTTCTCTGCGTGCGGGACGAGGAACAGGTGAAACACCTCGTGCCGCTCGGCCTGCCGCGGGAGAAGATCGTGGTCACCGGCAACGTGAAATACGACAACCTGAAGACGAAGCACGACGAGACGAGGGACCGGGTGCGGGAGACGCTGGGATTGTCCGAATCCGACGTGGTTCTGATGGGCGGGAGCACGCACGCGGGCGAAGAGGGGCCGCTGATGGACCTCTTCGCCGCACGGAGGAACTTTCGCCTCATCATCGCCCCGCGCTACCCGCACCGGGCCGGCGAGGTGGAGGCGCAGGCGAGGGAGCGCAAGCTTCCCTGCGTCAGGTACTCGAAGGTCCTGGCGGGGGAAGGGAAGCCGACGGCGGACGACGTGCTGCTGGTGGACACGCTGGGCGACCTCGAGAGCATGTACCAGGTGGCGACCGTCGCGTTTATCGGCGGGAGCCTGATACCCCGAGGCGGGCAGAACATGATGGAAGCGGCCGCATTCGGGCTGGCCGTCATCTACGGCCCGCATACCTGGGTCCAGCAGGAGAGCGTGGAGATGCTTGCCGCGGCGGAGGCGGCCGTACAGGTCCCCGACGAAAGCGCGCTAAGGACCGAATTGGGGGCGCTTCTGGACGATCCGGCGAGACGTGCCGGGCTGGGTCGCCGGGCCCGGAAAGTGATCCTCGAAAACAGTGGCGCGAGCGGGCTGACTTTCGATAGAATACACGACTTGATTACGTGAGTTTTTGCAGAGGGAGGAACCATGATTTGTAAGGGCAGACATCTGTTTACGTCCGAGTCGGTGGCGGCGGGCCACCCGGACAAGCTGGCGGACCAGATTTCGGATTCGATCCTGGACGCCATCATGGCGCAGGATCCGATGGGGCGCGTCGCGTGCGAAACGCTGGTGACGACCGGGCTCGTATTCGTCGCGGGAGAGATTACCACGAACTGCTACGTCGATTTTCCGAACGTGGCGAGGCAGACGGTGAAGGAGGTCGGCTACGACGACCCCACGATGGGATTCGACTACGAAACGTGCGCGGTAATCACCAGCATCGACGAGCAGTCACCCGACATCGCACAGGGAGTGAATCCCGGAGGCGCCGGCGACCAGGGGATGATGTTCGGATACGCGTGCAGGGAGACCGACGACTACATGCCGCTTCCCATCGAGCTGGCGCACGACCTCGTCGAGAAGCTGAGGGCGGTCCGGCAGGACGGGACGCTGCCCTACCTGCGCCCGGACGGCAAGTCCCAGGTGACGGTCGAGTACGCCGAGGGCGTGGTCCAGCGGGTGCATACTGTGGTGGTCGCCGCCCAGCACAACCCCGACGTGTCCGCGGAACAGATTGCCAAGGACATCAGGGAAAAGGTTATCGGCGCGGTGATTCCCGGGAATCTGCTGGACGCCAACACCATCTACCATATCAACGCCACCGGACGGTTCGTCGAGGGCGGTCCGAAGGCCGACTGCGGGCTGACCGGCCGCAAGACGATCGTGGACACCTACGGCGGACGCGGAAGCCACGGCGGCGGCGCGTTCTCCGGCAAGGACCCGAGCAAGGTGGACCGTTCCGCGGCCTATGCCGCGCGGCACGTCGCGAAGAATATCGTGGCCGCCGGGCTGGCCGACACCTGCGAGATCGAGCTGGCGTACGCCATCGGCGTGAGCCAGCCGCTCTCGATACTGGTGGAGACGGACGGTACGGAGAAGGTTTCCGAAGAGAAGCTGGTCGAGATCGTCAGGGACAACTGCGACCTGAGCCCGAAGGGCATCATCGAGCGGCTGGACCTCCGGCGTCCCATCTACATGAAGACTGCCGCGCACGGGCATTTCGGCAAGAACTGCGGCGACATGTCCTGGGAGCAGCTTGACCTGGCCGACACGTTCAGGAAGGCCGCCGGGCTGTAGAGAAGGGGGGCACGAACCCGCTCGTCGGCGTTCCACGCCCGGGGACGGGGAAGGGACGCAAGGTATGGCTCTCAAGAAGATCGGTGTGCTCACGAGCGGCGGCGACGCGCCCGGCATGAACGCGTGCGTGCGCGCGGTTGTCAGGACCGCCGGCGTGCAGGGGCTTGGCATCGCGGGCATCATGCGCGGGTACGTCGGCCTCATCAACGGAGAGATAGAAGATCTCGACGCCCGCTCGGTTTCCAATATCCTTCAAAGAGGCGGCACCGTCATCAAGACCGGCCGGTCCAAGGAGTTTTTTACCGAAGAGGGCCGGGCCCGGGCCGCTGCACACCTGCGCGAGAGGGAAATAGAGGCGCTCGTCGCAATAGGCGGGGACGGTACGTTTCGCGGCGCGCAGAAGATCTCGGACGAGCACGGGGTGAACGTGATAGGCGTCCCCGGAACGATAGATAACGACGTGTACGGCACCGACTTCACGATAGGGTTCGACACCGCCGTCAATACCGCGCTGGAGTCCATCGACCGGATACGGGACACGGCGGCCTCTCACGAGCGGCTGTTCCTGGTCGAGGTGATGGGACGGCATTCCGGCGAGATCGCGCTCGCGGTCGCGGTGGCCGGCGGCGCGGAGGCGGCGCTGGTGCCGGAGGAGGACCAGGACATCGAGCCGCTGGCGAAACGGCTGGTCGAGGGGCGTGAGAAGGGGAAGACCAGCACCCTTCTGGTGGTCGCCGAGGGCGACGAGGAAGGGGGCGCGGTCGACATCGGGCGGAAGCTGAAGGAGACCACCGGGATCGATTTCCGGGTCTGCGTGCTCGGCCACACGCAGCGAGGCGGGTCGCCCACCGCGGCGGACAGGCTGCTGGCGAGCCGGCTGGGAGTGAGGGCGGTGGAGCTGTTGACGGAGGGCGCGACGAACCTGATGGTCGGGCTGATCGGCGGGAAGGTGTGCACGACGCCTCTCAGCGAGGTGGTAACCCTCAAGAAGGATATCGACCGGGACATTCTCCGCATCGTCGACATCCTCTCCTCGTAAGCAGCCGCCAGCTCTGTGTTACTTCGCTCATTCTCGGCGTCCATGGATGCGGAAATGGACGCCTCCGAGGACGCGGCTCGACGGACCAAGGAAGGGCCTTCGGCCCGTCCGCCGACCCACGAACCCGCTCAGCAACACAGGACTGTCGGCTTCGAAACCTGGTTGCGCTAGTCAATTCTGTCAGGTAAGCTTAGCGCGTTATGGCGAAGAAGAAACACAAGGTAAGGCTCGAAGCGCTTCGCGGGATGGAGAGCGCGAAGGACAGGCGCGAGGCGCTCGAGACGCTGCTGAGCGCGTTTCCCAATCCCAAGGTCAGGATGCGCAGCCACATGCTCAGATCGTTGTGGAAGGGTCCGACGTTCGATCCGGAGCACACCAGGGTGGCCGTCGCCGACGGGCGGGTGGCGAGCGTGGTGGTGATGGCGCCGCGGATGATGCGGTTCGGCCCGGCGCGGGTGCCGGCGATGACCGTCGGACCGGTCGGGACGCACGCCGAATATCGCAAGCTCGGTCTCGGCGCGGCGGCGATGGACGACTCGTCGAAATACATGAAGGACAACGGATACCTGATTGCCTACCTGCAGGGAATAGGCAACTTCTACCACAAGTACGGCTACTATCCCTACGCGGCTCCCGGCGGAGTCGACGTGAAGCTGGAGAACGCGGAGAGAGAGTCCCTGCCCGGACGGCTGAAGAGGATGACCGGGATGGACATCCCCCGGGTGAGAAAGATCTTCGACAAGGCGACGGCCGGGCGGATATGCGCGGCGGACAGGGATCGGGCGGTATGGACATGGCTGCTCGGTCCGGGGGTGAGGACCTGGATATTCAGCGACCCGATGCTGATCCTGGACGGCCGCGGAAGACTGTGCGGATACATGACGATCAACACGCCGGACGGAAGCTGGGGGATTCGGGAATGCGTCGTAAGGGACGACGAGAGGGCGTTCCGCGTCGCGCTGGGCGCGGCGGCCAGGGAGGCCCGCCGGCGCAAGGCGGACGCGATTTCCCTTCCCCTGATGTGGGACGATCCGATGGCCGTCTTCATCCGGCAATATGTAAGCTGCCGTCACAGCGTGACCGGCAACTCCAACAGCGGATGGATGCTCAAGATAGTGGATTTTCCCGCCCTGATGAAGACGCTCGAGCCGCTCTTCACGGAGCGGTGGGAGAAGGCGCGCTCCGCCGTGCGGAGCGCGCGGTTCACCCTGAAGTGCGAGATGGGGTCCGTCTGCTTCGCCGTCGCGCGCGGGCGGGTGAAGACGGGCGGTCCGGTGCGCGGCACGCGGGTCGTGATTCCGCAGAGATGGCTCACCGGCCTCGTCACCGGATACCACGGCGTGGCCGCGGCCGCCGCGGGAAGGGGATCGAAGATACCGGCGTCCGTCCGGCCGGCGCTCGACATTCTGTTTCCGTTCGGGTGGCCGTATACGTTCCGCGGGGATAACTATTAGAGATGAAGCGCGATGCTCGCGAGCTCATTCTCGACTGATTCCATAAGGAGATGTGATGACTGATCGAATCTGTACGGCCGTTCTGATCGTGTGCGTTCTCACGGGAGGTCTCATGGCGGGGGAGCCGGTGACGGAAATCTTTGTGGCGCCGGGTGGCGATGACGGGAACGCGGGGACGAAGGGCAAGCCGTTCGCGACGCCGGCGCGCGCGCGTGACGCGGCGCGGGCAGCGGTGAAAAAGGGCCCGGTGCGGGTCGTCCTGGGGGGCGGAACGTACCGGCTGGCAGAAACGCTGGTACTCGGCCCGGAGGATTCCGGTACGATGAAACGTTCGGTGACGTGGACCGTGGCGCCGGGAAAGAGGCCGGTGCTGAGCGGTGGGCGGGTGATAAAGGGATGGAAGAAAACCGAGGGGGGCGTCTGGACGACGGAGGTGCCCGGCGTGAAAGACGGCAAATGGAACTTCCGTCAGCTCTACGTCAACGGCGCGCGGCGCACGCGCGCGCGCACGCCGAACAGCGGGTACTTCCGCATCGTGAAGGCGGGACCGGACGGGCGGACCAGCTTCACGTTCAGGAAGGGCGATATGAAGAAGTACGGAAATCCCGGCGACGCCGAGGTCGTATTCATTCACGACTGGTGTACGTCGCGGGTGAACATCGCCGACGTGGATGAGGGAACGTCGGTCGCAACGTTCACCGATCCGATAGGCGGGCTGATGTCCACGTGGTCGAAGATGACTCACTTCGAGAAGAATCCCAGGTACTACGTCGAGAACGCGCGGGAGCTTCTCGACACACCAGGCGAATGGTATCTGGACCGGAAGGCCGGTGTGCTCTCGTACGTGCCGCTGCCCGACGAGGATATGTCGAAGGCGGAAGTGGTGGCGCCGGTCCTCGTGAGACTCCTGGAGATAAGGGGTGGCGAGGGGAAGCCGGTGACAAATCTCACGTTTCAGGGCATCACGTTCGCGCACGCCGGCTGGCTCATCCCCGAGTTCGGGTTCGCCGCGGCACAGGCCGCGTTTTACGAGAAGCGTTCGGAGCGCGGCAAGCCGGGGAAAGGAAGGGTCCGCGTGCCGTGCGCCGTGGAATTCGAGGAGGCGGTCTCCTGCGTCGTTCGGGACTGCCGGTTTCTTCACCTGGGCGGCTGCGGGCTGGGCCTGCGCAAAGGCAGTCACAAGAATCACATCGTCGGATGCGAGCTCCGGGACATTTCGGGGAACGGTGTCATGATCGGAGAGGGAAGCAGCGCCCCCAAGATGACCGTCGTGGAGAACGTCGTCTCGAACAATCTGGTGCATTTCTGCGGGCAGGAGTTCCCCGGCTCGATAGGGGTGTGGGCCGGAATCACCGACGGTACGGTGATAGGCCATAACGAGATAGCCAACCTTCCCTACACCGGCGTGTCCGTGGGCTGGTCGTGGAATACGAACCCGACGCCCTGCCGGCAGAATATCATCGAGCACAATCACATACATCACGTGATGCAGAAGCTGTCGGACGGCGGGGGGATCTACACGCTGGGGCGCCAGCCGGGGACGGTGCTCCGGGGGAACCATATCCACAGCGTACCCGCGAATTCGGGACGCGCCGAAAGCAACGGGATGTTTCTTGACGAGGGGACCTCGGAGATAGTGATCGAAAACAACGTGATACGCGGCGTGACGAAGAGCCCGCTGAGATTTCACAAGGCGACGACGAACACCATTCGAAACAACACACTCGCTCTGTCGCCCGGCTCCCGTCCGTACACGTTCAACGCGTGCAGTAAGGAGACGATGACGTTCGAGAACGACACGGTGATCCCCGCGGCGGGAGAATCATCCGTGAAGATTGTGGATCACGGAAGGGTCGGCTCGGCGCTGGAATGCGACGGAGTCCGCGCCGGGCTGGACGTGCCGCACGACGGATCGCTGGAGCCGGAACAGATGACGCTGGAGGCATGGATCAACATGCCGGCGTACCCGTCCGGGGTGGAGGGGCGGCGATGGATCGCGAATAAGAACGCGAACGAGTGGGAGGAAGGCCACTACGGCCTGGTCATAAATGAGAAAAGGGCCGGTGCGTATCTCAATATCGGCGGAGGACGATGGAACGGATTCGCCGCCTGGGCGAAGGCCGACCACCTGAAGCTGAAGCAGTGGCACCATCTGGCGCTGACGTACGACGGGAAGGACCTGAAGGTGTACGCGGACGGGAAGCTCGCCGGGTCCGAGGCGGTGAACAAGAAGCGGGTGCCGGGCAGGGGCGGTTTTGCGATAGGCAAGAGGCAGGACAATTTTATTCACTTCGAGGGGCTGCTGGACGAGGTGGCCCTCTACCGGAGGGCGCTCTCCGCCGACGAGATACAGAAACGCTTCGAGAAGCCCGGGCCTGCGAAGGACAAGGACCTGGTGCGCCGCTGGGGGTTCGAGGAGAAACCGGGGGGAGGCGGGACGCCGGACTACCTCGGGAAGATCAGAGAAACCGCCGGGCTGGAGCCGGAGTACCGGAAGAAGCTTCTCGAAAAATAGACAGCTGACTATTCTACAGCCGCAGGGCGTAGTATATCTGGCGGGCGTACTCCTTGAAGCCGAAGGTGGGGTAGAATTTCCGGCAGATATCGTTCTGCTCCATCGTCTCTATCTTCGCGACCTCCATCTCCTCCTCGCGGAAATACTGGAGCGCCTTGTCTATCAGGCGTTTGCCGATTCCCGCCTTCCGCCGGTTCCGGTCGACCGCCAGGTTCCGTATGTGGCCGATCCTGGTGGAGCGGTCAACCATGGTGGTGACGTATCCCGCCACCTGCCCGTCGGCCTCGCAGACGAATATGTGATCGGTGTACGCGTCCAGCTCCGCGTTGACGCCCGCGACCTTGCGCTGCTGCCAGTCGGTGCCTCCCGCCAGGCCGAACAGCTTCTCGAGGTTGTTGTCGACGGAGACGCCCTCGAAGCTCTCCGCGGTTATTCGTCTGATCGCGTCCCGGTCGCTTTCGCGGTACCGGCGAATCTTCAAATCGACCATCGAACCCGTCTCCTCCTTGACGTTTCCCGCCGAAGCATTATACACTTGCGGGAATATGACGTATAGACACGCTTCGATTGCCGCCGTATTCATCCTCACGGCCGCTCTCGCCTTCGGGAGCGAGGGCGCACCCGGGTCCCTGGAGATACTGGAGTCCCCTTCCGCCGGGCCCGGGGCGTGGGACCTGACCACGATACGATTCGCCGTCCAGGGGCCGTATTCCGGTCGTATCGAGTTCTTCCAGCACAAGACGATCAAGTACGTGCTGAAGGTGCAGGTGGGCGCCGGCCCCCGGGCGGAATACCAGGTGTCGATCCCTTCCCCGATGGACCAGATACCGTACAAGGTGAAAACGGACACGATGACGGTGGAGACGGACGCCAGACTGATCGAGTACGTGCGCGGCCACACCTCCGGTCCCTCCGGCATCTTCGGAACGGTGGTGCCGAGCGGGTCCATGAAGGTGAAGGCAATACTGATCGCGGTCCTGTACGTGGTGTGCGTTTCGCAGCTGTTTCGCCTGAAGCCGGCCGGGCGTCGGGCGGTCGCCGCGGCGATCGCGACGATAGCGTTCTCCGCGGCCGAGCTGACGCTGGTGCGAAACAGGGTGGAGGAATCGTCGGTGACGCTCTGCGAGGGCAAGGCCGGCCTCGGGTCCTGCTCCTACGAGCTGGTCGGGCTGGGCGCTCCGTGGGGCGGCAGAGGAACGGTGAAGCGGGACAGGGGCGTGCTGTTTCCGGTGTACCCGCGGGACACGGACCTGTGGTCGAGCTCGATCGAGATCGCGCTTGTCGGGGAAGGGTCTTCCGCGGAAGGATTGGAGCTGGAGCGCGGGAAGCGGCGGGTGTTCTGCTGTATCTCGCCCGGAGGGCTGGTGGGCGAGGTGAAGACCGAGGGCGGCGACGTCGTGAACGCCACCGGACTGGACATGCGCGCGTACCTGTTCCGGGGAGGGCGGCTGCTCGACCTGGGCCGGCTGGCGGCCGGCGCGAAGGCGCGTCCGGCGGACGCGGCGCAGGTGTCGAAATCGGATCTCCTGGGCGAGGCGCAGAAGTTCATGCTGCCGGCGGCGACGGCCCTGCTGGACTGGCGGGCCCGGTATCTGGAATCCAGGGAAACGGTGATAGGTCTGGTCCCTCCCGACAGGCTGATCTTCTTCGAGATGTCCGATGCCGGGACTGAATAATCCTCTCGCACTCGCTGGTCTCGCCGTGGTCCCACTCGTCTACTTCCTGTACACCAGAATCCGTTCCGAGCCGGTCCGGGTGTCCAGCGTGCTGATCTGGAAGAAGGTGCGGGGGGACGCGGCGGGCGGGCCGGAGAAGAGAAGGTCACCGGATCTCCGGCTTCTCGCCTATCTGGTCGCGATCTGCGCCGGGGTGACGGCCATGGCGCGGCCGGTGGTGAGGTACACCTCGGACGCCGAGAGAACGGTGGTGATTCTGCTGGACCGTTCCGCGAGCATGGGCGCGAGCCTTGCCGGCGGCGGCTCCCGGTTCGAGAAGGCGAGGGCCGCGGCGCTGAAGGAGCTGGACTGGCTGGGCTCCGGCGATTCGGTCACCGTGCTCACGTCTCCTCCCGGTGCCCGGGCCGTCGCGGTGCCGCCCGCGGACGCGAAGAGAACGATATCCGACATGAAGGTGTCCGTTCTCCCCGGCGACATTGACGAAGACATCCGTTTCGCCGCGTCGGTGCAGAGAGCGTCGCGCGGCTCGACGCTGAGGGTGTACACCGATTCTCTGCCGGGCGCCGTGAAGGGGGTGGGGCCGTTCATGATCAGTTCCGTCGGGGCGCCCGCCGACAACGCGGCGATTGCGAACGCGTTCGTGTCGGAGACCGGGGAGCTGGTCGTCTGGGTCAGGAACTTCGGCAGCCGCAGCCGGGAGGTGGCGGTCACCGTCGATGCGGGCCAGGCGAACACGCTCCGGGGGCGCGGCAGGACGGAGCCCGGAGCGACGCTGCGGATACGCGTCGGGACGATCCCGGAATCGGCCGACAGCGTAAAGGTGACGCTCTCCCCGGAGGACGCGCTTTCCGCCGACAACGGAATAACGATCACGAAGACGGAGGGACCGGCCGTGATACGGGTGTGCGGCAGGCGCGATGCCCGTCTCGAGAAGGCGCTGGCGGCCATTCCCGGGGTGGAGGTGCGTAACGCGTGGGGGGACGTTCCGGAGAAGGGGCCCGCCGTGATTTTCGGAACCGGGTGCACCTCCCTGCCGGCCGGGGACGTCGCGGTAGTCAATCCGCTCGGCAAGGCAGGCCCGATCCTCATAGAGGGACGGAAGGCCGTTGCCGGCGTCTCGGTCGACGCTCCCGGGAATCCTCTCATGGAGTCGGTCCCGGTAAAGGACCTCGACGTGAAGGAGGTGCTGACCGGACGCTTCCCCGCGGAGCTTCGTCCGGTGGTGTCCGCCGGAGGGCTCCCCGTGATCGCGACGATGTCGAACGCGGGCGGCCGCCTGCTGTACGTCGGCTTCGATATCTCTTCCGGGTCGTGGAACACCCGTCAGTCGTTCCCGATCTTCTGGTACAACTTCTTCGGCCGGGCAGCGACGCGCTACCGCGCGGAGGGTATCCTGGCGGCGGGGGAGTCGGACCTGCGAACGAAAGAGGGCGTGATAGAGGGTGGGGAGGAGACTCTCCGGCCGGAGAAGCGAGTTCGGGAAAAGGATCTCTCCGCGCTCTTCGTCCTGATTATGATCGCAGCCACGGCAGGACTGCTCTTTTCAGGACGGAGATGAGAAGGACCTCCGCGAGTATCAGCCCCAGCGTGAAGAGCCCGAGATTGACGATCCTCGTCCTGGTGACGTGCCCCCTGCTTCCATTCAGCGCCAGCGACGCGACGTTGAGGTTCGCTACGATATAGAGAAGCACTATTCCGAGCACGGACGCGTACCCGAGCACCCAGTAGGTGAGCCTGCTGTCCAGCAGGGATAGAAGCGTCACCGTGATAAGGCACGCACCGGCGGCCGCGAGCGCGATGAGATTCGCCTTTCGTCCCCTGGTTTCCTGTGACACCAGCTGGTTGAAGAGCGGTCTGAGTGTCAGCGCCAGGCCGGTCCCCGCCAGCGCCCCGACCGGGACCCGGGCCGCCAGCGGAAGGACGAAGAGCTCCTTCGCCTCGGCCGCCGCGAGGATGACGCCCGTCGCCAGGGCGAGCGCGCCCGGCACCGCCTCCAGGGGACGGTTCAGCACCCATCGTTTCGTTGCGGGGATGAGCTGGAGGGTAATCCAGGTGAACAGGAAGGATGCGTATATGCCGGTGCACCGGGCGCACAGCGGCAGCAGCCTGGACCCCAGCCGGAGCGTCCTCGTAGAGTCTTGATGGCAGACAAACGAAGATATATCATTGAACAGTTGAAACATAGCGAATTCATTCTATACGGGGCGGATGGGGAGCGCAACAGGGCATGATGAGCGGCGGCGTCGAGGTCTCCGGAAGCACGGCGAGGGTCCTCGCCCCCGCCAAGGTCAATCTGTTCATAGAGATCCTCGGCAAACGCCCCGACGGCTACCATGACATTCTCACCGTGATGCAGGCGATAAGCCTGCACGACGTCGTCACGGTCACCCGGCGGGGCACCGGCATCGAGGTGATATGCCGGGGGGGCGGCATTCCTTCGGGTAAGGACAATATCGCATACCGTGTTGCCGAAGCGATGCTCTCCGAGATCCACATGGGCGGGGGAGTGAGGGTGGAAATCGAGAAGCGAATACCGGCCGGGAGCGGGATGGGCGGAGGCAGCAGCGACGCGGCCGCGGTGCTGCGCGGCATGAGCGCGCTGTGGGACGATCCCCTCCCCCCGGAGCGGCTGAGCGAGATTGCCGTCGCTGCGGGGTCGGACGTTCCGTTCTTCCTCCACGGCGGGAGCGCCGTCTGCCGGGGCAGGGGGGAACTGGTCGAGCCGCTGCCCGGCGGACTCGAAATGTGGCTGGTGGTGCTCTGCCCCCCGATATCGGTGTCCACGGCACGTGTGTACCGTGAGAGCGATTTCGGGGGTAAATCCGAGGAAGTGTTGACACGGGTGGAGAGCGGGTGTCATACTATGGTAGAGGGACTTCTGAGGGGAGACTTCAGTGCGGTTACAGGGGCAGTCTTCAACGGTTTCGCGGAAGAGGTATTCCGTCTCTATCCGGGAGTCTCGTGGACATATGACGAGTGTGTAGGGCACTACGGAGCGGCGGCCTTGACGGGCACCGGCTCCGGTTTTTTTTGGCTGTGCAGGAACAGAGGGGAAGCGGAGGTCCTTGCCGGAAGAATTGACGGCAACATGGGAGATATCTTTGTAGTGAAAGCCCTGCAGCGCGGAGGCACGGGAGGCTAACGATGGAGATTACCGACGTCAAGGTGAGATTGGTAGAAGGCACGCGGCAGAAGGTGAAGGCGTTCTGCAGCGTCACGTTCGATGACTGCTTCGTCGTGAAAGACATCAAGGTGATCGAGGGAGAAAAAGGCGAGTTCATCGCCATGCCCAGCCGCAAGCTTTCCGAGAAATGCGGGAGCTGCAGCCGCAAGAACCCGATGGGATCCTCGTACTGCAGCTCGTGCGGGGCGAGGCTTCCCGACAGCCAGAGGGGCGCCGGTCAGGCTTCCCTCTATTCGGACATCGCTCATCCAATCAACGCGGAATGCCGCCGCATGATGCAGGACAGGATCGTGAGCGCCTATCGTGAGGCCATCGAGGTGTCGGCGCCCCTCGCCGAGCTGGCCGACGAGCCGCCCCCTCCGCCTCGGGCGGAGGAGCCGCCGGCGATGGAAGAGCCGCCGCCGCCGTTGGAGGATATGCCCCCCGCCGGCTCCGAAGGGAATGAGCCGGACGCGGAGGAGCCTCCGGCGGAGGAAAAGGAGGGCTCGTTCAGCGACGGGATCTGCTAGCGGTTCCGGTCTCTCTCTCCGTCCCGGTCTCTGAGGGGATCCCTGCTGTCGTGCTTCTCCACTCGGAATATCTTCCGGAGAAATCTCATCGCTTTCTGGATCGGCTGAAGCAGTATATTGACCACCGTGGACGGTCCCGACATCTTCGGGTCGGATATCGGGCCGACCAGCTCGACCGCGTACACCTCCCCGCCGCTCGACTTGATGACCAGGTTGGTGCCGTCGAGCTGGTCCCTGTTGCACACGAACTTTCCGTCGAGGCTGGCGATGTGTCCGCCGATCGCGGTTGAGATGTTGCCGAGGTAGACCTCCAGGTCGCGGACGTCGATCTTCTTTCCCTCGAGCGCGAGGTCGAGGTTGATCGTCTTCCTTATCGGCCCGACCGTTCCCTTCACGCGGAGGGTGCCCCTGCCCTTTTCTCCCTCGAAGGTGGACTCTGACTTCACCTTCACCGCGAAAGGCAGACCCTTGAACAGAGTGAGGTTCTCCGCCTCGATCTCCGCCTTGTCGAACACCAGGCGCGCCCGGTCCGCGTCCACGATGGACACCTTGGCGTTGTGGAATACCGTGTTCTTGATCTCGACAGGAGGAGGCATCGACGCGCCCTTGACATCTTCGCGGGCCTCCACCCAGTTCTGGAACAGCGTGTCGAGGTTCACGCCCTGGTCCTGTATCTCGATGCGCAGGTCGAGGTCCCACAGTTCGACGTGATGTATCTTGCATGTGCCGAAGAGGATAGCCAGCGGGCTCATCTTGATGTTGGCGCGCCCGATTCTGCCGGTGATCGGTTCCTTGTAGTCGGGCGGGGCGGTCAGCGTGATGTCCTCCGCCTGGATGGTTCCCCGGAGAATGCTCACCCGGGACCTCCCGATCTCGAGAGAGGCCTTCAGGCGGGTTCCTATCATGCTGAGGACCCTATGTTTCAGAATCGGCTCGGCGATGAATCGAATCCCTATCAGAAGGGCGGCGAAGCAGAGAAGCGCGATGAAGGCGATCTTCCGAAGGCGCTTCAGGGAAAAGCCGGACGCCGTCGCGACGGGCTCTTCCTCCATTTCATCTTCCACGTCCCCGAGTTCCTCCTCGGACCCCTCCTTTTCTTCCTCCGGCTGCTGCGCGGCGAGTGCTTCCGCGCCCTCGGAGTCTTCCGGCTCGACTGGCCGGTCTTCGGATTCGCCCGTCTCTTCGAAGACCGGCGGCGCCGCCTCGGGGATCGGCTCGTCCATCTCGGCCAGCACCTTCCTGTCCAGTTCCGACGGCTCGGGCACCGCCTGCTTCCTGTGGGCCCGGTGCGAGCTGATGATGATCGTCAGGACAATGACTACGAGCGCGCCGGCGGCCGCGATGACCATGACGCACAGGTTTCCGCGGTCGGTGAGGAATTCTTCCATGGCGGCCCACGGGATGGTCATCATGTCGGCCTGGGCGAGCACGGCGACCGTTGCGGCGGCCAGCACCAGGAGCACGAAGAGAGAGGTGAAAATTTTCCTCAGCACCGGCTACCTCCCGTCGGAGCGCACTCCGCCGGTGAGTTCAAGGAAGTTCGACAGGATCCTGGGGCCTTCCTCGGTCAGGAACGATTCCGGGTGGAACTGCAATCCTTCGATGACGTACTCCTTGTGCCGAATCCCCATCAGCTCGCCCTGGTCGGCCGAGCGCGCGGTGATTTCGAAACAGTCGGGGAGCGTCTTGACGTCCGCGACCAGTGAGTGGTATCGAGCCGCCTCGAACGGGTTTTGCACCCCCCGGTACACCGTCTCCGAGTCGTGTTCGATCATGGACGTCTTCCCGTGCATCAGCCGGTCGGCCCGGATGATCTCCGCCCCGAAACTGTACGCGATGCACTGATGTCCAAGACAGACTCCGAGGATCGGTATCTTCCCGGCGAACGTCTTGATCAGGTCGTTCGCCACGCCTGTCTCCCTGGGGGTGCACGGCCCTGGAGAGATGATGAGGCTGTCCGGCTCTTTCGCGACCGCCTCCTTCACGGTGATCTTGTCGTTCCGGTACACCTCAAGGTCGTACTCGAGCACCCCGATCGCCTGGACCAGGTTGTAGGTGAAGGAGTCGTAGTTGTCTATGACCAGTACCATGGTGTGCTACCTCATGCCGGTCTTGAACGATTCGCGAATGTCGCGCAGCGTGTAGCCCGACCTGTTGAGCCGTTGGATGATCTCTATCTTCTTGATGGTTTCTCTCCCGAATCTGCGGTGACCGCCGCTGGTTTTCTCCTTTTCCTTCACGAGGCCCATCACGATGTACTGCTGGAGCATCTGGCGGGAGATTCCCGTCTTCTCCAGTATGTCCCTGGTCTTCAGGAGCTCCTCTTCGGCGAACGCGCGCTCCCCGCTCGAATTCCCTCCCCGGTTCTTCGTCATTTCAACGCAAGGCCCGAAAAATCACCAGGTTACAATAAAGAACCACCTCGATCGCGCGCATTCTAACGTCTGGAGGGGCCGAAGTGCAAGGATTAACGAGTGCCTTGCGCGGGGAAGGGGGATTCCCTATCATCTCGTCATGGATGATTGCAGGAAAGTCGACAATATGCTGGTGATACGCCTGAGCGCGCTGGGCGACGTGGTGCGGACGTTGCCCGCCGTGGTGTCGCTGTCGGAGGCGTATCCCGAGGCGAAGATCACCTGGGTGACGGAAGGGCTCGGGGCGTCCTTTCTGAGGGGGCACCCGGCGCTCGAGAGGGTGATGGTGTTTCCGAAATCGGTGACCGCGTTAGGGAAAATGGCGTCGTTCGTCAAGGAGCTGCGGAAGGAGGAGTACGACATCGTTGCCGATTTCCACGGCCTGCTGAAGAGCGGGCTGATATGCCGGGCCGCGAGAGCGAAGAGGAAAGTCGGCTACGTCAGGGCCGGAACGAAGGAGCGAAGCCAGTTTGCCTATACGGAGACGGTGTCCGTTCCCGAGGGCAAGCTGTGCCGGTACACCAGGAACATGGCGATGGCCGAGTATCTGGGCGGGAAGGAGCCGAATCCGGCCAACCTGCTCCATGGGCCTGACCCGGTGCCGGAGGAGCTGTTGTCGTTCTTCGAGAACCTGCCGGGGGACGGGCCGGTATTCGCGATCCACCAGGGAACCAAGCCCCGCGCGACTTACAAGAGGTGGCCGGGAGACCGGTATGCCGCGCTGGCCGACGCGCTGGTGAGAAAGCTCGCCGGCAGGGTGATGCTCACCTGGGCGCCGGAGGAGCACGAGCAGGTGAAAGCGATCGCCGCGGCGGCGAAGGAAACGGTTCACCTCGCCCCGCGGACGGAGACGCCGCTGGAGCTGGGTTACCTGCTCTGCCGGAGCGATATGTACATCGGCTCGGACACCGGGGCCGCGCACATCGCCACCATCGCCGGCACCCCGGTGCTTGCGATATTCGGGCCGACGGACCCGGTCGAGAACGAGCCCGGTCCGTACTCCCTTCACGAGATAGTGATGAAGAACACCGACTGCAGTCCGTGCCGGGACATGAGGTGCGGACGGCGCGTGTGCATGGAGGCGGTTGAGGTGGAGGATGTAATGTCGGGCGTCGAGAGGCTGCTTCGCCGGGCAGAGGGGATCTCCTTCGCTCATTCTCGGCGCCCATAGGAGACTGGGCGTCTCCGAGGCAGGGCTCGATCGCGCAAGGAAAGGTCCGCCTGACGGCGGACGCGGTCGAACCCAGAACCCGCTCAGGAGATCCCCCAACCC